>DATELY010000062.1:0-21979 GCA_035276085.1 Steroidobacteraceae bacterium | reverse complement strand
CGTACGTTCGTCAGCCCGCAAATGGCGTGAGGGCGTCATGGCGAGATGGCGTCAAGCGCGTGATTTCTGACGCCATTACGCCGTTTCGCCATTTCCTCTCGCCGAATTGACGTTCACGCATTACCGATTCAGGACACTAGTCCTGTGCACCCGACGAGATCTTCTCTCCTTCCCGTGGCTGAGGGTCGCGCACGAACTTCAACCTCTCGGGCGCCACAGCCTGATCGAGGCGTCGCACAGGCAGCTGCGATCCGCACAGCTCGAACAAGATGGGCGTCTTTGCGCCCGACGGCAGTGACAGTGCGTCTGCCATCTGATCCTCTGTGAGCGGTGCGCCCTCGATCGTCAGTCGCTCCAGCACCCACTCCAATTCCGTGCCCGCAATCTCGCCGGGACCCCGCTCGCTCTGCAGCAGCATTGTGCCGTTCTCGTCGATGAACGCGGCCTGCGGCTGCAAGATCGCCAAGCCGCTATGAGTCACGAGCGCTGTCCCGTCCTCACTCGTGCGCAGGACGAACGGTGCGTACTCCAACTTCATGTATCCACGCTGAGGCCCGTTCTGAAAGAACCAGCGACCCTGCTCGTCCGCCTCATAGTTGCGATTGATCGCCTGCACGATGAGGGGATGCGAAATGACTTCACCCTGGATCAACCAGCGACCGCGCCGGTCGAGGCCGAGCCAGCCGAACAGTGCCGGCACATTCGGCCAGCGCTTCATCGCACGTAAGACCCAATCTTCCACGATGACCTCTTTCCGACTCCCTCCCTGGGCTGGGGTGGGGACACGCTCTGAGCGTACGATGTCAAAACGATCCCTCACTGTCGACGTTTCGCGATGCCCCACGATCCCCCACTCATCGACGCCCTGCGCTCAGCCGATTGCTACGCGCATGCCGTGGACGCGATCGAAGTGCGCGAAACCCACATCTCGTGGGTGCTGCTGACAGGCCGGTTCGCATACAAGATCAAGAAGCCCGTGCGCCTGGCGTTCCTGGATTTCTCGACGCTCGAATCGCGCCGCCGTTACTGCGCAGAAGAGTTGCGGCTCAATCGGCGCTTTGCACCTGATCTGTACCTTGCTGTCGTGCCCATCGCCGGGACGCCCGCTGCGCCTCGCATGAACGGCCCAGGCGAGCCCATCGAGTTCGCCGTGCAGCTACGGCAGTTCGACCCGAACGAGGAGCTGGCCGCACTGGTGGCGAACGACCGAGTGCCGGCCGAGGCGCTGCATGAATTCGGCTCGCGCCTGGCTGACATTCATGAGTCGAGTGCGGCTCACTCGAGCGACAGCAAGGCCTGGGCGGCAGTGCAAAGTAATTTGCGTGAGCTGAACGCAGTACCGGTGGAGCTCGAGCAGTGGCTGGCGGCAGAGCACGCGCGGTTGCAGTCTGTGCTCGATCGACGCGGAGCATCCCGCCGCATTCGCGAATGCCACGGCGACCTGCATGCCGGCAACGTCGTGAGGTGGCACGGCGAGCTGATGGCCTTCGACTGCATCGAGTTCAATCCCGACCTGCGCCACATCGATGTCGCCGACGACGTCGCATTCCTGATGATGGATCTCATCGCCCGCGGACGTCGTGACCTCGCGTACGCCTGCGCCGACGGTTGGCTGGAAAGAGCAGGCGACTACGAGGCCGCGCTCGTCTGGCGCTGGTTCCGGGTGCATCGGGCACTGGTGCGTGCGAAGGTGGCGCGACTCCAGGAGCATGCCGACGCGGCAGCCCGATACCTCCATAACGCCCGGGCAGAGCTTGTGCCTATCGCGCCCCGGCTCATCGTGATGTGCGGCCTGTCGGGCTCGGGGAAAACGTGGCTGAGCACGCAGCTGTTGCAGGCGCTCGCCGCCGTGCGCGTTCGCTCCGATGTGGAACGCAAGCGGCTTGCCGGGCTGCAGGCGCATGAATCGTCGCCATCGTCGCCGGGCGGCGGGATCTATACGCTGGAATTCAATGACCGCGTCTACGCGCACCTGTTGAGTTGCGCCCGAACCGTGTTGCTGGGGAAGGAACATGCAATCGTCGACGCGGCCTGCCTGCGCCGCCATGAGCGTGCGTGCTTCATCGCGCTGGCCCGCGAAATGGGTGTGGCACTCACGATCGTGCATTGCCACGCGCCGCAAGCAGAGCTGCGGTCGCGACTGCTGGCAAGACGCGGGGATGCCTCGGAGGCGACGGCGGATGTGCTCGATCGGCAGTTGACGTATTGGGAGCCCTTCGACGAGACGGAGCGTGCGTTCGTGTTGGAGGTGGATACGCGGGATGCGGATGCGGTGAGGAGTGCAATCTCGAACGTACATCGACCATCGTAGTCGCGCGTCCCCTCCCTTGCGCAGCGGGGGAGGGACAGGGTGGGGGCTGGTGCGAGTGGTGGTGTATTTCCAAAGAGCCCCCATCCTGTCCTGGCGCGCCACTTCCTCCGGTCGTTCTGATGTGCAGGGATGCACGAATGGCGCGGGCGCATGGATGCGCAGGAGCGGCCCCCGCTGCGCAAGGGAAGGGACGCTTACTGCGAGTCTCGGTGTGGAACCACACTGCGCGCCCGCGTCTAACCTTCTCAACCAACACGCACCACTGCCCTTGAACACATCCCGCCTCGCCATCCCCGCACTCCTCATTGCGCTCCACGCGTACATCGGGCTGCGCCTGATTCCCGCTCTGCCCCTATCGACCGCCGGCCGCGTGTGTGCGGTGCTCCTGTTGCTGGCCTCCTGCGTGCTCATCCCGCTCGGCATGTCCTATCGCTCCATCCGCGATCCCGCGTGGTCCGATCGCGCGGCCTGGACCGGTATGACGGCCATCGGCTTGTTCTCATCCCTGTTCGTCTTCACCCTGCTGCGCGATCTGGCGCTGTTCGTCGCATGGCTGTCCGCGCCGGCAGCCGAGTTCGCGGAGATCGCAGAGCTCAGCGCGCTGGCGGTGGTCATCGGTGCTGCCGCAGCGTCGATCGTGGGCGCGTTCAACGCGCGGCGTCGCGCACGCATCGTCGAGGTGAGCATCCCGATGCCCAATCTCCCGGCGAGCCTCGATGGCTTCACCATCGTTCAGATCAGCGACGTGCACGTCGGTCCAACGATCAAGCGCGATTTCGTCTCTGCCATCGTCGCGGCAGTCAACGCTCTCGATGCCGACGTCATCGCCGTCACCGGCGATCTGGTGGATGGCACCGTGCAACGCCTGGCAGCGCACGTCGCACCGCTGCAGCACTTGCGCTCGCGGCATGGCAGTTACTTCGTGACGGGCAATCACGAATACTACTCCGGGGCATCCGCGTGGATACGTGAGCTGCGGCGCCTGGGTCTCAACGTATTGCTCAATGAGCACGTCGTGCTGGAGCATGCGGGCGCGCAGCTCGTGCTGGCGGGTGTCACCGATTTCAGCGGCCATCACTTCCATGACACCCATCGCAGCGATCCCGCGACCGCGGTGAAAGGCGCTCCGGACCGCGCCATCCGCATCTTGCTCGCCCACCAGCCGCGCACCGCACCGGCGGCTGCCGCTGCCGGATTCGATGTGCAATTGTCGGGGCATACCCATGGCGGGCAGTTCTGGCCCTGGAATCACTTCGTCCGCTATCAGCAGCCCTTCACGGCCGGGCTGCATCGGCTCGATTCGCTGTGGATCTATATCAGTCGCGGCACCGGTTACTGGGGCCCGCCGAAGCGCATCGGTGCGCCGTCCGAGATCACGCGTATTCGATTGGTGTCGGGATAGCCCTAGCAGGGCAGCGGCGCTCGCACACGCACGCACACGCAAGGCGACATTGCCATATTCGCTAGCGCGCGAGTCTGCGCCGCGTAGACTACGCAGCCCATCTTGACGGCTGCTCACTCCTCGTGCGCGAAGACGCTCCTCTCGAAACAATGTTCCTGCCATTCAACTCGGGCCGCTTGTCGTGGCCCGACGGTCCGGTGTTGTTCCTGCGCGCGCGTGCGGGCTCGCCGTTGCAGCAGCATTCGTTTCCCGGTCTGCTCTGCGAGCAGACCTTCAAGCCGGACGCCGATGCGTTGAAGCGGGCGGGGCAGGCGATTGCGTCATCCGAGCAAGCCAATGCGGAGCGTGCTTACGCGCTGGTCCTGGTCTTGCCGCCCCGGCAGCGCGATGAAGCGCGGGCGTTGCTGGCTCGGGCGATGGCTGCTGTCAAACCGGGCGGTCGTGTCGTCGCCTGTGCGAGCAACAACGAAGGTGCGCGTTCACACGAGGCGGATCTCGCGCGCTTGTCGGGTCCGGTCGAAACGCTCACGAAGAACAAGTGCCGCGTGTTCTGGACTGCGCCGCTTGCGGATGTGCACGACGCGTCCCTGCTGGCCGAGTGGCGTGAGCTCGACGCTGTGCGTTCGATCGCCGCAGGCCGTTTCGTCAGTCGGCCGGGTGTCTTCGCCTGGGATCGCATCGATGTGGCCTCTGCGCTGCTCGCCGAGCAGTTGCCAGCCGGGCTTGCCGGTCGGGCTGCCGACCTGGGCGCGGGGTTCGGCTACTTGTCCGCGGAGCTGCTCACTCGATGTGCCGGGGTCGACGCCGTCGATCTCTACGAAGCGGAAGCTCGCGCGTTGGATCTGGCACGTAACAACCTGGCTGCGTTCGCAGAGCGGAAACAGCTGAGTTTCCTGTGGCACGACGTCACCGAAGGCTTGCCGCGCAGCTATGACCTCATCGTGACCAATCCGCCATTTCACACCGGCGCTCGCGAGGATCGGCCCGACATCGGGCGACGCTTCATTCAAGTGGCCGCCGCGGCGTTGAATCGCGGTGGTCGATTGTGGCTCGTCGCGAATCGACACATGCCGTATGAGAACGTGCTCAACGACAGCTTCGGCACGGTGAGAACCGTTGCGCATGAGCATGGCTTCAAGATCATCGAGGCCGTGCGTACGCGATGAAGCTCGTGAAGCTGATTGCGAATCTCGGCTACGGCAGCCGCAAACAAGTGGCGGCGATGTTCCGCGCGGGACGCATCACCGATGCAGCCGGCGAGGTGCTCTACGCCGACGATCAAGTCGAGCACGGACGGATCCGCATCGATGGCGAACCGCTGGATCCGCCGTCGCCGCTGACGTTGATGTTGCACAAGCCAACCGGCTACACGTGCTCTACCAAGGACGCCGGCAGCCTCATCTACGCTCTGCTTCCAGACCGCTTCGCGGCAAGGCTGCCCGTGCTTGCGAGTGTCGGCCGTCTCGACCGCGAGACCAGCGGCTTGCTGTTGATGACCGACGATGGCGTGCTCCTGCACCGGGTGACGTCGCCCAAGTCGCACCTGGAGAAAGTGTATGAAGTAACGCTTGCGCGTGCGTTGCGCGGCGATGAAGGCGCCGTCTTTGCCAGTGGCCGGTTGAAGCTCGAGTCGGAGAAGACACCGCTGGCCCCGGCCACGCTCGAAGTCATCTCAGCGCAGCAGGCGCGTGTCACGGTCACGGAAGGCCGCTATCACCAGGTGCGACGCATGTTCGCGGCCGTCGGTAATCACGTTGAAACATTGCAGCGCAGCCGTGTGGGTGGACTGACGTTGGGAGATCTGCCGGCGGGGCAGTGGCGGGCACTGTCGCCCGGCGATCTCGAGCGTTTGTTTCAGAGATGATGGGAGTGGGCTGAGCCGCTTCGACATGCTCGGGACGAGCGCTTGCGCACAGTCAACTCCTGTGCACGGCTTTCCTACGGCATCGCTACAGCCATGCAGCTGTCTTCGTGTGCCGCTATCATCCGACGGTCGCCGTGGCGCGCACGCCCGTGCGCACCCAATCAATCAGCAGCACCCAGTCTTACCTCATGTCTCTCTCGTCCTTCGCCGGCCGACGAGCCGCGATCGCATTCATATTCGTAACGGCGGTGCTCGACATCGTCGCGATGGGCATCGTCATTCCTGTACTGCCGGCGCTCATCGAGCAATTTGCGGGATCGAATGCCCGTGCCGGCGTGATCAACGGCATCTTCGTGGCGCTGTGGGCGGGAATGCAGTTCATCGCATCGCCCGTCATCGGCTCGCTGTCCGACCGCTACGGACGGCGCCTCGTGATCCTGGTGTCCACCATCGGTCTTGCGTCGGACTACGTCCTCATGGCGTTGGCACCGAATCTATGGTGGCTTGCATTGGGCCGCGCCGTCGCCGGTATCACCTCGGCCAGTTTCACGACGGTCTTCGCGTACATGGCGGACATCACGCCGCCCGAGAAACGAGCACGCGCCTATGGACTCATCGGTGCTGCGTTCAGCGGCGGGTTCGTGGCCGGTCCACTGCTGGGTGGAGTATTGGGCGAGATCTCGCCGCGTACGCCGTTCTGGGTCGCGGCCGCGCTGAGTGGCGTTGCGTTTCTGTACGGCCTGTTCGTATTGCCCGAGTCGCTGCCGCAGGATCGGCGCATGGCGTTCTCCTGGAGTCGCGCGAATCCCTTCGGCGCGATGCGCCTCCTGCGCTCGCATCACGAGCTGTTCGGCTTGAGCGTCGTGAACTTCCTCCTGTACTTCGCGCATCACGTGTTCTCGGCTGTGTTCGTGCTGTACGCGGGGTTTCGTTACGGCTGGAGTCCGTGGGAAGTCGGCCTGTTGCTCGCGCTCGTGGGCATGCTCGACATGATCGTGCAAGGTACGCTCGTCGCGCCGTTCACACGTCGCTACGGTGATCGCGGGGCCATGATCATCGGTTTGTTCGGCGGCGCCGTAGGTGTCGCCTGGATGGGGCTGGCACCGAGCGGCATGCTCTTCACGTTGGCCATGTTCCCGAACGCACTCTGGGGATTGGCCATGCCCACGATCCAGTCGTTGATGACGGCCCGCGTATCCGAATCGGAACAAGGACAGCTACAAGGCGCGAACAGCAGCGTCGCCAGTATCGCCGGTGTGTTGTCGCCGCTGTTCTTCGGCGGCGTGTACTCGCTTTCGTTGGGCGATGGCACGCGTCCGCCCGCGTATGCGGGCATTGCCTTTCTACTGGCGGCCGGGGTGTTGTTGGGCGCGGCGCTACTTGCCTGGTATGCGGCTCGGCGCGTGCCTTCACGCGAACGCTCCCTCGCGTCGCAACGCGAGGAACGGGACGCGACCGTGCTGCGAGATCCGACGATCTAGTGGACCGTGACGACTGCTTCGGAAGTGCCCCCATCCTGTCCTTCCCCCGCTTCGCAGGGGAGGGGACGCACGAACGACTATCGAAGCTGCGTTACAGACCGCGTTTCCTCCCCTCCCCTCCCCTGCGATAGCGGGAGAGGGTAGGGTGGGGGCGTTTGAGATAGTCACCGTAGCCCGACCACCCCATCCTGTCCTTCCCCCGCTGGCGCAGGGGAAGGGACGTACATTTCAGTATGGGATCGGTGTTATGGGTCTTAGGGCTTCGCCAGGTGTGCGAACTCACACTCCAGGACAGTCCAGTTATCCGTCTCGATCCCGCCTTCTCCGGCTTGTACGATCGTCGGTCCAAGCGCTGATCGAGCTGCAGGAAACCTTATGCACAAGCGCAAACTCGGCAACAGTCTCGAAGTATCGGCACTCGGCCTCGGCTGCATGGGCATGAGCTTCGCCTACGGTCCTGCAGCAGACAAGCAGGAGAGCATTCGGCTGATGCGAACGGCGGTCGAGCGCGGCGTCACGTTCTTCGATACGGCGGAAGTGTATGGCCCGTTCGTCAATGAAGAGCTCGTCGGCGAAGCACTCGCGCCATTCAAAGGCCAGGTTGCGATCGCGACGAAGTTTGGCTTCAGGCTCGCTCGACAGGGCAAGCAGAGCGCCCTGGACAGTCGACCCGAGCACATCAAGGAAGTTGCGGAAGCGTCGCTCAAGCGACTCAAGGTGGATGTCATCGATCTGTTCTACCAGCATCGTGTCGATCCGGATGTGCCGATCGAAGAGGTCGCGGGCGCCGTCAAAGAATTGATTCGCGCAGGGAAGGTGAGGCATTTCGGGCTGTCCGAGGCCGGTGCGCAGACGATCCGACGCGCGCACGCGGTACAACCTGTCACGGCGCTGCAAAGCGAGTATTCGCTCTGGTGGAGGCAGCCCGAAACGGAAGTCATGGCCACGCTCGAAGAACTCGGGATCGGCTTCGTTCCTTTCAGCCCACTCGGCAAAGGCTTTCTCACAGGGAAGATCGACGCCAACACGCAGTTCGACAGCTCCGATTTCCGCAACAAGGTCCCGCGCTTCACGCCCGAGGCGCGCAAGGCCAATCAGGCGCTTCTCGATGTGCTCGGCAAGATTGCAGCCAGCAAGCAGGTGACGCCCGCTCAGCTCGCACTGGCGTGGCTGCTCGCGCAGAAGCCGTGGATCGTTCCCATCCCCGGCACGACCAAGCTGCACCGACTCGAGGAGAACTTGAGCGCGTTGGACGTCCAGCTCACGTCGGAAGACCTGCGGGATATCGATAGCGCGGCATCGCAAGTCCAGGTGCAGGGCGCTCGATATCCGGAGAATATGGAGCGGATGACGGGTCGGTGACGGTCGTCGAGAGACTCAACGATCCCCGCGATGGGCGATCCGATACAAGCCGGGCAACACGAGCAGCGTCAGCAGTGTCGATGACACGATGCCCCCGATCACCACGGTTGCGAGGGGCCGTTGCACCTCTGCGCCCGTACCGGTGTTGAGCGCCATGGGAAGAAATCCCAGCGCAGCGACCAATCCCACCATGAGCACGGGGCGCAATCTCAACATCGCGCCTTCGCGGATCGCCTGGTCGATGGCGGCACCCGTGGCCAACCGGTCACGGAAGGCGGCCACCATCACGACGCCCGTGAGCACGGCGACTCCGGAAAGCGTGATGAAGCCGACGCCCGCCGTGATCGAGAGCGGAATCTCGCGCATCCACAGCGCGAGCACGCCACCGGTCAGTGCGAGCGGCACGCCGCTGAACACGAGCATTGCGTCCTTAGCCGAACCAAACGTCATGAGCAGCAGTGCGAAGATCAGCGCCAGCGTCAGCGGCACGAGGAGCGCGAGTCGTTGTGACGCCGATTCGAGCTGCTCGAACGTACCGCCGTAATCGAGCCAGTAGCCCGCCGGCAACTGCACCTGTTGCTCGACCTTCCGCTGCACCTCCGTGACGAAGCTTCCGAGATCGCGGTCGCGAACGTTGCCGCTCACGACCAGTCGGCGCTTGCCATTCTCGCGGCCGATCTGATTCGGGCCCGACGTGAGCTTCAGCGTCGCCACCTCACCCAACGGCACGTAGGCGCGATCGGGCAGAGGCACGGGTAGCCGCGACAGCGCTGCGATATCGTTACGCAGGTGTTCCGGCAGACGCACGACGAGATCGAAGCGCTGATCGCCTTCGAAGATCTGGCCCGCCGCTTCGCCGCCCGTCGCGGCTGTGAGCACGTTCTGAACAGCGGCGACGTCGAGCCCATACCGATAGAGCGCACGGCGATCGGGCTCGACCGACAGCATTGGCAATCCGGCGACCTGCTCGACTTTGACGCCCTCGGCGCCGGCGACACTGCTCATGATCCGGGCGATCGCGTTGCCGGATCTCAGCAGCTGATCCAGGTCATCGCCGTATACCTTGATCCCCAGATCGGAGCGCACGCCCGAGATGAGCTCATTGAAGCGCAGCTGGATGGGTTGACTGATCTCGAATGCATTGCCGGGCACGGCTTCGAGTTTCGCTTCGATCTCGCGGGCGAGATCCGCTTTGCTCTTCTTCGGATCCGGCCACTCCCTGCGATCCTTGAGCATCACATAGCCATCCGAAATGTTCGGGGGCATGGGATCGGTTGCCACTTCCGCCGTGCCGACGCGTGAAAAATAAGTCTTCACCTCAGGGAGGTTCTCGAGGGCGCGCTCGAGCTGAAACTGCATCTCCAGGGACTGGGAGAGGCTCGTCCCCGGAATTCTCAAGGCTTGAACGGCGAGATCGCCTTCGTCCAGGTTCGGGGTGAACTCCGATCCCAGGCGCGAGCCGAGCCAGCCGCACAGGACGACGAATACGAGCGCGCCCGCAAGCACGAAGCCTCTGAACCTCAGTGCGGCATCGAGTATGGGTGCGTATGCAGTGCGCGCCCCACGCACGATGACATTCTCCTTCTCTTCGATCTTCCCGCGCAGGAACAGCGCGACAGCGGCGGGCACGAACGTCAGCGAGAGGACGAGCGCAGCGATGAGCGCGATGATGACGGTCAATGCCATCGGCCGGAACATCTTTCCTTCGATGCCCGTCAACGCGAGGATCGGAACATTCACGAGAATCACGACCAACACACTCACGAGACTCGGCTTGAACACTTCGCGAGTGGCCGCGAAAACGGTCTGCAGACGCTCTTCCAGGCTCAGCAATCGATCGAGCCGATGCTGCTGTTGTGCGAGACGCAGAATGCAGTTCTCCACGATGATGACTGCGCCGTCGACGATCAGCCCGAAATCGAGCGCACCGAGCGACATGAGGTTGGCGCTGACTTGCGTCGCCACCATGCCGGTCATCAGCAACAACATCGACAGCGGAATGACCATTGCCGTCAACAGCGCCGCCCGTACGTTGCCGAGCATCAGCAACAGGACGGCAACGACGAGAATCGCGCCTTCGAGCAGATTCGTTTGCACGGTCGAGATGGTTTTCTCGACCAGCACGGTGCGGTCGTAAACGGGCTCGGCCGCGATCCCATCGGGCAATGTGCGATTGATCTCGGCGAGCTTGTTCGCCACGGCCTTCGATACCCTGCGACTGTTCTCGCCGATGAGCATCACGGCGGTGCCCAGTACCGTTTCCGCGCCATCGCGCGTTGCAGCGCCGGTACGCAGCTGCTTTCCATACACCACGTCGGCGACGTCACGAATCGTCACCGGAACACCGCGATGCGCGACGATGATCTGTTCGATCGCAGGAATGTCCGCGACCTGACCCGGAGAGCGGATGAGATATTGCTCGCCGTTGCGCTCGATGTAGCCCGCGCCGACGTTGGCATTGTTCTGCTTCAGTGCGGTGACGATGTCCTCGAACGTCAGGCCATGGGCGAGCAGGCGCGCGGGATCGGGCGTGACGTGATACTGGCGTTCATAACCGCCGATCGTGTTCACCTCCGTGACGCCTGCGACCTGCCGCAGCTGCGGACGAATGACCCAGTCCTGCAGGGCACGCAGCGCGGTGGCATCGTAGGGTTGCCCATTCCGCTGTCGCGCGGTCGGCTCGGCATGCACGGTGTACAGAAAGATTTCGCCCAGGCCGGTTGCGATCGGTCCCATCTCGGGCTCGATGCCGGAGGGCAGCTGAGCCTTCGCCTGCTGCAGTCGCTCGCTGATCAGGTTGCGGGCGAAGTAGATGTCCGTTCCGTCCTCGAACACCGCCGTGACCTGCGACAGGCCGTAGCGCGACAACGATCGCGTGTATTCCAGGTGCGGCAGCCCCGCGGTGGCGATCTCCACCAGGTAGGTGATGCGCTGCTCGACTTCCAGCGGAGAATAGCCAGCGGCCTCGGTGTTGATCTGGACTTGAACGTTCGTGATGTCGGGGACCGCATCGATCGGCAAGCGCTGGTAGCTCCAGAGGCCGGCGATGGCCGCGGCCAGCACCAGGAACAGCACGATCCAGCGTCGTGCGAGGGATAGACGCAGCAGCGTGTCGATCATCGTTGCATCCTGTAGCTAGCTGTCCGCGCCGCCCGCGACCCCGAAGCATGAAACACATGCTATCGAGTGCCACCCAGGCACAGGGATGTGCCCGCCGCCGCAGGCGGCGAGCGAAGGGGAAAAACCACGCTTTTTCACCTGAGCCACAGCGCGAGTGGCAGGATGCCCGAGTCGCTGTTTCATACTAGTGATCGTGCTCGGCGCTGCCTTTGCCGAGCTCCGCTTTGACGATGAAGCTGTTCGCGGCGGCATAGGTCTCGCCAGCCGTGAGCCCTGCGGTCAGTTCCACCCACTGTCCATCCGAGCGCCCCACCCGTACCGGTCGTGGCTCGAAGCCGTTCGCGTTCTGGACGAAGACGACCGTGTCGGTGTCGAGGGTTTGCAGCGCATCGCTGCGTACCGCAAGCGGTACAGCGTTCTCGGAGAGTGTGATCTCGGCGGTGACATACAAACCCGGTGCCCAGCGCCGAGCGGCATTGTCGAGTTGCACGCGCGCCGTGAGCGTTTGATTCGCGTGGGTGCCGAAGGGGGCGACGTACACGATCTTGCCGTCGGCGCTTTGGCCCGTGTCGCTGCTCGTGACCGTCGCAGTCTGTCCCACTCGCACCTTGGCCATGTCGCGCGGGAACAGCGAAAGCTCGACCGAGACCGTGGATAGATCCGCGATGGTGAAGAGCACCTTCTCGCCGGTCTGCTCGCCCGGATGCGCATTTCTGGCCGTGACAACGCCATTCAGCGGCGCAATCACGGCATAGGTTTGCAGGCTCTCATTACTCTCGACGTGCGCGAGTGGCTCTCCCTGGCGCACCTCGTCGCCGACCTTCTTCGTTACGCTGCGAATGACGCCAGGAAATCGCGCGCCCACGTCGCGAACGCGCTCGGCGTTGGGCGCGATCACGCCATACACGGGGAGCTTCTCCTTGATCGCTGCGTGGCCGGCTCGTGCGACCTCGATGCCGGCGCTCCTCACTTGAGCGGGTGTGAGAGTGACGATGTTCTCCTGCTGTCCGTCATGCTGGGGGTCTTCCTGTTCGTCATCTGCATCGACCGAATGTGACGGTGCTGTATCGGGTCCGCCGCATCCGCTCAGCACAAGCGCGAGAACGACGAGTGACAGGGCTTTCGTATTCATGGGCAACTCGAGTCGGATTCAGGGAGTGGGTTCAATGAGCGAGGTGCCGGTTAGCCGTTCGATCTCCGCGCGCAGGCGGTGATAGTCGGCTGCGGCGTCGACTGTCGCCGTGCGCAGCGCCAGCAACTCGGCCTGCGCATCCGCCAGCTCCAGGAAGGAAAAACGGCCGCGCTCGTAACCGCTGCGCGTTTGCTCCAGTGCAAGCCGCGCCTGCGGCAGACCCTCAGAACGCAGCATCTCCACGCGTGCTTTGCAGGCTTCCATCTCCTGATACACACGCAGCAGGCTTGCACGGGCTTTGACGTGTGCGGCATCGCGCAGTGCATCCGCCTGCTGCAGACGACTGCGCGCTTCTCCGATCGCGCCTTGATTTCTGTCGTAGAGCGGCAATGGCATCGAAACGCCCGCGACCAGCACGGCGTCGTCGCTGTCTTCGAAGCGACGCGCACCGAGACTGAACGTGAGGTTTGGCCGAGCTTGCGCCCGTGCGAGCCGCAGCTCCGATGCGCGCAGGCGGCTTTCCGACGCGAAGCGCAGCAACGCAGGCGCCTGCTCCAGGCGCGCCATGAGCGACTGAAAGGAATCCACGGCGCGCAGATCGAGCAGCTCCGCCCGTGCCGTACGGAATGCCGGTTCCGGACTGCCCCACGACGCGGATAGTGCGTAGCGAGCACCCCGCAGCTCGCTCTCAGCCTGGCGTTGCTCCACACGGGCGCGAGTCAATGCAATCCTCGCGCGGCTGCGCTCTGCTTCAGGCGACCGGCCGGCAGCGACGCGCGTGGCAATCGCGTCGAGCGTCTGCTCCGACAGTGCCACCGCCTCGATGGCAATGCGAACGCGCTCCTGCGCCGCCACGACGTCGATGAATTGCCGTGTGACATCTGCAAGCACATCGATCTCACGGGCACGCTGTTCGACGCTGACGGTGTCGATGTTCGCTTTGGCAAGGAACCGACGCTCGGATCGCTTACCGCCCAATTCGATGACCTGACTCAGGCTCAACGTAGTTTCGAGGCGACGGGCGCCCTCGAGCTCACCCGACCCGGCGAAGTTCTCCAGCTCCAATGCAACTTCTGGATTCGGGCGCAGCTGAGCCTGAACGATGCGGGCTTGGGCAGCGTTCAGCTCGAAGGCGCTCGCGTGCAGATCCGGATTGCCGCGCAGAGCGGCGTCGAGGGCGCGCGCGAGCGTGAGCTCTCCGTCGGGATTGAAAGGCTCAACGGCATGCGCGCACGCACTCAGCGCACAGCCGATGAGCAATAGCAGGCACGCGCCAAGCGCGCGTCCACGAGCAAACAACATGGATAGCCTCCTGCGGCACGCACACGCAGTGCGTGCCGATCGCTAACAGAATCGCGAAGCGAAGGAAGGCTTAAACAGGAGGTCCGCGCGGCGGCGGATAGAGCCCGAAGGGCAGGGGAACATCAGGAACGACAACGAACGCCTGCGGTGCGTTGTGCTGTTGAGTGGGCAGCAGCCGCGCCAGAACATATGCGTCCAGCAGCGACATCTTCTCGACGCCGGGTGCCTTGCCGACGGAAAGCGAACCCGTCAGCTGCACGTCGCGATCGGTGTGCCCACCCACCTCTTCGCTCGTGCCATCGTGCGTCGGCAAGTCCTGTACATGCATGGTCATCGCCGGCGCCTGCCCATCGAGGCACAAGTGCACATGAGCATTCGCCGCACGCAGTGGCAGCAGCAGGATCGCTGCAACCCAGAGCAGGAGGGCGAGTTTGGAATGGCGGAGCATGAGCGTGAGTATGCCGGAGAAGGCGGGCGATGTGCAGCAGCTCAGCGCACCTCTACTTACTGTCCCGTTTCGACACAGAGCGTACGCTGCCACTCTCACCGCTGACCGCGCGAGGTGATCGAAATGACGACGCTCGATCGCGACCGTGTCGTGGACGTACTGAATCGCATTCTGGAGGCCGAGCTCGCCGGCGTGGTGCGCTACACGCACTACTCCTTCCTGGTGTTCGGGACGGGGCGCATTCCCATCGTCTCCTGGCTGCGAACGCAGGCGAATGAATCATTGCTGCACGCGCAGCAGGTGGGCGAGTGGATCACCGCGATGGGCGCGTATCCCTCCCTCGCCATCGGTCCCCTGCTGGATTCGCATCAGCACGACATCGGCACGATGCTGCGCGAATCGTTGCTGACCGAGGGACACGCATTGGAGTTGTATCGCGAGCTGCTGGCACTGGTGAAGGACCACTCGGTCGCGCTGGAGGAGTTCGCGCGCCAGATGATCACGGCCGAAGAGCTGCACGCGGCTGACGTGGACAAGATGTTGCGCAAACCGGGCGAGCTGCGCCCGTTCGTGCCGCGGGAGCTGTGAGAATCGGTGCCGCAGCAGGCCTCGTTGCGGGCGATTCCCAATAAGAAGGCTGACTAGCCTCAATGCTGACTTCATGGCTGTATGCATCATTTGTGATGCATTTGTGCCTATATTCTATAAAATGCATTATATATGATGCATTGTCCTCGCGCTTAGAAGGTTCCCCCATGCACCTGTCCACCATCGGCCCCCTGTTGCAGGAGGCTCGCAAGAAATCCAGGTTGTCCCAAGCGCAGCTGGCCGCTGCGCTGGGTATGAGTCGCGCCACGATTTCGGCCATCGAAGGGGGTCGTTGTGAGGAGATTGGCTTTACCAAGCTCTCCTCGCTACTCGACATGGTGGGTTTGGATTTGACCGTCATCCCGCGCGTGACACGCCCCACGATCGATCATCTGCGGGCCGAGCGGCGTAACAAATGAAGAAGCCGGCACTCAACGTGTTCGCAAGTCAGACGCCCATCGGGGCACTGACACGCTCGGATGTCGAGGAGGACACCATCCTGTTCGGTTATCGCGGCGGGACGCCTGACGCCAATGCTGTTTCGCTCACGATGCCGGTGCGTGTCGATCAATACGATGCGATGAGCGGACTGTTGCCGATCTTCGAGATGAATCTGCCGGAAGGTGCGTTGAAAGAGCGCCTGCGCATGCAGTTCGCAAAGACCATTCCGGAATTCGACGACCTGGATCTGCTGAGCATCGTCGGTACCTCGCAGATCGGACGGCTCCGCTACTCGCCACGGCCGCAGATCGAGGCGGATGTACCGGAGCAGAATCTCGAAGAGATCCTCACGTACAAAGGCAGCGCGGACTTGTTCGCGCATCTGCTCGAGCGTTTCGCGACGTATTCCGGCATCTCCGGTATGCAACCGAAGGTGCTGGTGCGCGAGCAGAAGGCGCCCGACAAACTCACGCATCGCGGTGCCACGCATATCGTGAAGACATTCGACGCAGCGGAATTTCCCGAGCTCGCTGCGAATGAGATGATCTGCACGCGCGGGGCAGCGGCCGCCGGCATACGAACGGCCCATGTCACGTTGTCGAAAAACCGACGGTTTCTCGTCGTCGATCGTTTCGACCTGTTGCCCGACGGTACGTATCTGGGTATCGAAGATTTTTGCGTGCTCGAAGCCCGGCGCGCGCACGGCCGCTACGATGGTTCGTATGAGGGCGTTGCCAGGCGCCTGACGGATTTCGTATCGCCTGCGGCGCTCGGCCATGCACGCGAGCAGTATGCATTGATGGTCGTGTACGCCTGCACGATCGGCAACGGGGACGCGCACCTGAAAAACTTCAGCATCCTTTATCGCGATGCGCAGTCCACTGTCGAGTTCGCACCCGGTTACGACATCGTGTCGACGCGACCCTACATTGCTCGAGATTCGCTGGCCCTGTCGATGGGCAATGGCAAGGAGTTTCCCGATCGTAGTCGGCTGACCAGGTTCGTGCGACTGGTCACCGGCATGACGGAAAGACGCGCCGGTCAACTGCTCGAGCAGGTGCGTGTGGGGGCGGAAGCGGCGATCGCGGAGGCGGGTCGCTATGCCAGGCAGTACAAAGATGCGAGCAACTTTGCCGAACGGCTCACGTATGTAATCCGAGATGGGGTTGCACGCTTGACAGCGGGGCAGGCTCCACTGGCGACAGCTGTGCAACGCAGGCCATCGCGATCGCGCAGGACAACACGTTAGCGCTTGCCAGTACGCGCTTATCCGGAGAACGGCGGTTATCGAGGGTAGGGCGCGCAAGGGTGCGCCCCCTTCGCGATACCATCCGGCCTTCGCGGCAGCCGGCGTGGAACAATGGAAGTATTCGAGTGGGTCCTCGTGTTGTTGGTCGGCGCAGTCGGTTTGACCGCGCTCGCACGCCGAATCAACGTCCCTTATCCATCGTTACTGGCGTTGGGTGGTGTCGCGCTTGCGTTGCTGCCGTCGGCGCCGAGGTTCGAGCTCGATCCGGAACTGACGCTTGCCCTGTTCGTCGCCCCGGTATTGCTCGACGCGGCCTTCGATACATCCGTGCGCGATCTGCGCGCGAACTGGATTCCCGTCATGTGCCTCGTGCTGGCGGCCGTTGGCATTACGACGGCCGCGGTCGCCTGGACGGCGCATGCGCTGGTCCCGGCTATGCCGTGGGCAGCGGCCGTTGCACTCGGAGCCATCGTCGCGCCGCCCGATGCCGCGGCCGCCAGCGCCGTGTTGAAACAGTTGCGCCTGCCGCATCGCCTGCTCGTGATTCTCGAAGGCGAGAGTTTGTTGAACGACGCGAGCGCACTGTTGATCTATCGAATCGCCGTTCTCGCCGTGGTGTCTGGCGGGCTCGACCTCAGTACGGCCGTGCCCCTGTCGTTGCTCGCGCTCGTCGGCAGTGTGGTTGCGGGATTCTTGCTCGCACGCCTGAACTTGCGGCTCACCCTCCGCGTCACCGATGTGCCGAGCTCGATCGTGCTGCAGTTCGTCAGCACGTTCGGCGTGTGGATTCTCGCCGAGCACTTGCATCTATCGGCAATCGTGACTGTCGTCGTCTATGCCATCACGACCGCGCGGGACGCACCGCGCCTCATCCCGGCACGAAGTCGCATCCCCTCGTATGCCGTGTGGGACCTCGCCGTGTTTGTTCTGAACGTGCTTGCGTTCGTGTTGATCGGCCTGCAACTGCGGCCGGTTCTGGGCCCGCTCGAACCGCAAGAACGGGTCGCCTACTTCGAAGTCGCTGCGATCGTGCTGGCTGTCGTCGCCGCCGCGCGCTTCCTCTGGGTATTCTGCTATTCGGCGGTCGCCCGAATGAAATTGCGCTGGCTCGGCCCGGGCCGCTGGCCTGGCGCGGCAAAACCGACTGTGCGGAGCTCGCTCGTCGTGAGCTGGTGCGGAATGCGCGGAATCGTGACGCTTGCTGCCGCTTACGCATTGCCGACCGGGTTTCCCTATCGAGATCTCATTCTCCTGACGGCATTCTGCGTGGTCGTCGGGACGCTGGTCGTGCAGGGACTGACATTGCGCCCTCTGATTCTCGCCTTGCGATTGCAGGACGACGGCCCGGTCGACCGCGAAATCAGAATGGCGTGCGAGCGCCTCGTGCGCATCGGCCTCGCTGTGCTCGACGACGATCCATCGCAGGAAGCGAAAGTCATTCGTCGCGAACTGGAGTCGCAACTCGTAGACGAAGCTCACGTAGGAGATGATCCCAGCAAGCTCGGACGGTATGACTCGCTGCGTGCCCGCATCGTCGGTGCGCAGCGCGACACGTTGCTCACCATGCGGGCGAACGGCGAGATCGGTGACGACGCTTTCCATCAAGTGGAAGCGCAGCTCGATGTCGCGGAGATGAATGCGCTGGGGGCGGAGTACCCGTGATGCGCGCGTCGCGATCTTCTCTCGTCCCTTCGAAGCACGATAGCGATCCAGTGCGCGACTGACCGCGCCGGCGCTTCTACGCTTTGAATCCCTTCGCCACCACATACACCTCCCTCGACCTGGGTCGCGATGCTGCAGGCTTGCGGACAGAGACTTTCTCGAACGAGGTCCGAAGGTCCTTCAGATAGGCATCCGAACCGGTGCCCTGAAATACTTTCGCGACGAAGTTGCCCTTGGGCTTGAGCACTCGGCGGGCCATGTCGAGGGCCAGTTCCACGAGGTAAATGGAGGAGCCCTGATCGGCAGAGTCGATTCCCGTAATGTTGGGAGCAATGTCGGAGATGATGAGGTCGGGTTTTGCGCCATCGAGCGCGGCCAGAATCTGATTGAACACCGCCTCTTCGGTAAAGTCGCCCTGGATGAAGTCGACGTTCTTCAGCGGCTCCATCGGCAGGATGTCGGTGGCGAGCACCCGGCCTTTGTCGCCGACGAGTCGTCCAGCGACCTGCGACCAGCCGCCGGGCGCGGAGCCCAGGTCCATGATCAGCATCCCTGGGCGAATCAGCCTGTCCTTCTCGTTCAACTCGATCAGTTTGTAACTCGAGCGCGAGCGGTAGCCGTCCTTCTGCGCCTGTTTGACGTACGGATCGTTGACGTGTTCTTGCAGCCAGCGGTGGCTGCTCTTGGATCGGGCCATGGGAAACCAACCGGGATTGTTGAGACAGCCAAGCGGGCGCAAGGGACGATACAATTCGCGCTCCATTCTAACCTTCCTCTGCCGGAGACACCGGCCAGGATGCTGCCCGTGATTCGCATCACCGAACTGTCGCTGCCGCTCGATCATCCCGCCGACGCCCTGCGCAAGGCGATCGTCAAGCGCCTGAAGATTACCGACGCCGACCTGCTCGATTTCACCGTGTTCAAGCGCAGCTACGATGCGCGTAAGAAAAACAGCGTCATCGCGTTCGTCTACATCATCGATCTGGCGGTTCGCAACGAGGCAGCGCTGCTGCAGCGCTTTGCCGACGATCCTCACGTGCGCTCGGCGCCGGACACCAGCTACCACCCGATTGGAAAGGCGCCCACCCCCTTACGCGAACGACCGCTGGTGGTGGGCTTCGGGCCTTGCGGACTGTTTGCGGCGCTGTTGCTCGCACAGATGGGATTCGAACCGATCGTGCTGGAGCGCGGCCGGGACGTCCGCCACCGCACTCAGGATACGTGGGCGTTGTGGCGCAAGAAGATACTGACGCCGGAGTCCAATGTGCAGTTTGGCGAAGGCGGCGCCGGCCTGTTCTCGGACGGCAAGCTCTACAGCCAGATCAAAGACCCGAAGTTCTACGGTCGCAAGGTGATGCATGAGTTCGTTCGCGCCGGCGCGCCGGAAGACATCCTGTACGTGAGCAAACCGCACATCGGCACCTTTCGTCTCACCGGCGTGGTTGCGCGGATGCGCGAGGAGATCATTGCGCTCGGCGGCGACGTGCGCTTCGAGAGCCGGGTCACGGATGTGTCGATAGAGGAGGGGCAACTCAAAGGCGTGACGCTCGCCAGCGGCGAGACGATCCGCAGCCGCCATGTGGTGATGGCGTTGGGTCATAGCGCTCGCGATACGTTTCGCATGCTCCATGCTCGCGGCGTGTACATCGAGGCGAAACCGTTTGCGCTGGGCTTTCGCATCGAGCATCCGCAATCGCTGATCGACCAGGCTCGCCTCGGTAAATACGCCGGTCATGCGCAGCTCGGTGCGGCCGACTACAAGCTGGTGCATCACGCCAAGAATGGTCGCGCGGTCTACAGCTTCTGCATGTGCCCGGGCGGCACCGTCGTGGCCGCGACCTCCGAGCCGCAACGCGTGGTGACGAACGGGATGAGCCAGTACTCCCGCAACGAACGCAATGCCAACGCCGGCATCGTGGTTGGCATCAATCCAGAACAGGACTTCCCTGGTGGCCCACTCGCGGGAGTCGAATTGCAGGAGCGGCTGGAATCGCTGGCCTACGAACTCGGTGGCCATGACTACTGCGCCCCGGGGCAGTTGGTCGGAGACTTCGTTCGGGGCGTGCCGTCCACAGCCTGCGGCGAAGTGGAGCCCTCTTATAAACCCGGCGTGCGCTTCGGAGACCTCTCACGCTCATTGCCTGACTATGCGATCGAGGCCATCCGCGAAGCGCTGCCCGCATTGGGCAAGCAAATTCGCGGATTCGACCGCCACGACGCCGTACTCACCGGCGTCGAAACCCGCACGTCTTCGCCCGTGCGCATCACCCGCGATCACGACACATTGCAAAGCCTCAACGTGCGCGGCCTGTACCCCTGCGGCGAAGGCGCGGGGTATGCCGGCGGCATTTTGTCCGCGGGGGTCGATGGGATCAAAGTTGCCGAAGCAGTGGCGCAATCCATGCTGACGGCCATGTCGATGAAAGGCCCGGTCAGACAATGAAATTCGATGACATCAAGAAACTGCACCAGAAGAAGTATCGCGCAGAGCTCGGACACTTCCTGGTCGAAGGCGAGCATCTGGTGCTGGAGCTGCAGAGAGCAGCTGCGAAGAACCCGCCGCTACAGGCAAGCAAACTGTATGTGACCAGCGAGCACGAACACTGGCGCAGTCCGTTTGAAACCCATGTGATCAGCAACCGTCGCATGGCCGAGATGGCGGAGACGCAAACGCCGCAAGGAATCGTTGCACTCGTGCCGATGTTGCCAGTGACCGCTCCACTCACAGGCGAGCGCGCCATCTACCTGCACGAAATTCAGGACCCGGGAAATCTCGGCACGATACTGCGCACCCTCGCCTGGTTCGGAAACTTCCGCTGCCTGCTCAGCCGCGGCAGTGTCGATCCCTACAACTCCAAAGTCGTGCGCGCCAGTGTGGGCGCGATTTTTCATGTGCCCATCGAACTGGACGTGGAACTCGATTCCCTGCGCGGGCGGTTCGCGCGCATCGCCTGTCTGGACATGGAGGGCGAGCCGCTGCATTCCCCGAGTTTCCGAACATTCGATTGCTATGTGTTCGGCAACGAAGCCCGTGGCGTTCCCCGCGAGCCAGTAGCGGCCCTCAAAGCAAAGTCCTTTTCTATCCCGGGCTCCGGCGCAATCGAGTCGCTGAACCTCGCGGCGACCGTCAACATGTGTGTGTATGAGTTGAAGCGATGAGCTCATCGCACCCCGATTGGGTCGATTTCATCAAGCGTATCGGTGGGCCGCGTCGGAACCGTGCAGCATTCGCAGAATGCTGCGTGTCGCCTGACGGACGACGGCGTGTACATCGCGATGCCGGCGTGGGTCATCATTGCGCATCCGCCGCTGCACATTCCGTGGCACGCGCTTCGCGTCGAATCGTGTTCGCGCGGCATGACCGGCACGCGAGTGCAGCTGCGCGTGACCGATCCGTCCGTCTCTATCTTTCTGAACGGCGGCATCGCCGATCAGGTCCTGCAACGTTTGGATCCCACGATCAACTGCGAAGGTGAATCATGAGTGCAGCGATTGAAGTCATGCGGAAGTCGTTCCTCGCCCTGCTGATGTCCAGCGCGATGCTGACCGTTGCATCGGCCGGGGAGCCCGGAAAAGCTCTGGAAGAAGCGCTGCAGGCGGCGCTGCAAAGCAAGCGC
>DATELY010000061.1:0-7305 GCA_035276085.1 Steroidobacteraceae bacterium | reverse complement strand
CCTCCCCCGCTGCGCAGGGGAGGGAGTGAGAGGGGTGAGTCGTGTGAATCACGCTATCGCGGCGAATGCGAAAAGTGGGATGCCGCATTTCTGCCCCCTCCCCTGCGCAGCGGGGGAGGGTTGGGGTGGGGGCAACTCTCGCTACGAGCTCAACTCTTCGCCACCTGCTGCGAGCCGCCGATATGCCGCAGCCACTCACCCGCCTGCTTGCGCGTCTCGTCGTAAGTGATCGCTTTCTGCAACGCCGCCTGCGTGGCAGTAACATCCTTCAACCCATAGTGCGCCACGGCCAGACGCATCCACGCCTCACCGGTGCGCTTCAAGCCGCCCTTCTGAATGGCCTTCTGCAACATCTCGATGGATTCCTTCCAACGCTCGTTGTCGCCGTACATCGCGCCGAGCTTGAAGTAGTAGTCGCCCTTCTCCGCGATCGCAGCGAGCTTCTTCAGCGTGCCCTCGGCCTTGTCGGCTTCGCGCGCGTTGATCCAGGCGTTCGCCAGCGCATCGAGATTCTCTTCGTCGGCCGGCAGCTTCTTCTGGTCCATCGCGTTCTGCATGAGCACGCCGGCCTTGTACGGCGCGTCGATCATCATGTAGATGCTGTACAGGTTCTTGAACTCTTGCGGCTTCGTGACGAAGCCCTGGCGCTCGGCGAGCGCGAGCACTGCCACGGCCTCCTTGTCCTGCTTCAACTCCAGGAACATGCCCGAGAGCTGACGCCAATAGTCGCCCGACTGCGGTTTCATGCTGAGCAACGCGACGAGCGTTTCGGCGCACGACTTGAAATCCTTGACCTCGTACGCGATCGCAAGCTTCAACTGCAGCCAGCTTTCTTCGACCTTCTTCGATTTCGCCAGCGCCTGATCGATCTGCGGCAGGGCTTCCTTGTAGCGCTTCTGCTGCGACAGCGCGTTCGCAAGGAAGATGTGGGCGCTCGCCGGCGGCGGCGTACACGCCTCGTTGACGTATTTCTGCAGCGTCTTGATGCCTTCGTCCCACTGCTCGTTGACGATGTAGAGCTGGCCCAGGTTGAACGTGAGCTGCTCCTGATGCTGCAACGGCAGAATGTTGGGTGCGAGCGCCTTGGCGAATGCCTTGGTCGCATTCGCGTAATCCTGCTTCGAGTTGTAGGCGAACCCCAGGTTGGACCACACGATGGCCTTGTCGAAGTCGCCGCCATCGTCCGTCAGCTTCTGTAGCTTCTCGATTGCCTCGTTGAACTTGTTCTGGCTCAACAGCTCCGTGGCTTCCTTCGTGCCGTTGTACGTCGCCTCGCTCATGGTCTCCGACTTGCGCGGCGTGGTGCATTGATCGCCCGCCGCCAGCGCGGCGGCGCCCCAGAGCACGAGGCTGCATGCCACCGCAAGTCGAACAGAGAACTGCTTCATAACGATTGCTTCGATAGTCGTTCATGCATCCCTTCCCCTGCGCAGCGGGGGAAGGACAGGATGGGGGCACTTCCGAACCCGTTGTTTCGGTCCACTAGGACGCTGCTGTCTGGTTCAGGCTGAAATCGATCTTCTGCGAACCGCGCTGTGCGACAGGCTGGCCGTTGACCACTTTGGGCTTGAACTTCCAACGCATCACCGCTGCGACGGCCGCTGCCTCGAACAACCCCTTCGGCTTCGACTCGATGACTTTGGCACTGCGCACCGTGCCATCGGCATTGACCATCACTTCCAGTTGCACGAAGCCGGTCACGCCGGCGCGTGCGGCGTCACGCGGATACGCCGGCGGCACGCGCTGAATCGGAATGATGTCGCCATCGAACAGGCCGCCCACGCCGCCGCCACCGCCCATCTCGCCGACGAACGGACCGCCTCCAACCTGCGCATTCAATCCCAACGTCGGAACATCCATCGCCACGGCATCTGCCGATACCGCAGCCGTGCTGACCTGCAACTTCTGCGGCGGTGGCGGCTGTTCAGGCGGCGGTGGCGGCTTGCGTCGCTGTGTCGTTTCCACCTCGGAATCGCGCTTCAAGCGCACGAAGTCGATGGTCGGCAGGGACTCGCGCTTCTCCACGCCATGACCGGATCTGCTGATGACGGTGTACATCAGCCAGAAGAAGGCCAAAGACACGAAGAAAGCGATGCCGAAGGAAGGCCCTAAGGGACCGCGTGTTGCTGTCAGTGCTTGCATGTGTGCTCCTTCAAGCTGGCGGCATGGCCGCAATGGAGACGTCGCCCACGCCACCTGCCTTGACCGCATCCATGACTTCGGTGAGTCGTCCCGTTTGCGATTCCTTGTCCGCGATGATCACCACGGTGTCGTCGGGACGCTCGATGTGCAGGCGTTCGATCGTCGGCCGCACCTCGCGAATGTCGACCTTGCGCTTGTCCATCCAGACATCGCCGTTCGGACGGATGGCGATCAGGATGTTGCCGTTCTCCTTGCTTTCCGCCGTCATGGCCTCAGCGCGCGACACCGTCACGCCGGCCTCTTTGACGAACGACATCGTGATGATGAAGAAGATGAGCAGGTTCATGACGAAGTCCAGCATCGGCGCGAGGTCGATGTGGGTGTCTTCGGATTCTTCGACGTGACTTCTCGTTTGCATGTTTCGTTCCTGTCGCGAGCCTTACGCCTGGCTCGCCGCGATGGAGACGTTCTGCACGCCGCCGAGACGCACCTGGTCGAGCACCGTCACCAGGATGCCGGTCTGGGCATTCTTGTCGGCGATCACGACCACACCGTCTTCGGGACGCTGCGCATGCAGGCGTTCGATGCTGGCGCGAATGGCGCGCACATCCACCGTGCGCTTGTCGATGATGATCTCGCCTGCCGCGTTGATCGCCACGATGATGCTGCCGCCCTCTTTCTTCTCGGCGTTGGATGCATTCGGGCGGCTCACGGTGATACCGACTTCCTTTACGAACACGGCCGTGATGATGAAGAAGATCAGCAGGTTCATGACGAAGTCCAGCATCGGCGCGAGATCGATGCCGGCTTCATCCGCATCCTTCTGACTCGCTCTGCGTTTGCGTAACGCCATGTATCTGCTGCCTCCGCTTCTTTCGTACTAGGGCTGGCTGGCTTGCTGGTCTGCTGGCCAGAGCAACACCTTTGGGATCAACCGCTAACTGCTTCCGCTCAGAAGGTATAGGTGAAGCGATCGGCGAGCCGCTGGGTCTCGACCTTGGCCTTACGCTGGAAATAGAAGACCGGGTACAGGCCCGTGATGCTGACGGCCAGTCCGCTCAGCGTGCAGATCATCGCTTCCGATACACCGTTCGCCATCGAGCGCGCATCGGCCGAGCCGCGCGCCGCCATGGCATCGAACACTTCGAGCATGCCCGACACCGTTCCCAAGAGACCCAGCAGCGGGCACAAGGGCACGAGCACCTTCATCACCTGCAGATTCGTCGTCATGCCCGCGTTGAGACGCGAGATCATGAGGCGGCGGATCTGATGCGCGCTCCAGCTGCGGTGCTCGCTGCGGGACTTCCAGTCCAGCAGCATGGCGGCCGCTTGTTGCGGCAGCACACTGCGGTAGAACCAGTAACGCTCGACCACGATGCCCCACAAGAGCAGGCACGCGATGAAGATGTAGTCGACGACATGACCGCCCAGCTCGCGCATGTTCTGCAGCGCGTGCCACGGTGCCAGCAGTACATCAAGCATGGCCCTTGGCCTCCAGTCGAGCGGCCAGCAGACCCGCGCTCTGTTCATCCAGAATCTGCACGATCGATTTCGAGATCGAGCTCAGCCAGGCGTTGGCGAACAGCAGCGGGATGGCGATGCCGAGACCCAGCACCGTTGCGATCATGGCGGCGGAGATACCCGCAGCCATCAACTTCGGATCCGACGAGCCGGACTCGGTGATGCTCTGGAAGGTGATGATCATGCCGATGACCGTACCGATCAGTCCCAGCAGCGGTCCTGCGGCCACGCAGAGCTTGAGGAAGGCCTGGTAGCGCTCGAGCTTCGGCGTTTCCTTCAGCACGGCCTCGGAGATGCGCAGCTCCACCACTTCCGGATCCTGATCGACCTTTTCGGCGTCGCCTTTGAAGGTCGACAGCACACGGCCGAGGGGATTGTCCGCTTCAGGCGCATTCGGGAACCTGAGCTGGTTGCGCACACGGCGCTGCACGGTCACCAGATAGAACAGCTGGTACAGCGCCAGGATCGCGCCGATGCCGCCGACGGTAAGGATGATGTAGTTGACGAACTCGCCGTGCTGGATGCGCTCGGTGATGTTCGGTCGCAGCGCGTAGATGGACAACATCACACCGCGTGTCGGATCGAGCACGGACTCGACGTAGCCCTCCTTTGCGATCTCGAGATTACGCGCCGGATTGCGAAACTGCGGGCCCGGCTGCCGCGGCATGATGGCGAGCGCCTTCTGACTCGGCAGGAACTGCAGGTACTGACCGTCACTCGATGCGCTGAACGGCCCGACGCGCGTGACAACCGCCTTCACCGACTTGCCTTCCGGCGTGATGATCTGAGTCGGATACTTCGTGACGTTGCCCGTTTCGGTCATTTCGCGTTGAAGCTCGAACCAGAAGCGCTCCAGCTCCTGAATCGACGGCAGTGTCTTCGACTGCGCGAGCTTGTTAACGAAGTCGGTGCGGTCGGGATACTGAGCGCTGATGATCGAGTTGTGCGTAACGGACGAGAAGTCGTTCGCGACCTGACGCACGATGCCGAACATCTCGCCGAGGTTGCCGGCGCGTGCTTCGAGTTGCTGCGTGAGCTCGGCCAGCTTCTTCTCGTTCTCATCGAAGCTGGCGGCCAACGCGGCGCCTCGTGTCTTCGCCTGAGCGAGCTCCGCCTTGGCTTCAGCCAGCATCGCTGCCTGTTTGTTGCGCTCGGAAAGGAACTTCGCTTCGCGATCCTGGTTGGCTTTCGCTTCGCTCGCCCGCATGTTGCGTGTCTGCTCGAGCAGATCCTCCAGCGACGCGGGCGCTGAGAATGCAGTAGGCGACAGTGCCGCTGTGGCCATCACGGCGGCCAAGATGACTTTGGCGAGTTTCATTAGCTGATCTCCTTCGGAGCCGGCACTGCAACGGTGATGAAGTCCGGAGCCGCTTGTTTCTTCGCGACCTTCAATCCGGCGGTGATGACGCTTCCGTACGCGTCATCGACGACCCACTTCTTCTTGGCGCGATCCCAGTAACCCGTCTCTTTGCCGTCGAGCGTCTGGTACAGCAGCGAGATACGTCCAGCACGGAGGAAGTCGACCGTCTTGTCGTCGATCTTGCCCTGGTAGGCTTCGAGCGTGCGGCCGTACTCGATCTCGATCTGATACGCCTCGACGATGCGGCGGTATTTCTCCGAGACGGAGACATCGGCGCGGCCCATCAGGTCCTTCAGCTGCGCCACGCGGTTGGCACGCTCATCCGCGAGAAACGGCATGTCGAGCTGCACGAACTGGTCGAGCGTCGCGACCATCTTCTGCATCATCGGCAGCACTTCCTTCGAGGTCGTCTCGATTTCGGAAAGCTGCTTCGCCATCGCCTCGACTTCGTCGTTCTGCGACTTCACCTGCACGGCGAGCTGGTCGTTGTAACTCTTCAAGCTCTGCGACTCCGCAATCGCCATGCGGTACTCCGCCAGCATCTTGGTGGCTTCGTCATCGAGCTGCGCAATCTTGCGCTGCGAGGCCTGCGCAGCTTCCTCAGCCTTCACTTGCTCGCCAATGACAGAACCCACCTTGTCACCTTGCGCGTAGGCGGCTGCAGCGAGACATGAGCTCACTACCAAGCTGGCGGTCACACGGGTGACGCGCTTCATTCGTCGTTTCGTTGCGATCATGGTTCGCTCGATCTCCTGATGCCGATGCGATACTCGATTCAATGTATTCGTGTTGCTGTGGACGGTTGCCGCGATGACCTGTGGTGCAAGTTCCGAACCATTGCGCAATCTGCGCTCGTGATTCGGAGAGTCGTGCTTGCATCGACGCACTTGCGCTCAGCAGTGCACTCGATGCGAGTGCTGGCGGTACACGAGCGCTCGAGGATCGGGCATGCGCCTGCACTAACGTGTGGCTTGCTGCCGCAACCGCGCCCCATCGCTGCGCGCTTTGCGCTCTGCTCGATACCTTCTTGACTACGCTGCACGCCAAATCAGACGAAGATGGTGCGGTGGACCCTACGTGATGGAGGGGTGGGTGGCTGGGCCCATTCACGGCTCTCGATGCTCGGCATGGCTGACCGCCATCGCCAAGCCCGTTGCCCCTGCTACGTCACAGGCTTATCGTCAGCTCATAACAACGTCAGCGGTCTATCTCCTTGAAGACCTGCAGAGCAAGGGCATGCAAGACACTGCAGTTGGGCGGTCTATTTCTGAGTTGGGCACTAAGGAGCACTGGGTATGGATATCGAAGCCAGTTACAACTTCCGCAGGCTAAGTGAGAAGTTGACCACATCAGGCCTCGTGCGTCCGGAGGGACTCAAGAATCTCGCATCGCAGGGGTACGAGGTAGTCGTGAACCTGCTTCCTGACAGCAGTGAGCACGCGGTTCCGGGCGAGCGCGAGATCGTCGGATCTCAAGGTATAGAGTACATATACATACCCGTTGACTTCAAAAAGCCGACCCGCGTGGACTTCGATCAGTTTTCGGAAGCCCTTGATCGCGTGTTCGAAAGAAAAGTCCACGTGCATTGCGCGGCGAATTTTCGAGTCAGCGCGTTCTATTCACTTTACGAGGTCCGCCGCCAGCGTTGGAGCGTGGATCAGGCTATGGACTTTGTCCACGGCATCTGGAATCCGGTAGAGCATCCAGGGTGGCCAGAGTTCATGGCTGACATTCTGGGCACAGTGCCCAACAATCCTTTGGAGCCGACGCGAAAACGCGGTGCGCGCTGAACGCGAGCGTTAGACGTCCTCGGAAGGGAGTCATAGAAGAATGCGAATGAAATGGGACGCACGGAAGGCAGCGGCCAATCTAAAGAAGCACCGAGTCTCTTTCGAAGAAGCGGGTACAGACGAAGGGGATATGATCTTGAAGGTGCCGGGCCGCGGGTTCGAGGGTTTCGGTGTCAGGGATAGTTGAAGTGATGTCTAACCGATTCGCGCAGGCTGGCTTCGGAACGATTGAAGGTTCGAGCGACATGAGACAAGGACGAAACTTGAAGGATGAGCGCTTGATGTGCGACCCAAGCCCGAACACGTGTGAGGCGACGCTCGCAGCTGCGCGAGGGGAGCTGGCGGTGTCAGGTTTGCATATTTGCATTTCCTTCGGTCCTGCGAATGCAACAACGCAAACCTGACACCAGTGTTCACTTGGGGGCTTGCTTCGAGTCGCAAAGACAGCACGTCTAACAAAGCGTCCCAGCGGACGCTCGAAGACTCGCGCCG
>DATELY010000060.1:0-2072 GCA_035276085.1 Steroidobacteraceae bacterium | reverse complement strand
GCACCAGCACTTCGCCGGCTGCGGGTCTTGGTGTTGGGACCTCCTCAAGCTTCAGAACGTCAGGACTGCCGAATTCACGAACTAGGATCGCTTTCATTTTTCAGCCTCCCAGATTGTGGCGAAGCAGACTCGATACTCAGTCTGCGATTTCCGGGTCGTCCGTGAAGAAAATCGACACTTGGCAGAAGACCGCCGGCTGTTATTTCACGTCTGCTTCGCCACGCGTTTGGGCGGCATGTCGGGTGGCAAGGAGATCCAGGGGTGGCGTGACTCCTCCCACACCGCGATGGTCGGCGCGGGGAAATCCGGTTCGGCGAAGTTGCCGATGGCAACGGCGACGTATCCAGGAAAGCCTTCGCCCTCCCAGTAGACGGTGGAGCCGCATGTCGGACAGAAATGAAAGGTCAGCGCGTTGCCACTTTCGGCTGTCCGCATCCACGCCGTAGACTTACCGGCGAAGGTGACCTGCTCGCGGCGGAAGCGCGCCTGGTTGCTGATCGCGGCGCCAGTGCGGCGTTGGCACTCCAGGCAGTGGCACATGGAGATGCGCGATGGTTCGCCCTCGATCGTAAGGTGAAGCTGCCCGCAACTGCAGGCGGCGCGTCGGGTGGTCATGGACCGGCTCCGTGGCTATCGATATGGCGGAGTGTAGGCTGGAGTTCGAAACGATGCACCATGGGCAGCGGTCCGAAGCACGGCCGGACCATCCCATTACCGGACATGAGCTTACTGCGATGCACGACCCTGACCTGCTATAGTTCTCCGTGATGCTTGGCTTGGGGTAAGCCCCCATGAGGCGACGCGACTTCATCACGCTCATTGGCGGCGCGGCGGCTGCGTGGCCGCCGTTGAGCAGGAGTCGGAATTAGCGGGCGGATAGTGACGGATGCGTTTGCACCTGATGCAGGTGGCGCGCGGCGGCGGGCTCAAGGTTTAACGGTTGACGCGCTGGTGACGGCTGCAGCGTGTGCGCTCGTGTCGGTCGACCGTGCTACCGTTTGACCTGCCCGGGAGAAATGCTGACCCCCTCAGGCCCTACCCTCTCGCGGGTGAACAGACCGGACGCTGCGTCACCGCCGCTTTAGCAGTTCTGAGGAGCACACATGAAACTCGCGTTCTTCGACGACTTCAAACTGGGTGTGGTCGCTGGCGACAAAGTGGTCGACGTGACCGACGTGGTGAAGGACATTCCGCGGCTTGGGCCTCAAGACGTCATGCGCGGTGTGATCGAACGGTTCGACGCCCTCAAGGACAGGCTCGTGGATGCGGCCGCGAAAGGGCACGGCAAGCCGGTCTCGCAGGTGAGGCTCCGCCCGCCGCTGCTCAAGCCCGAGAACATCATCTGCATGGCGGTGAACTACATGGAGGACGGCACGCTGCCGGAACCCGCCCCGATGAACGCCTTCATGAAATCACCGAGCGCGATCATCGGCGACGGCGACACCATGATATTGCCCGATATGGCGGCGACCATTTTTGAGGGCGAGGCGGAGCTCGCCGTTGTGATCGGCAAGCGCGCCTCGCACGTCAAGGCGGCTGACGCGATGAGCTACGTCTTCGGCTATACCAACTTCATCGACGGTTCGGCCCGCGGCGTGGTTCCACCGGCCAACGTGTTTTATCAGATGAAGTCACGCGACACGTTCGCGCCGATCGGCCCCTATATCGTCACGGCCGACGAGATCAAGGATCCGCACAAGCTGCAGATCAGGCTGACAAACAACGGTGTTGTCATGCAGAATTTCAACACTGACGACATGGCGCATAAGATTCCGCGCTGCATTGAATGGATCACCTCGATTCACACGCTGCACCCCGGCGACATTCTCGCAACCGGCACCAACCATCGAGGGCTCAATCCGTTCATGGACGGCGACAACATCGAGCTCACCTGTGAGGGCTGCGGCACGTTGCACATCGCAGTGCGCGATGATCTGAAGCGCACCTGGGCACGCATCACTCGCCTACAGCACAAGCAGAGCGGAGCAGAAGGCGCACACACAAAGCAGACCGGGGGCAAATATGCACCGTCGAAGTGACTGACCAGCCGCGCCCTCTTCAGGATTTGGCTG
>DATELY010000059.1:0-24425 GCA_035276085.1 Steroidobacteraceae bacterium | reverse complement strand
CTGCCATCGAGGAATACATCGCTCGCCACAACACCAACCCCAAGCCGTTCATCTGGACCAAGAGCGCGCGCGACATCCTGCAGAAGGTCATCCGCGCCAATCGCCGCTTAAGTTCCAAACAGAATGAAACACTGCACTAGCAGCCTGTCGGACTCAGGTGATCGTAGCGAGGACGGTGGCAGATGGAGCACAGTTTTTCGATCGTTCGAGGCGAATAGCCGTAGCTATTCAACGAGGACGATCGAAAAAATGGACCCAGCCGCTACCGCCGCAGTAGATCAATCCTAAGTCCGGCAGGCTGCTAGGGCGAACCATCACGGGGACGGCGACGTATCCACTTCTCGGTCTCGACCACTGCCATGATGATCGAGGCCGCCACGATGCACACGCCGAGCTCCTGTGCATTCAATGGCACGGTCTTGAAGAGCTGATTGCAGATGGGCACATAGACGATCACGAGCTGCAACAAAATCGTCAGGATCACCGCACCGAGCAAGGGACGATTCGAGGTCAATCCCAACTTCAAAAGCGAAGTGCTTTCCGATCGAATGGCCAGCACGTGGGCGAGCTGAGTGAAGCACAACGTCGTCATCGCAACCGTTTGCCAGGAGTGCACGCCGAGTCGCCAATACCAAGCTTGCGCCGCCAGCACGAGTGCTGCCATGAGCAGGCCGACGAAGAATGCATGCGCTCCAAGACCGCGCGCGAACAGGCTCTCTTCGGGCAGCCGCGGCGGACGCTGCATGATGTCGCGCTCGGCGCGTTCTGCGGCAAGCGCAAGCCCCGGAAGACCATCGCTGACCAGGTTGATCCACAGGATCTGAATCGGCAGCAGCGGTACCGGCAATCCCACGAACGGCGCGAGGAAGATGGCCCAGATCTCCGCGGAGTTGGTGGTGAGCACGTAGCGCACGAAGCGACGCAGATTGTCGTAGATGCGGCGCCCCTCGCGCACGGCTTTCACGATCGTGGCGAAGTTGTCGTCCAGCAGCACAATGGCTGCAACCTCTTTCGCAACGTCAGTCCCCTGGACCCCCATGGCAACACCGACATCCGCCGACTTGAGCGCTGGCGCGTCGTTCACTCCGTCTCCCGTCATGGCGACAATCTCACCGGCCGCCTGCAACGCTTCGACAATTCTGACTTTCTGCTCCGGCGCGACGCGCGCGTAGACGCGTACATCGCACACGCGCCGGGCGAGTTCTTCTGTCGACAGCCGTACTAGCTCGGCTCCCGTGAGCACACCGCCACCGTGCGAAATCAAACCCAGCCGTTGCGCGATGGCACGAGCCGTGAGCGGGTGATCACCCGTAATCATCACGGGCGTAATGCCAGCCGACCTGCAGGTTGCAATGGCGTCGCTGGCCTCCGGTCGCGGCGGATCGATGAGCCCAATGAAGCCCACGAACGTAAGATCGCACTCGATAACTTCCGCACGCATATCCGTGGGCAAGGCTTGCCACCGCCGCACGCCCACGCCGAGCACGCGTAATCCTTCGGTTGCCATCGCATCGGCAATCCGCGTAAGTTGTGCGCGCTCAATCTCCACCGCACCATGCTCTCTCAGCTCACGGGTACAAGCGGCGATGAGCACCTCTGCTGCGCCTTTGGTGATCGAGAGGAACGATCCATCTGCCTGGCGGTGCACGGTGGTCATGCATTTGCGCGCGGAATCAAACGGTAGCTCGGCAACCCGCGGTGCGCGCGTGCGCGCGTTCGCATGGTCAATCCCGCCTGCCTCAGCCGCCAGCAGCAGCGCAACTTCCGTGGGGTCGCCGGTCAGTCGTCCGTTCCCGTCCCGCGTTGCATCGTGACTGACGGCCATCGCGAGCAGGAGCGTCGCACCCGCACCCTTGTCGTCCAGAATCTTCGTGCGCGTGCCATCACAGAAGAATTCCTCGGTCCGCATCTGATTGGCCGTCAATGTTCCGGTCTTATCGGAGCAGATGAACGTCACGGAGCCGAGCGTCTCGACTACGGGCAGGCGGCGAATGAGCGCTCGTTGCGCCATCATCTTGCGTGCACCGAGGGCCAGCGCGATGCTGACGACCGCCGGCAGCGCTTCGGGAATCGCGGCGACGGCGAGGCTTAGCGCAACCAAGAGCATCGGGAGTGCGGATTCCCCCCGCAGCAGTCCCGTAGCAAACACGATGGCACAGATGCAAAGAATTACGAGCGCGAGACGACGCCCAAAGGCATCGAGCCGACGTTGCAGTGGCGTCTGTGTTGCGCGCGCCCGCGTCAACAGGCTCGCGATACGACCAAACTCAGTCTGCATGCCCGTTGCGATCACGACTCCAACGGCGCGCCCATACGTCACGACGCTCCCCTTGTGAGCGATGTTGTGGCGATCGGCAATGCCGAGGTCATTCCGACCGATCTCACCCGTGGTCTTGTCCACGGGCACCGATTCGCCCGTGAGCGCGGATTCATTGACGCGCAGCCCTGCCACTTCGACGAGGCGCAGGTCCGCAGGGACAATGCGCCCGGCATCGATGATCACGACATCGCCTGGCACGAGATCGGCCGCTGCAATCGTGCTCTGCGACCCTTCGCGCATCACAATAGCGGAAGGCGCGGCCATCGCCTTCAGCGCAGCCAACGCACGCTCCGCACGCGCTTCCTGCAAGAATCCCAGTGTGGCATTCAGGATGACGATCGCAATGATGATGGCGGTGTCGGTGAGATCGCCGATTACGCCGGAGACAATGGCGGCCGCGATGAGAATGAGCACCGTAAAGTCGGCGAATTGTGCCGTGAGCATCGCGAGCCTGGATCGCGGCGGTGACTCCTCGAGTACGTTCGGCCCGCGTTGGGCACGACGACGCGCCACCTCGGCGGCACTGAGTCCGTCGCGTCCCGTAGCAAGCCGCTCATACGTCTGCGCGACGGACTGCTGGTGCCAATGCAATCCCATCAGTGAGGTGACGGCGGCAGTGGTGCCTGAGGCGCTGACGGGCTAGGCGCCGAAGCCGTCTCATCGGGACTTCTGGCCGCACCTGGTGCGGCAGGCTGAGGCTGCGTCGTGCCTCGTGGGCGCAGGTTCTGGTCCGCCCATTTGAAGTACGCGATGTAGCCTTTGAGCTCTTCCTCGGACACATTCTGATTCGGCATCGGTAACTTGTACTTGGCCAACATCTCCTTGCCGATTGGATCTGTCTGTGCCATTCCCTCGGGATCCTTCATCCAGCGTATCAGCCACGCCTTATCGCGACGGCGAGTGACTCGATGCAGGTCCGGGCCCAGCTTGTCGCCACCGGCGATCGAATGACACGCGAGACATTTGGACTCGAAGTTGAGTTTGCCGCGCAGGGCAACCGGGTCCGTCGGCGCCGCGGTGGCGGGGATATTGTGATGCTCGACATCACCGCGAGCCGGCGTTTCACCCGCTGCGGCGATCATGCCGACCGCGCCTTGTGAGGCGTTCGCGAAGTGATGATCGACCATGACGTACTCACCCGCCTCTGGCACGACGAACTCGACGATCGCCCCGGATGATGACCCCAGCAGTACCGTCTGCATGCCGCGAAACTGATTGTCCGGGTTGCCCTCGATCCACACGCGGTCGAAGATCGTGCCGACCACATGAAAGCTCGACGTGTTGGATGGGCCGACGTTCAGCACGAACAGACGCACACGCTCGCCTGCCTTGGCGGGCAGCGGCTGATCGACGAAACGGTTGTAGCGACCGTTGAATACCGTATACGTGGGTGCTTTGGAGCGGACGCGATCCGTGTCCAGGACGTATAGCGGTACGCCATCGACCTCGCGCTGTTGCGGATCGCGCCTCGTATAAAACTCGCTTTGCACCACAGCGTATTCGCGGTCCACCTTGGTTGGATAGCCATCGCGCGGTTCGACGATCATCATGCCGTACATGCCGGCGGCGATGTGCTCGAGCACCATCGGCGTGCCGCAGTGATACATGAATACGCCGGGGTAGTTGGGCGTGAACTCGAAGTGCATCGTCTGCCCCGGCGCGATCGACCGATATTTGTCGTTCGGCGCCACCATGGCTGAGTGGAAATCCATCGAGTGCATCATCGGTGCGGAGGTGACGCGCACGCCAGGGACGGGCTCATCGGAACGGTTGGTCATCGCGAACTTGATGCGGTCGCCGACACGGGCCCGCACCACGGGTCCCGGAACCTGATCGCCGAACGTCCATGCCGAGAACTTCACGCCCGGCGCGATCTCGATGACTCGATGAGTGGTGTCCAGGCGAATCTCCTTCATTTCGCCCGGATCGAGCGGTTTGACTGCAGGATCCATGGACAACGCAGCGCCAGCAGCGAACGCGCCCGTGTGACGCTCCGAGCTCACGACGGCTGGCGGCGCGCCCAACTTCATGTTGGCAATGTCGTACTTGTCTTTCGTATCCCTCGCGCTGGATTGCGCCGGGGTGTCGGGCTCGCGTCCGCATGCACCCAAGAAGAGTGAGATCACCGCCAGAGTTACATGTGCAATGGATCGAGAGCGTGCGGACTGGAACAGAGCAAGCATGTGCGGACCTCCGAGAACCGACTCACCAACCACCTCGACCGTACGTGGGCATTGCCGTGCGCGATGGTGCGCGTCAGGGCCCGTGTTGAAGCTTCAGTGCATCAGTGCCGTGAACCATCCGAGGGGATGATGGGCGCGTGCGATGCTGATGATGAACAGATAGACGCCCAGTGCGCCGAGCCAGCACCACAGTCGTGCGACGCGCGAACGACCGCGCTTCAGGGCGTAGCTGCCGAGGACGATGTAGACGATCAGCAGCACGATCTTGGCCGTCAGCCAGCCGTGCACGAATGGGTATTGATGCAGGATCGTGGCGAGCATCAGCGCCGCAGTGAGCAGCACCGTGTCGATGGTGTAACTGAGATAGCGCAGGGGTGCAACCATGGCCCAGCGTGCGCCAGCCTGGACGGCGGCGCCACGCACGGTAAAGAGCGAGCCGCTCGCGAACACCGCCGCGATATGAACCCACTTGATCTGCGGATAGAACTCGATCATCCGGCGATTCTTACCCGGCCTGCCCGTCGGCACGCGGTGTGAGGTAGATCCACGAGCAACGCAGAACCCATGGCGGGATGTGAACATACAAGGAGAGCCGACGCGGAATGGGATCGGCGTTGCTGCGGCGAATGCAGTCGCGCAGCATCGCCTCATCGAAGCCGGAGTCGAACTGCGGCGCCGTCGGATACGAGGTGTAGCGCGGACCCGGCCGATCGTAACGGCGCAGCAGGTCGGCATCGAAAGACAGCCTGTCAGTCATGGCAGCAGTGTGCGCTCGGCTCGCCCCTCGCGCATTGACCTGGATCAGGCCTGGGTCGACGTGGCTGCCTGCACGTGCGATCGCAGATAGATGACCCATGTGCGAAAGTCGGTGCTGAAGGACTCAAATCGATGCGGCATACCCGCGGGAACATAGAGGACGTCGCCCGCCGCGCAGGTCACGCGTTGGTCATTCCTCCACAGGATTGCGGCGCCCGACTGGATGAGGTAGAGCTCATCCTCAATGTGGGGCGATTGCACGTCGCGTCCGCGTGGAATAAACAATTCTACGGCGACATCGCCGCGTTCGAACAACAACGCATAGGGCGTGGGCTCGGCACTTACGCGTGCAACTGCCTCTGCCAACGATATCTTTTCCGGCAAGTGTTGGGGCATGAAAACTCCGAGTGACGAACGCCTTCGCCGATAGCTTGGGATGACAAGGGGATGATAAAGGCCGCCTCACTACGAGGCGTTGAGGGATATTCACGAGTCATCTTCGCGATACTCCGTACCTCATGCGCGACGAGGCAACACTGGCGATGGGATCGAGCGATGGTCGAATCGCGGCTCAGCGGTCCATCATTTCGGAGATGTCTCGCCAGATGCTGAACAGGTGTTGATCCTGATCGAATGTCCATCAGCTGATCGATCAGGTGCCGCGAAAGAAACCTGAGCGGAGTGAACAAGCGGAAGTAGCGCGAGTGCTCGGAAAGCGAGTTGATGAAGACACTCTCACGCTCGCGATCGTCCGCCCGCAAAGGCCTGATGCAGATCTGCTCTCCCGATCGCGTTCGGGCGCATGAAGTCCACTTCTCAAAGAATTCGGCAGAAGGCGAGCAAGCCACTGCTACCTCAGTCATCACTGCGGAGTTCTCGCGCATATCGTCGGCCGACGACTTCAAATCATCCATCCTTGCCAGCGCCTGTTGCATGTGACTAGGTCTGCCCGTTCCGATCAGGCCAACCCACTCTCAGCGCTGCACGGATTGGATGTATCCCACCAGTCGATCGATCGCCGCGTCCGTTCGCTCTCGTCCAGCAATGTCGCTGGGGTCCACTGCACCATACAAACGCCAACCCCACACGGGCATGTCGCGGGAGCCATGAGCGGGTCGATCGAATCGGCCATCGATGGTTCGTCGGACCGCGTCAGCCGGAAAGGCGCCCGTATTGCGGCGAGCGAGCAGCGTGAGGTCAGGTACGCCGGTTTTGATCAATGGTGCAATCGGGCCATCACCTTGTGCGGCGGCGCCGTGGCAGCTCGAGCAAAGGGACTGAAACAGTTGCGCGCCCGAACCCGAAGGTGGAACCGGCTGCTCTGGCTCATGGGCGCATGCGCCGAGAATTGACAGGATGGCAGCTGCCGCTATCGCCCGGCTTCGCATGCGGATGATCTTCCGATGAGCGCGCCCGGGGATCGCGCTACAAGTGCGGTGTCTTGCACGCGTGTCTGCGCTCATGCTCGCTCTCGCAGTCAGTGCAGCGCCTTGCAGAGGGATTTGCCAGCAGGCGCTTGGTATCGACCCGCTCGCCGCAGCTCTCGCATAGACCGAATGCGTTGTGTGCCAAACGACTCAGTGCGCCTTCCACTTCCTTCAACTCCTTCACGTCGCGATCAATCTCCGCGAAGTTGAGGTCGATCATCAGGTCCGCGAATGCCTCATCGCCCGCGCTGTGCACTTGATCTGCGATAGCAAGGTACTGTTCGCGATCGGAGCGCAGCAGCGTCTGCCGAATTTCTTCGCGCAAGAATCGGGCACGTTGCTCGAGACGCGAGCGATAGAGTTCAGTAGGAATCATGTTCTGATCGACGAGTGCAAACTTGAGTGCACGCACGGCGTCTGGCGAGCCATCGACTGCGGCCAGTAGCGTCTTCACTGCGGTCATTTCAATCCGACGTCCACCACTCGATGAACTCGCGGCAGTCGATCAGTCCGTCCCGATCGCTATCCACCTCATCGAAGCCGATGCGCATGTCCGCCAAGGGCATGTCTGCCTCCAGGTTTTTCAGGAGAGCCGCAAATTCATCGAAGTTGATCGCGCGGTCATGATCCTGATCAGCGAGCAGGAAGTCCCTCTTGAGTTCGAGCATGCTGGCAGGATGCCGGCCGTACGATGCGCTCATGTGTCTCTCGCGTTGTCCGTGGCTGATCGCACTATCGGAAAAGCTCGCCGGTCTGCCTATCAGGAGACTTACAAGCAACACACGTGCTACTCCGGATGCGAGAAGCAAGCGGCAATGCAAACTGATCCCCCCTGTCTTCCAGGGAGTTCAAGGCTCGAAGAGTTGAGATCCGATGCAGCAACCTGTCGCACGACGCCGCTCACTCGCGGCGCTTTTCATATTCGCCTGCGTCGACACCGCGGCAGGCTTCACTCCGTCCCTCGATGTCATTTCCCGCAGCATCAGCCATGGCGATCACTCGATCTGCCCACCTCTCGACGCCGCTGAGCGCGACCAGCTCGCCGCGGCGTATGCAGGCACGAACAGCGTATTCTGGATTCGAGATTCGATCTCAACGCAAGCCATTGGAGTCATCGCGACGCTGCAACGTGCCGATACCTTCGGGCTGCGCGCCGGCGACTATTGCGCCGATGCCTTGCGCGCGGGTGCGCGCACGCTGGCAGCCGCCGCACCCCCTGCCGAGTCGCTGGCTCAATTCGACGTCGACTTATCAACCGCCGCGTTGCGTCTCATCGTTCATCTGCAACGCGGTCGCGTTACACCGCGCCAGGCAGGTTTCCATCTACCCACACCCGCGCGCAGCCTGGATCCCGCACAGGCGCTGCGGAGCTTGAGCACGGCGGCCGATCTCAATGTCGCGTTCGAGCGTTATGAGCCGCAAAGCGCGCGCTATCGTGCACTGAAGCAGGTGCTGGCACGATATCGAACGCTGGCAGCGCAGCCGGAGCTGACGCAGCTCGAGCCGATGTCTGCCAGAAAAATCGAGCCGGGAGCTGGCTACGCTGGTGCGCAGCGCTTGCGCGTGCTGCTGACGGCCGTGGGTGATCTGCCCGAGAACGCGGCCTCGAACCCAGCGCAAGTCATCGATCCAGCACTCGTCGATGCCATCAAGCGCTTTCAAGGCCGTCACGGACTGAACAGCGACGGCGTCATCGGTGAGAAAACCTATGCCGCGCTCACGACACCGCTCGCGCAGCGCGTACGACAAATCGAGCTCACGCTCGAGCGCTGGCGCTGGCTGCCACCATTGGAGGCACCGATGGTCATCATCAATGTGCCGCAGTTCGAGCTGTTCGCGCTGCCGCGCGCTGCGCAGGACACGGTGCTCGAAATGCCGATCATCGTCGGCCAGGCGGAGCCCTTGCGCCGCACGCCCGTGTTTTCGAGTGCCATCGAGCAAGTCGTCTTTCAACCCTATTGGGACATCCCGCGCAGTATCCTCGTGCGGGAGCTTCTGCCGTCGATTCGACGCAAGCCCGGCTACCTGGAACGCAATCACATGGAGATCGTGGCGGGTGAAATGGATCGCTCGCCCGTCCTGCAGCCGACGCTGGCAAACATCGAAGCGCTTGCCGCCGGCAAGGCACGCCTGCGCCAGCGGCCAGGCCCGGATAACGCGCTCGGGCCAGTGAAGTTCGTGCTGCCCAATCCGTATGGCGTCTTCCTGCACGGCACACCGGCGAGCGAATTATTCTCGCGCTCGCGGCGCGACTTCAGCCATGGTTGCATTCGCGTGGCCGATCCCGCGGCGCTGGCGGCGTACGTATTGAAGAGCGCGCCGACCGAGTGGACCGAGGCCCAGATCGAGGCTGCCATGTGCGGCGCTCCGAATCAGCGCGTCAAACTGGCCAAGCCCGTGCCCGCACTGATCCTCTACGGCACGGCGCTCGCTACGAAGAGCCGCGGCATGCTGTTCTTCGAGGACATCTACGGACACGATCGCAAGCTGGAGGCACTGCTCGGCCTGCCGCCGGCACGGTAGATGCGCGCGCCCAGCCCGCGCGAGCCGTTCGACTGTAGAAGCTGTGCTCGAGCAATTCCGTGGCGATGACAGACATCACGATGACACCGAGCTGCGCGCCTGGACAATTGCCGAGGACTTGCTACCGCGAGCTCTCCTCTGGCTGCTGGGGTTTCTTGGCGGGCGGCTGATGCATTGATCCGGAGTGCATGCCCATTTGGCCGTGCTCCATGTTCATCATCGCGCAATTCCGTTCTTCCAAGTGCTCGTGGCATTGCTGCCTCATCTGATTGCGGCATTCATCGAAGGGCCTGGTCGAGCGCAGACACTGAGCCATTTTTTCGTGCAGAGCCGCCATTTTTTCGCGCATCTGCGGGGTTGGAGGCGAACTGGTTGTCGCCGCATCATCAGCGAAACCCACTCCAGCGCTTGTTACCGCCAAGGCAATGGCTGCAAGCGCAATGACTTTGCGTCGGGACGAGAGATGCACGGTAGTTCTCCAGCTCGGTTTGTAAGTGCCCCGAGCCTGCTCGTCCAGCAACTGAAACGCCATGTGGACTTTCGACTTCGCAGCGTGTTTCCCACGTATTCGTCACTCACGACGTGACCTGCTCTCCGATAACGCCTGCAGCGCAAACTCGTGGCGTAGAGAAGCTCCGGCCCAAAGCTCAGTCTCGCATCGTTGTTGAGATGATCGCCGCGTAGATTCAATGCGAGCGCGTGCGGATACGGGGCTCCAACCAGACAGTGCGGATGACTCGCTACTCTCCATCTGCACTGGATCCTGCAGCTCGGTCAGGGCTCGTACGGAGGTACGTTCACCTTCCTCGCATAGGGGCTGCAGATGGAAGAGCCCTAGAGTTGGCCCTATGCAACTACGCAACTCGCAGACCGATTACGGGCTCATCAGCCGCTTGCTGCATTGGATCATCGCGTTTGGAATTCTCGCGCAGTGGCTGCTGGCAGAAACAGCAGAAGAGGCCGAGCACACCGCGCCGGTCGAAAACCTGACAGGCATAGGCCTGCATCAATCCTTGGGTGTTCTGGTACTGCTGCTGGCCACGATGCGCGTACTCTGGCGCCTGATCGACACTCAGCCACTCTGGCCCGCCGCGCTAAAGCCATATGAGTTGATGCTCGCGCGCATCGTGCACGCGGCGTTTTACGTACTGCTGTTCGCCATTCCGCTGAGCGGCTGGGCGCTCTCTTCCGCAGAGGGTGAACCGGTGACCTTCTTTGGCCTGTTCCAGCTGCCGCCACTCTCACTGGGCTCCGAAGATGTGCTCGAAGAAGTGCATGAGGTCCTGTTCAACGTGCTGGCCGCACTCGCCCTGCTTCACGTGCTTGCTGCCGCCAAGCACCGTTTCCTGGATCGCACTTGGAGGCCGCGATCCCGTTGACGTCACGCTGCCGGCGCAGCTACATAGTCGGAATCCGCCGCTTGCAGGTATCGTTGCCGAACAGCGAATACAGCGGACAGTTGCCCGCAACTCCCGTCAGCAGCAGCACGAAGCCGAGCGCTCCGATCCAACGGGCATTGCCTTCGAACAAGAACAAGAAGCCCAGCAGCGTGGAGCGGTGGCAAGCACCCGGCCTTACGCGCGTGTGCGCCATCCACAATACCTCGCATTCATAGCTGTCATGTTCGGCTTCCTGTTGCAGTGGCCCACGCTACCGACTGTGCTCATGTTCCCACTCATGTGCGAGGACAGCCGCGTGTGATCGTCCAGATGCGCAAACACTCGTTGCGCCTCGCCCGCGACCCAGCCAGTGATCTCATAGTGCCGCGCCCACGTCTGTTTCGCCTTCACGGCGTGACCGGCTGACCAGCGATTGGTCGCTCCTCTCGCCGCCTTGCGTTGTGCTCATGGAGATGGTCGTGTGAATGTTCGGAGTTCTGGTGCTCATGTGACTCATGTCCGGTATCAGATTCGCCACCACCGTGAGAATGCCCGCCACTGTGCTCCACTTCTAAGTCGTACTCGCTGGCGCTCAGCTGAGGAAGTCTTCCCACGAATGCCACCATATCCCAGATGTAGCCGTCCTCCATGCTCTTGCCCCACGCCGGCATGCCGGTGGCTTTCACGCCATGCTTGATGATCCAGAACGTGCGCGCAGGATCGGATTGAACCGTCTTCGTGAGATTGGGCGGACGTGGATAGAGACCGCGACTGATTTCTGTCGGCTGCCCACCCGGCGTGAGATGGCAACCCGCGCACATCGCAGCATAGTTGCCCGCACCGCGCCTGATCTGCTGCGCGTTTCCAACGTCCGGAACCTTGATGTTGCGGATGCGCGCGGCGATCGAGCGCTCTCGTGTGGTTTCGATGAGAGAGTAAATGAAGCTTGAATGCTCAGTGTCTGCGCCGACGTCATAGACACCGAATCCGATGCCGAGCGCGCCGGCACCGACGAGGCTGGCAAGCACGATTGCAACCACTACGAGCGTCTTCATATCCGCACACCTCTCAAGATCGTTCCTGCGTCATTTGTTTCCGACAAGGCGATCGGCACGAGCAGGACTCAGAACCAAGCGCGCAGCCCTGCGACCAACGATAGGTCATTCACGTCATGTCCCTCATTGCGCGCGATATCTGCCGTGCCGCCGAACTTGCGCTGCCATTGAACGCCGAGATAGGGCGCAAACTCCCGGCGAAACTCGTAGCGAAGACGCAATCCCAATTCCACACCCGAGAGGCCTGAGCCGATTCCATTTTTCGGATCATCCTTACCGTACACCTCGAACTCGAGCTCCGGTTTCAGAATCAGCCGCTGCGTGATGAGCAGGTCGTATTCGCCGGAAAAGCGCGCAGCGGTCCGGCCCTCCTCACCGACATAGAAGGCGGCATCGATCTCGAAGAAGTAGGGAGCCAGACCTCGTATGCCTATGTCGGCCCAGGTGCGAGACGGACCTTCGCCGAAGTCCTGCCGCACGCCGGTCTGAGCACTCCACCATCGAGAGACAATGCGGTCCCAGAGAATCTCGGCGCGACCTTCTGCATCGCCGCGCAGCCTTTCACCTTCGCTTTCGACCCACAGTTTGTTGTAGTCATTGCCATACCACGCCTGTGCTTCCCAGGCTTGCGCGTCTTCGCCGCCGATCTCGCGCCACTCCAACTGATCAAGGAGGGCCATGCCGTAGGACGCGTCATCTTCCATCTGCATCAGTTCGATCATTTCCTCTTCCGACCTATTGCGTAACGGATGCTGGGGAGGATCTGGCGGCACGTGCGCGCGCTCGCTTTCCGTCGGTTCGTCTGCGGATGGCGCCGCGTGATGGTTCGCATGCTCGTCGTGGTGGGCTGCCTGATCATCCCGGCTTTGATCGTGCTCGGGTGGACTCGTCGTGTCGTCGACGGACGGTGCCGGAGAATTCGGCATGGACTGATGTTGCGTGTGCTCTTGAGCGAGCGCTGGCGCGGCGACGAGAGCAAGCGCCAACAGAGAAATGAAAACGGGCTTCATTCGTGGCCCCCTCGATGTTCGCCGGCGGGCGTGACCTCCACTTCGCGAAACATGCCCGCCTCCATGTGGTAGAGCAGATGGCAGTGATACGCCCAGCGTCCGAGCGCATCCGCGGTCACGGCGTAGCTGATACGCTGTGCCGGGTTGACCATCACCGTGTGCTTACGCACCTGAAAGCCACCTTCCGGGTTCTCGATCTCGCTCCACATGCCATGCAAGTGGATGGGATGCGTCATCATGCTGTCGTTCACTAAGGTGATGCGTAGACGCTCGCCGAGGTTGAACCGCAACGGTTCGGCCTCGGAGAACTTCTGGCCATTGAATGACCAGATGAAGCGCTCCATGTGCCCTGTCAGATGCAGTTCTATTTCGCGCCCCGGCTCGCGCCGGTCGATCGGACCACCGATGGTGTGCAGATCGGCATAGCTCAATACGCGCCGTCCGTTGTCCCGCAAACCGACACCCGGATGATCGAGGCCCGTCGAGACCTGAGCGATGCGCATATCGACGGTCGGTTCGTGCTCGCTTGGCGCGTGATGAATGCGTGTCGCGTCGTTCTTGTGTCCCATTGCGTCGTGGTCCGCGCGGTCACTACCTCCTGCGTCGCCAGGTTTCATCGCGCCATGATCCATGTCATGGCCCATCGAACCCATGTCGTGCGCCATGCCCATGTCGCTCATGGTCAGGATCGGCCGTGGATCGAGTGGTGGCACTTCAGCCGTCATCCCTGGCTGCGGTGCGAGGGTGCCGCGTGCATAGCCAGAGCGATCGATGGACTGGGCGAAGATCGTGTACGCACGATCGTCCTTCGGTTCTACGATGACGTCGTATGTTTCAGCGGTCGCGATTCGGAGTTCATCCACTGAGATCGGATCGACGTCCTGGCCGTCGGCGGCCACGACGGTGAGCTTCAATCCCGGAATCCGAACGTCGAAGATGCTCATGGCCGAGCCATTGATGAATCGCAACCGCACGCGTTCGCCGCGGGTAAACAGCCCCGTCCAGTTGCCCCCAGGCGCGATGCCATTCATCAGATACGTGTATGTGTAACCCGAGACGTCGATCAAATCCGTCGGGTTCATGCGCATCCGCCCCCACATTCGCCGGTCTGCGGCGGTTGCATCCCAGCCCTTCGTGCGTACATCTTCGAAGAAGTCGCCAACCGTGCGCTTGCCGAAGTTGAAATAGTCGCTCTGCTTCTTCAGCGTCGCGAAGATCCTCTCCGGATCCATGTCGGTCCAATCCGAGAGCATGACGACATAGTCGCGATCGGCATGTTGACGCTCACCGCCACGTCGTTCGATCACGATGGGCCCATACAAACCCGTCTGCTCCTGAAAGCGGGAGTGGGCGTGATACCAATAGGTGCCGTACTGGTTCACTTTGAAGCGGTACATGTAGGCACCGCCGCTCGGGATGCCTTCGAAGCTCAATCCAGGCACACCATCCATGTCAGCTGGTACGATCATCCCGTGCCAATGGATCGAGCTTCGCACCGATAGACCGTTCGACACGCGCAAGGTGATGGTATCGCCCTCGCGCCATCGCAATAGAGGCGCTGGCAGCTGACCATTGACGAGGGTTCCGGTCCGCGAGCGACCTGTGAGATGGATCGGGCTCTCGCCGATATGGAGATGGAAGTCGGTACCGGAGAGCTCACTCGGACCCTGTGAAGTCAGCTTCGCGCCAGCACCCCAACCTCGATTCGGGCCGGTGCCGAGCGCGAGTACTCCACCCAGTACCCCGCCCATGAGTTGTCGGCGCGTTATCTTGCGCGCCGTCCGTGGATCAAAGCCCGTCATTTGTGTCCCTCACCTGTGCGCCTGCGTGTAGTCGCGAGGGCTCGAGCGCTGACGCACTGTCTTGCTCTTTAAGAAGTTCCTGCAGTGAGGGGGCGGTCTCGGAATCCTTAAGGCATTGCTGTCTAAACGCGCGCAGAGCCTCACGCCATCGACCAAGCTCGACGAGTCTGCAATCTATCGCCGCAACTTTGTCATCGACGATGGCGAGCATTCCCTCCCCATGAGGGCCGCGGGTCAACTTCAGCAACTCCGCCACGTCGGCGAGCGAGAAGCCGAGTTCCCGCGCTCTGCAGATGAACTTCAATAGCCGCAAGTCGTCCTGACTGTAGACGCGAAATCCGGACGGGCGCCGCGGTGCCGGCGGCAACAATCCCCGCCTCTCGTAATAGCGGATCGTATCGATACTGACCCGTGCGGCTCGGGCCAGCTTGCCGATGGAAATACCGGCCATGTCACACACCTCTCGAATGCATCGCGGGCCTTGCGCTCGCGTGTTCGAACGCGGTGCGAGGGCAACTCGCGACCGGGGAATCGAGCAGACATCCCGCGACGGCTATTCAAGCTCGCTGCGCGTGTCGACTCGATGAGCGGCTACGGGGAAGGTGTGTGTCAGGCGGGAGGTCGAAAGAGTGCGCTCAAGCGATCTGTCGGGGTCGCGATGCAGGAGAGCGACACGCCTGGATCGGCGCCGAATGCTTCAGCTGGAGATTGAATGGAGGTCATCAGCGGCGCCCAATGCGCGCAGAGGCAATTGCAGGCGGTGCTCTTGCAGCAATCATCCTTACCTGCATGATGAGCAGGATCTGCACCGTCGTGCGAAGCGCCATCTGATTCGTGTCCGCCACTGTGGCCAATATGGACACTTGCGGCGTGATCAGGACAGTCGCCGGCCAGCGCTGTGGACTGGGCCTTGTCTATCGGTTGCAAGTGCTCACCGTGTGGCACGGCGTGAACGAAGTCACCCAGCAATAGCCTTGCCAGGAGCAATGCGATCACCGACCAGTAGTGCAGGTTCGAGCGTTTCACGGCTGAAAGGTTAGGCCCATGGGCCCATGGGCCGCAATCTGAACCCAAGTGCCGACCGGGCATGGCACAGCGCTTGCGCCATAAACTCTAGAGGGCACTCCAGAGTTCTGTGGTTCGACCGCGGCTGAAGCCCACTCCAGACTTGCATGGGGTTCATCGCGAGCGCCGCGATCATCGGCAAGAGCGGAACAACAACGCGGCGAACACAGCACCGCAAGTTGCCAGCGCCATGTCCTTCTGCCCGTCCCACTCGTCCTCCTGCGTGCCGAGATACGCCGCGCCGAGATCGGGCGCGACGACGGAGGCGGCGCCCCACTCGATCATTTCGTATGTGGCGGATTGCGCCATGAGAAACACCACTGGCAACAGGCAGGCGCCGATAACCCTTCATCGTCGCCATGCGGCGGAGCACCTCCGTGGAGGGAAGGAACATCAACACGCCCTAGAGGAAGTGCACGAGACGATCGTAGTGATTGCGCTCGAGGCCGAGCAACTCGCTCAACATGTGCCCGGTCAGCGGGTCATCGCCTGCGCTCTTCGTTCGGTACGGCCTTGATCGGGGCATCAGGACCCACTTTCTGGATCGTCCACAGGTAATCGGACAAGCGCTCAACGGCCGTCCGCGTCACTTCTTCAGCTTTCGGGTCGCCGAGCTGGGCGCGTCCGAGCTCCTCTCCCCACACCGGCATCGTGCGCGTGCCGTGAGCTCCAATGATGAATCGGCCGTCGATGATCTTCTCGATGCGCTCATAGGGATACTTGCCGCCCTGGCGGCGCGCGATCAATGTGAGATCCGGCACTTCCACATTGAGGAATCGCGCGACCGGTCCGTCTCCGCGGCCCTCGTCTCCATGGCAGGAGGTACAGAAACGTCCATACAGTTCCTTGCCCGACATGAGCAGGAACTCCGACGCATGAACAGGGCCCGCAACCGTTCCGAGCAGCATCAGGCCAGTGACGTACCTTGCGACACGCATGGGCGCACACCTTGAGCACTTGAAGTCACTGGACTGTGAGCGCCACAACCGTTCCCGGCCATCGGGGAACTCGCGGACACGACGGTGGTAGTTCCGGGCGAAGAATTGCCAACACGGACCGCCAAGGACCAAAGCACCCATCACGGTGGGCCGCTCCTTGGGCATTCCTGAAGAACGCTTCAGGCCTCCTGTGAGCAGGCTCGTTCTCGGATTACAGACCCAGAAACAGATGCGGCGTGCCGCTCATCGCCGCACGCCGCCTGTCCATCGTTCCTGGAGGTCTGAGTGATTTGCGTCAGAAATCGAAGATCAGGTCGACACCGTAGGTGCGAGCCCTTTCATAGGTGGTTGAGCCCAGGTAGTTCCAGTCGATAGGGAAAGTGGGATTGTCGGCATCGGTCAGGTTTTTACCCCACAGCGCGACCTCCGCACTTGCACCACCGATCTTGATATTCCTCAGAGCAATTCGGGCATTCAACTTGACCAGTTCGTCCGATGAGACGATCGGACCATAGGAGGCTGGCAACGTGTTGTCATCCAAGGTGCGCATCTTGTCACGATAGGTCACGTTGACGTTGTACGACATGCTGGCCTCACCGAACAGTGGGTTCGTCTCATACAGCGCCGAGAGATCGGCGGTCCAACGCGGCCTCGCAGTACCTACGGTCGTGGCTGGATCACGTACGAACGGATTGACATTGCTCCACTTGGTATCGGTATAACCGACAGAGCCGCCTAGAGTGAGCGCGTTGATTGGCTGCGCAGTCACTTCAAGCTCGACACCCTGCGTGTCGAGATCTCCTTCCGGAACGATGGCAGTGGTGATGTCAGGGCGTGGGGGATTGAGCGTGAGGCCTGCGATTACCGTTTGGACATCTTTATAGTCCGCGTTGAACAGCGCGAGATTGGCACGAACTCGCCCGTCCAAGAAGTCACCTTTCACGCCCGCCTCCCACGCTTTCACTTTTTCCACGGGAAAATCCAGACCGGCGACGGACCCTCCCGACACGAAGCCGGTCGAATACTTGGCGTACGTTAATAGGTTATCAGTCGGGCGATAGTTCACCCCCAACATGTACGAACCTCTGGAATCGTCGTAGTCGAACTCCGAATTGAACTGTGTGCCGAAGGCGTAAGTGAAATTCTCCCCTGATTTCTCGTCCTTGGTATACCGGTAGCCCGCGAGAAGGTCGACTTGATCGGTGACACTCCACTCGGCCTGGGCGTAAGCGGCCTTGGACTTTGCGTCATTTTTGGAAAAAAACCGCTGGCCAGTGAAGAGGGCGCCACCCGGAACAGGCGAAAGGAAAATGGGCGATGTCAGGCCATCGGGAGCGCCATTGAAGGTGTCGTCTTCATAGTAGTAAAGGCCGCCAGTCAAAGTGAACGGTGCCACATTCAGTACGAATTGAACCTCCTCGCTCCACTGCTCGATGGAGGCCTTTACCGAGGAAGCGCCCGCGACATAGGGGGACCCGATAAGCATGTCGAAGGACCCTGCAGGAAACCCTGACTGAACCGCCAGCACGTCGGCAACAGCCTTGTTCACCACGAGACCACTGGCCCCGGTGATGTCTGCATTGGCGAAGACATTGGCCTTGCGGTACGCGAGGATGTTCTTCAGCGTCAAATCGATGTCCTCGCTGGGCGTGAACGTCAACGTCAGATTGTGACCTTGCACCTCCGAATGGCCCGGCGTCGAAAATGCGTTGTTCACCGCCTTCGGTCGGCTGTCACCCGCGATGGGCATGGGGGTTGCTGCAAGAGCCGCCGCAAATGCATCACCGAACGGTCCGAGGCGCTCAGGCGACGGCGCAACGAGAGCAGTCCCTTCCGGGGTGAAGTCGTTTTGCGTCCAGTCATATTTGTAGACGGCTTTGAAACGCTCGCTTGGCTCATATTTCAATGCCACGAACACGGCGTCAGCATCCTGGTCGCCGAGTCTTTTGGGAGATGTCGCGATGCCCTGACCTGTGTTGGGTCCTGTGCGATCCCAGACTGCGCCCGCGCCAAGGTTACGCATGTCGCCATCGCGCTGGTTGAGGGTGTAGCTCACCGACGCGCTGAAGTTGTGCCACGCGGGAAGATCAATCCGCGTCGAAGAGCGAAACTGGTCGTAATTGCCAGCGGTGAGTAATTGGTGGAAGCCGAGCTCGCCTGACGGCTCCTTGGTAATCACGTGAATTGCACCGGCCGTGGCATTGCGGCCAAAGAGCGTACCCTGCGGACCCCGCAGCACTTCGATTCGCTCGATATCGGGGAGCTCGAACGACGATCCGAACGTGTTCCCGATGTAGACGCCATCCATGTACAACGAAATAGGTTTGTCCGAACCCGGAACAGATCCATAGCTCACCGCACCTCGCATTGAGAAGTTCGGCACGCCGATACCACCAGCCGTCTCGCGCAGGGACAGATTGGGCGCGAGTTGGGCCAGATCCATGACGCTTGTGACGCGATTGACCTCAATGGCTTCTGCCGTCACCGCAGAAACTGCGATCGGTACGTCCTGAATGCTTTGCTCCCGCCGCTGAGCGGTGACCACAATCTCTTCGATCCCCGTCCTTTCCCGGGACTGCGCCAGCACGTCGGAAATCGGCAGCATCGCAATTGCCGAGATCCCGGGCACGATGATTCTTCTTAGCTTGATTTGTGAGTTCATGATTTTCCCCCTTAGTTGCTCGCTCTGGCGGCGTCGTTGATTTGGTTGCCTAGCGTCTTGGCTGCCGCAAATTCATGGATGCACGGTCGTAAAGTCAGGATGGTTGAAGGGTCCAAGCGGTTGCATGCCCAAGCCATCCGTGGGACACGCTTTGTCCGCTATGTCTGGTGTCTTTGAATCGCATATCCATGATGTCCCCTCGGAATATGAAGACACTGAATCTCCGAGGCGCCCCCCGTGACGTGATGAATAGAAGATACATCGGATGGGCCATGCAACAGCGCCGCAGGCGGGGCGTCGGCGTCGAATATCACATGGATGATGTTGTTGCTCAGCGGCCCTGATTCGCTAGCGCGCAGCGCCAGTCGCCTGCATCACAACCTCCGTGTCATGACACCGCGCCCGATGATGGGAGGAAGATCCAGGACGGAGCGAATTCCCACAGGAGCCGCGCACACCGGCTCGATTGCGTGGACGACATGCATCGCGGCGATGAGTGCCCCGTCGTCGGTCGGCTGATTGCCGTGCAGCGCCAAGTCCACGGATAGCTTCATCGACGGTTCGCCGCGGATGGTGATGTAAAAGCCTTGGCCCAACGGCCAGTCGATGGGACCCGGATCGCCGGCACGCGTGAAGTGTTCGATCTTGACCTTGGGCTTGCCATCGACCATCGCCGTGAAGGCATAGTGCTTGGCTGAAACCGTTCCTGCGGCGATGCGTCCCGCTGCGACTTCGAGATCCCGTTCCGCGACGGCAACATCCGATTCGAAGATCACGTTGTCGATCGTAAAGCCCAGCGCATCCGCCAGCATCATCAGCGGTGCGCTGTAGGGTGCGGCCTGATGCAGGGGCATGATCATCGGAGCCTGCGGTTCAGGCGGCTTGGCGCCAAACCCCATCATGTCGAACATACTCGCGGTCGTCGCGTAGGCGCGGTAGTCCAGAATTTCCTGTATGAGGATCGAATCGATGCGCGCCACAACGCCGGAAATCAGCAGCGGCAGCGTGACGCTCGCCCAACCTGGCTCGATGCCCGTGCCGAAATAGCGGGTGCCCCCCTCTCGACACGCGGCCTCCAGCCGATCCACCGCTTCCTGGCCGATGGCCTTGGGGTGAAAGAGAATCGTGGCTGCGGTGGAAATGACATTCTTGCCCGACGACAGCAACCTGCAGATATCGCCCAAGGCCCTGTCGACCGTGAACTCTTCCATCGTCATGTAGAGCACGCAGTCGGCGGGCATCGCAAAAATGTCTTCCCTGCTGGTCGTCGCCTTCACTCCCATCGGCGAGGTACCGCAGATATCGCCGACATCGCGTCCGTTCTTGTGAGCGCTGGTGGTGTAGCACCCGACCAGTTCCAGGTCCGACGCTTTCTGCACGGCCTTGGCCGTGAGCTTGCCGGTGGCGCCTGTGCCCCACTGTATGACCTTCAGCATGTTGCGTGCGCGGGCGTGTAGATGAGAGGGACTGAAGGGTGGTCGAATACTGCGCCGGGCTGGATACCGAGATGATCGGCATACGGGCTCTTTGCACCCGTGTAACGCGCATCTCCCGGTCCGATGATGGCCGTCCATGACCAGCGCGGGCGATGGGTCTTGTTGGGACCTGTGCCGTGATACATGTACTCGATGTGGGCCGTTGCATCTCCGGGTTCCAACACCATCGGAGCGCTCAGTGGAAAGGCGTTCAGACGTGACTGCCACCCTTGCATGGTGCCCAGGCTGCCGAGCTTGTGCGAGCCAGTCCGAAATTGCAGCCCGCCCATGTCTTGCGTCACTTCGTCGAGGGCGACCCAGACCGAAATGACGGCGCCTTCGAGATACTGGAATCCGGGCGTGTCCTGATGAAACTGCGTGGCCTCTCCAACGCCGCTGTCCTGAGGCAGCTTGACCTGGAAGTTGTTCAGCAGCAGGCGAATGGGACTGTCTCGGCCGTAAAGACGGGCCACGTTCTCCCCCAGCACACTGGAGTGAGCCATCGACTCGACGTCATCGCCCAGCTGATCGGCACCGAAATGGGATCGAAACCACTGCTGCCAATTTTCCGTCAGGGCCGTGCGATCGAGCCCCTTGCGCCCATCCTCGCCGAAGACGCTTTTTGCTCGCTCGAGAAGCAGCGCAGCGCTCGCGCCGTCGATCAAACGCGGAAGTTTGACCCAGCCGTTCTCGAAAAACGTTTCAACCTCTTCATCCGTGACGCAACGGACGTTCGCTTTACCGACTGTCACGACTCCCCCTTGCAGTGCGTTGGCCAATGCATCTGGCGCGCACCTGGCATTTTCACCGTCCAAAGTATGTAGCAGTCATTCCAACCCATGGAATGGCGTGACACGCCGCAACCGCCTGATCACATCGATTTCTCGTATGTGATATCGACACGTTCCACTATCGCAAGCCGCCGAACAGTTCGGCCTCCAGCGCCTCGCGCAAGCGATACTTCACGATCTTGGTGGCCGACATCGGCCATTCGCTCCTGAAGCGGACATACCGCGGGATCTTGAACCGTGCGATCTTGTTGCTGCAGAAACCGATGATGTCCTGGTCGGTTGCTATCGCCCCTTCCTTGAGTTCGATGAAGGCCGCCACGACCTCGCCATACTTCTCATCCGGCACGCCGACGACTTGTGCCAGCGCGACCGCCGGATGCGTCATCAGAAACGACTCCACTTCCAGCGCGGCGACGTTCTCGCCGCCGACCTTGAGCTGATCCTTGAAACGGCCATGAAAGCTCAAGCGCCCGTCCTCATCCACTGAGCCGACATCGCCGGTGAGAAAGTAGCCATCCGGCAAATGCTGCCGGCGGGTCATCTCTGGCTGGTTGAAGTATCCGCCGAACAGGCCGACACCCCGCACCGCGATCTCGCCCCGCTCGCCACAGGCGACCTCCGCGTGCGTCGCCGGATCGACGATCTTCAAGCTCCATCCGGGCAGCGGGCGGCCGCAGGTGTTGTAGCGCTTGTCCTGCGGATCATCCGGTGCGCCGTAGCACACGGTGCCGCAGGTTTCCGTCATGCCGAAGGCGCCCAGAATCGGCGCATGCGGAACGAATGCCTGGACGCGGCGCTGCAAACCCTCCGGCGCCAGGTTGAACATGTATCGCATCTTGCTGTGATCGAGCTGAGCGAAGCGCGGATGATCGATGATGGGCAGCGTGATCGTCGGGAACAGGGGATAGAACACCGTCGGCGGCGTTCGCGCGATTGCTTCGACCGCCTTGGCCGCGTCGAAATGGCCTACGCCGGAATACAGGCCGCCAGCAGCCAGCATCGTAATGACGAAGAGGAGCCCGCCGATGTGGAACATCGGCAGCGGGCACCACCACACGTCGTCCGTGCCGATGTTGAACGCATCGACGATCGCCCAGGCATTCGAGACGATCGCGCGATTCGGCACGATGCAGCCCTTGGGATTGGATGTCGTGCCGGAGGTGTACATGATCAGCAACGGCTGTTCGGGCGTCGGGGGTGCCGGCAGCGCACCCGCATGGCGCGCCAGTTCCGTATCCAGCAGCATGAACGCGTTTGCCGCATCGAGCGCGACGATCGCCTTGAGATTGGGCGCGTCAGCCGGGGTGAGCGTGTAGCGATCGCTCGCCTTGGCAAGTTCGGGAAGTGCCTCAACCAGCAGCGATGCGAAATCGACCACTTCCTCGACCGCCTGCAGGGTGTACAGCATCGACATGCCGGAATCGATGATCAAATGCCGCAGCTCGCGCGACTTGTAGCGCATGTTCATCGGCACACAGACAGCGCCGATCATGGCCGCGCCCAATACGATCTCGAGATACGCTTGGCAGTTCGGCAGCAATACGCCGACGCGATCTCCCGGCTGCACGCCAACCCGCAGCATCTGGCGCGCGCGCACTTCGGCTTTGCGCCAGAGGTCTCCATACGTGACCTCATGGTGGTCGATCAACACGGCTTTTCGGTCCGCGACCGTCTTGGCACGTGCCTCGACGATCGCGGCCAGGGTCAGCGGCTGCGCTCTCTGAGCGGTTGCAGGACTGTTTGTCATACCACATCCGTTTGAGCGGTGATCTCCGGCTCTTTATAAAGCCATTGCATGCTCATCAACGCCTTTCGAAAGAAAGGTTCCGGCAGCGGACAAAGCGCTGCAAGCTGCAGGCTCGAGTGCCGGTTGGGCCAATCGCAAGCGGCTGTTTGCTGGCAGCCTGGGGAGGATGAGTGCGAGAATTTCAAGACAAAGTCATCGTGATCACCGGCGCCGCGAGCGGGCTGGGACGCGCCTGCGCCGAGCAGTTCGCACGCGAGGGCGCACTCGTGTGTCTGGTGGACAAAGATGAGGCCGGCTTGATGGCTGTTGCTGCGAGCCTGCCAGACTCTTCATCCCGATGCCTGACACTGAGCGTCGACTTGAGCCAGCGCGACGCCTGCATCGATGTCATCAGCCGCGCGGTTGAACGATTCGGCGGCATCGACGTGCTGTGCAACGTGGCGGGTGTTCTGGGCGCCTCTCACGCCACGGCAGTGTCGGAAGCGCTGTGGAATTTGATCATGAGCGTCAATCTCGCCGCGCCTTTCTGGTTGTCCCAGGCGGCGATCCCGCACTTGATCTCCCGCAAAGGCAACATCGTCAATGTTGCTTCGCTGACCGGCCTCATGGGAGGGGCTTACGTGGTTCCCTACAGCGCGAGCAAGGCTGGCCTGATCCAGATGACGAAGTCGCTGGCCATGGAATTCATACACCAACCCGTGCGCATCAACGCAGTGGCACCGGGCGGCATCAACACGAACATCATGAAAAACGAAAGCTTTCCAAGCGATGCGGACTTCGCCCTGCTCGCGCGTTACGCCGGCATCAGACCTGCGGCCGAACCCGCCGATGTCGCCGATCTGATCGTCTATCTCGCCTCTGATAGAGCACGAAACATTCACGGCGCCTGCATAGCGACAGATGGCGGGGCCAGCGCCGGATAGCAGATCGCTCAACCGACCATCTGCGAAAACCGGGTCGGCGCGGGAGCCTCTTGTTGTGAGGCATCTGCTTGGCGTGCGGAGTTGACGAGGCCCGCACATGTATTGGCCGCAATCCAGCCGAATGTCATCGCCGGCCCGATCGTCGCGCCAGCACCTGCATAGCTGTAGCCCATGATCGACGCACTGCTGTTGCCCGCCGCATAGAGGCCGGGAATAACCCTTCCGTTTTTGTCCAGCACTTGCGCATTGGGATTGGTCAACAGTCCGCCGTTCGTCCCCAGGTCGCTGAGTCCCAGCTTGATGGCGTAGAAGGGAGGCTGTTTGACTTCCGCCAGATTGGGATTTTTCAGGCGCGGGTTGCCGTAGTAA
>DATELY010000058.1:0-11681 GCA_035276085.1 Steroidobacteraceae bacterium | reverse complement strand
GGTTTCGTGCCGGCGTCACCGACAACCACGAATCTGACTCCCTCCCCTGCGAAGCGGGGGAGGGTTGGGGTGGGGGCAAGCGCGTCCAGCGCGGAGAGCAACGAAACCAACACCAATCCTCAATCCTGCGGCTCCAACCGCTCCCCCTCCGGCGGCGGAAACTGCCGACAGCACTCCAACAGCCAATCCCGGAACCGAATGACCTTCGGCAGCTCGAAATGCGGTGCCGGCGCGACGAAGTAATACGCCGACCGCTGCCGCACGCTCTGATCCGATGGCCTGACCAATCGCCCCGCGGCCAGATCGCCCGCGACGAGCGACCATCGCGCCAGCGCCAGTCCATGTCCCTGCTCGGCGGCCGCCAACAGCGAAGCCGAATCATCCAGCACAGGGCCGCGATCCAGGCGTGTGGTATCGCCCCCGACGCGCCGCAGCCAATCCATCCACGGCTCGGTCGGGCTGTGCAGCAGCGGATATTTGTTGAGATCGGCGAGCGTGTGAATGGGCCCGAGCCTGGCGAGCAGCGCTGGGCTCGTGACGGGAAATACCCAGTCATCGAGCATTTTTTCCGCTCGCAGCTCGGGCCACTCCCCATGACCGTAGCGGACAGCCGCGTGGAAGTCGGTGTGCTTGAAATCCACCAGTTCGCGGCTGGCGTTGAAGCGCAGATCCACTTCGGGATGTTTCTGGTAGAAGTCGCTCAGGCGCGGCAGCAGCCACTTCTGCAGGAACGAACCGAGCAGGCTGATGTTGAGCAGGCCACTGCTGCGATGCTGCCGCAGCTGTTCGACGGCCCGGGTGAGCTCATCGAAACCGCGCCGCACGCCCGGCAACAAGCGCGCACCCTGCGGTGTGAGGCGCACTTGACGACTGTGTCGTGTGAACAGGGGCGTCTCGAGGAATTCTTCCAGGAGCTTGATATGGGAGCTGACGGCCGCCGTCGTGACGTTGAGCGACTGCGCCGCAGCCGTGAAGCTCAGGTGCCGGGCCACCTCTTCGAAGGCCCGCAGAGCATTGAGCGGTAGTTTGATGGACTCGCTCATGGTTCAGAATTTTTATTTGTAGGCGCCGTCTCCACGGCGCGGTAGGCTCAACATAATCTGAATTCGTTTAACCCTGCAAGGCTAGTATGAAACAGCGACTCGGGCTTCCTGCCGCTCGCGCTGTGGCGAAGAGGAAAAAGCGTGGTTTTTCCTCTTCGCTCGCCGCCTGCGGCGGCGGGCACATCCCTGTGCCTGGGTGGCGCTCGATAGGGGCGTGTTTGTGCTTCGGGGGCGTGCACGCCCAATCGATAAACTAGTTTTGCGGCGCCCGGCCGCAGGAGTGGTCCCGTGGACACCGAAGGCACTCTGCAAATCGAGCCCGCCACCCCGGCGGACGTGCCCGTCATCCTGCAGCTCATCCGCGAGCTCGCGATCTTCGAGCGGCTGCTGCCAGAAGTGGTCGCTACGGAGGCGTTGCTGCACGAGCACTTGTTCGGTGAGCGACGGTTCGCGGAAGTCGTGTTGGCGCGGGTGAGCGGCGAGGCGGTCGGCTTCGCGCTCTACTTTCACAACTATTCGACGTTCAAGAGCCGGCCGGGCATCTATCTCGAAGACCTGTACGTGCGCGATCACTGCCGCGGACGCGGCTATGGCGCGGCGCTGTTGCGTCATCTGGCGAAGATCGCCGTTGCACGACGCTGCGCGCGCTTCGAGTGGTCGGTGCTCGATTGGAATCAACGCGCAATCGATTTTTATCGCGGCCTCGGTGCCGAACCGCTGAACGAGTGGACGATGTTTCGAGTCAGCGGCGAGGCGTTGGTGCAGCTGGCGAAAGAGAGCGGCTGACGGGTTACGGGTAACGGGCAACGGCCAGAGCGGCTCCCCGTCCTTCTGGCCGTAACCCGTAGCCCGTAGCCCGTTGGCCGTGCCCGTCACCCGTTTGCTCCTACGGCGGTGCGCGCCGCTCGCTCGGGATCCACTGGTGTCCGTCCAGTCGGTACTCGCGCTGTTGAACTTGGGTCGGGCAGCACACGGGATCGTCCGGTCCGTGACCGATCAGCTCGATCTGGACCTTGCCGCCCTCGAAAGCCATGCGGCGAATCTCCGTGCGATCCCCAAGATCGGTCACGGCCACAGGTTCGGGGCCGTTGGGCGTGTTGAGCACCGCTGCCAGGTCCATGAAGCTGCCCGAGCCGCCGGAATCCGATTCCAGGATCACCGCCGCATCGCTCCGGCCATCGCCATTCAAATCACCTTCGGCCATATGGTCCGTGAGCCGCACGATCAGGTGCGCCGTGGGGTCGTCGGATTCCTGCGCTTCGAAGACACCGTTCTTCAGCTGCACACGTCCATTCGGTCCGAGCTCGGACGGATAGCTGAGATTGCCAAGCTGCTCGCGCGTGAGTGCCGTTGCGGCAGCAACAGGTGACTGAGATTGCGGTTCCGACGCGGGTGCGCGGCCATTGCAGGCGGCGAGCCCGATCGTGAGGGCGATCAATGCGAACGTCGAGGGGTGCAGGTGTTCATGCATGGCGACAGGGGCGTGTCCTTGCGTGTGCACATCAATTCGGTAACGGTACGACGGGATCCCTCGCAGGACGAAATAAGGCTCGATGAACATGCAACTGCGCCGTGCGACATCAGCGGACCAGACATTGCTGCTGCCGTTGATGCGGCGGTACTACGAGGACGACGGCTTGACGTTCAGCGATGCAAACGCGGCCGCGATGATGAGTCTACTGGCCGCGCCCGACTCTGGCCGCGTGTGGCTCATCGAAGCGAGTGCACGCCTGGCCGGCTATATCGTGCTGTGTTTCGGCTACAGCCTCGAACTCGGCGGTCGCGACGCGTACATCGATGAGATGTTCGTGGAACGCGACTTGCGCGGCCGCGGGATCGCCAGGGCCGCACTCGCGGCGGTGATCGAGGAAGCTCGCTCACTGGATGTTCGTGCAATTCATCTCGAGGTGGACACTCAGAACGACAACGCAGTGCGCTTGTATTCGGCGCTCGAGTTCCGCGCGCGCGATCGTTACCACCTGATGACGAGGATGGTGAATCCGCCCCCTCCCCTGCGATAGCGGGGGAGGGTTGGGGTGGGGGAGGTGGAGAGTATCGCCGCACATCAAGCTGCCCCCATCCTGTCCTGGCGCGCCACTTCCTCCGGTCGTTCCCCCGCTTCGCAAGGGAAGGGACGCTCTGGCTGAATGTGCAACCAATCTCAACCGCCGAGCGCCCGATCCAGATCCGCGATCAGATCATCGGCATGCTCCAGTCCGATCGACAGCCGCAGCAGCGTGTCGGGCGTGACACTGTGCGGGCCTTCCACAGAAGCCCGATGTTCCACTAAAGACTCCACCCCGCCCAAGCTCGTTGCACGGATGAAGATCTTCATCCGCGCCGCAACCGCGAACGCCTCATCGCGGCTGCCTTGCACGCAGAACGACACCATCGCGCCAAAGCCGCCATGCATCTGTGCGCGGGCAAGCGCATGACCCGGATGCGCGTCGAGCCCGGGATAGAACGTGCGCGCGACGCGTGGGTGCGTGTTCAAGAACTCCGCGACGCGTTGCGCATTCGCGGTCTGCGCGCGCAGGCGCCACGCGAGTGTCGCGAGGCTGCGGCGTACGAGCCAGCAATCGAACGGCGCGGGGACTGCACCCGAGGTTGCTTGATAGTCGCGCAGTCGATCGGCCAGTGCGCCAGCTTCACGCACGACGACCGCACCGCCCATGACATCGCTGTGGCCGCCGAAGTACTTCGTCGTGGAGTGGATCACCAGATCGGCTCCGAGCTCGAACGGCAATTGCAACACGGGTGTGGCGAAAGTGTTGTCGCAGCACACGAGTGCGTCCCGCGCCTTTGCCAGCGCAGCGATCGCACGGATGTCGCTGATGTTGAGCATCGGATTGGACGGCGTCTCGATCCAGATGAGGCGCGTGGTCGTGCGCAGCGCATTCTGGATCTCGGCAATCCGCGTCATGTCCACGAAGCTGCACTCGATACCCCACTGCGCGACGATGTCGCGCAGCTGCTTGGCCGTGCCGTGATAGCACTCGATCGGCGCGATGATGTGATCGCCGCTGCGCAAGAGGCTGAAGACGGCAAGGGATGCAGCAGAACCCGATGCAAATGCCAGCGCGACAGCGCCGCCCTCGAGCGCTGCGACGCATTCTTCCAACGCGCGTCGGCTCGGATTGTCAGGACGGATGTACGAATAGCTGCGTGGATAACCGCCGTCGGCATCGCGCTCGTACGTGGTACTGAGATGAATGGCCGGCGCAACTTCACCGGTGTTCGCTTCGATGTCGCGACCGATGTGGATGGACTTGGTTTCGAACTTCATACCGCTCACTGCCGCGGCATCACGAAGCGCATGCCTTGATGATTCAGCACCACGCCATCGCGCCGGATCTGCTCGACGGTCACGCCCTCGGCCGTCGTCTCGCCTTCGCGGTACTTCTTCATGTTGATGAAGACGAAACGTTCGGATGGCGCTGTCGCGTACACATGGATGTCGAGATGCATCTCGGGAAGCTGCGCAGCGCCGGTGGCAGTCACGTCGTTGATCGTCGGCAGTGTGTCGTCGTTGCGAGCAGCAGGCGACGGTGTACGTACAGGATTGGCGGTCGGGCCCTGGATCGGGCTCACGATGGGGGGACCGGCAGGCACATCGGCGGCATCGGCCAGCGCGGGATCCGGTGACGCCGCATCTTCACCTTCCGCAACGCCCGCTTCATCCGCGAGCGATCGGACCGTGGGATCTGTGCTCGTGCTGGGTGCTCGCGGCTGCTCGCTCGGTTGCGGTCGCGCTGCGGGTCGGGCTGGAGATTGGCTCATCGGCACCGATGGAGCCGCGGCCGGCGGAGTCTCCGATACGGCGGTGGCGTGGTCGTTTTTCCTCAGGAGCACGACGATGAACACGGTCAGATTCAACACCAGCAGCGCCGCCAGCACGATCATCCACCAGGGGCGCTCGCTCGGTGCGCGGCGGTTCGGCACGTCCACCAGCGACGGGCCTTGATGGCGCTGGCGCTCGTTCTCCGACTTCTTCAATGCATCGAGGATGAAGCTCATTAGCGTCCTGAATTAGTAATGCGTGAACGTCAATCGGTGAGGGAATGGCGCAATGGCGTAATGGCGTCAGAAATCACGCGCTTGACGCCATCTCGCCATGACGCCCTCACGCCATTGCGTGCTGACGAACGCATGCGAATTTCTAACTCACCACGTTAGCTTTTCGTAGCTCCTTCATCGAGCAGGGGCGCGCCGGGTGGGTTCACGACGGTGTCGAGCACGATCTGCGTGTGAACGCCTGCCACACCATCGACGTTCAGGCGATGGCGACGCTGGAAATCCTCCACCATCGACGCGAGCTCGTCATCGTAATAGTCGCTGGTGGGCTCGGCCGGCTGCTGGCCTTGTGCAGAGTACAGGCTGCGTCGCAACCAACGTACTTCATCGCCGCGCATGCCGACGCGCAGCGAACGCAGGCCGGTCACTTGCGGCCGCCACAAGAGCAGATACTCGCCATCCCAGTAGCGCGAGAGCGAGCCGACGCTGACATCGTGCGTCGACGTGCCCAGCGTCACCTGCGCAGCATCCTCTGTGAGTTGCGCGATGGTGAGCTGATGCGCACTGCCGGTGTCATCGATCAACGTGAGAATCGCCGGACGATTCAGCGTCCGCAACTGACCCCACGAGCCTTTCTGGAAGACGCACTCCAGGCCCTGGGCCAACGCCTGATCGCAGGCGCGACCCGCATTCGGATCGAAGTGCGCACCCCACAGTGCGAACAGCTGTGAAAACGCAGCCGTCGTGTTGGTGAATTGCGCCTGAGTATTGAGCAGTTCCATGACATCGATCGGTGTGCGGTCGGCATCTACCGGCACGATTTCAGGTGGCGATGGCGGCTCGCTTGCGGCCGCAAGCTGAGCATCCGCGGGTGGAGCGGCGATGTGGCCCGGCGCCTTGCTCGCAGCCGCGGCCGGGGCACGATCGGACTCGAGCAGCAACCACAATCCACCACACAGCACGAGCACGCCGATGATGGCCGCCGCTGCGTACACCGGACGCATCCACGCGGGTGCAATGCTTCTACCGTAGACCTCGCCGGCGGCGGCGCGGACGAGCGGCGGACCGATGCGTTGCGTCTCCTGTGTGTAGCCGCCCAGCAGCGCACGATCGCAGATGACATTGATGATGCGGGGAATGCCGTCGCTCAAGCGATGAATCTCGCGCAACGCGGCCGGCGTGAAGATCTCGAAGGTTGCGCCTGCCACCTTGAGGCGATGACGCACATACGCGGCCGACTCTACCCGCGACAGCGGATTCAGGTGATAGCGGCCGGTAATGCGCTGCGCCAATTGCCTGAGCTCGTTGCGACCGAGCACCTCGCGCAGCTCCGGCTGGCCGATCAGGATGATCTGCAACAGCTTCTGCGAAGCGGTTTCGAGGTTCGTGAGCAGGCGGACCTGCTCGAGCGTTTCGGGTGAGAGGTTCTGCGCTTCGTCGACGATGACCACCACGCGCCGGCCCTTGGCATGGGCTTCGAGCAGGCGCTTGTTGAGAACATCGACCAGCTCCTTCGCGCTGTCGACGTCGGTATCGCGCACGAAGATGCCCAGCTCCTCGCAGATCGTCAGCAGGAACTCCACGGGCTTCAGCTGCGGATTCAGGATCACGGCCACTTCCGCATGCTTCGGCATGCGCTCGAGCAACGAGCGCACGACGGTCGTCTTGCCCGTGCCCACCTCGCCCGTCAGCTGAATGAAGCCCCCGGCCTCGTTGATGCCGTACAACAGGTGCGCGAGCGCCTCCGCATGCCGCTCGCTCATGAAGAGGTAGCGCGGATCGGGCGTGATGGCGAACGGCTTTTCGGTCAGGCCGAAGAAGGCGGTGTACATGGTGAAGGTATGCAGCAAGCTGCGGGCGGTTGAAACCGGCTGGCTGGCCTGCTGGTCTGCTGGCCAGAAGCCGTACACGCCTCTGGCCAGCAGACTGGCCAGCCAGCAAGCCGCCCTGCGACCGCATGATGCCGCCACCCGGTGAATGCCGCCACCCGGTATCGCCCCGCTATCGACGCGGGGGCGCTTTCGCCTCGCGCTCGTGGCCGAGTTCGGTTCCGCGTGTGACCGAGCGGGTGCCGTACTTGTTCCGGATGAGATCGAGCGTGGCATCCAGACGCGCGTTCTCGGAGGGCTGCGGTGCCGTGAACAGATCCAGCTGCGGCAGCGCGGAAAGGTCGCCCGCACCGACGCCGAGCAAGCGAATTCGAGTGCCGGGGTGCTCCTGCAACCAGCGCGTCAGGAGTTGCTCGGCGGACCGGGCGATGATCGCAGTGTCGTGAGTTGCCGGCCGCAGCGCGCATTGGCGCGTGAACGTCCGGAAGTCCGCGCGGCGTATCTTCACGGTCAGCCGCCCGCTGACCAGCTCGCGTTTGCGCACTCTCGCAGCGGTCCGATCGGCGAGAGTTGCGATCTCGGCACGCAACCTTGCGGGGTCGGCGATATCGGTTTCGAACGTTTCCTCCGAGCTGATCTGTTTCTCTTCCGCATCGGCCACCACCGGTCGATCGTCGACGCCGGCCGCGCGTGCGCGCATGTGTGCGGCGAATCGCCCCAGCACGGGCCTGAGCACGCTGTCCGACGCGAGACGCAGGTCGCGCAACGTATGAATGCCGATCCGATCCAACTGCGCGCCGGTCTTGTTGCCGACGCCGAACAAGCGGCGCGCCGGCAGCGGATCCAGGAGCGCTTCGATTTCGTCCGCGCGCACGACCACCAGCCCATCGGGCTTGCGTAGATCGGAAGCGATCTTCGCGACCAGCTTGTTGGGCGCAACGCCGACCGACGCCGTCAGCTGCGTTTCGTTCGCGATGCGCTGCTTGATGGCCTGCGCGATTGCGGGGCCATCCCCGAAGACTGTTCTGCTTGCCGTGACGTCGAGAAACGCCTCGTCCAGCGACAAACCTTCCACGAGCGGCGTGTAGGTACGAAAGATCCCGAACACCTGCGCCGAGATCGCTTGATACAGCGAAAACCTCGGCGGCAGACACATCGCGTGCGGACAGCGCTGCAATGCCTCGCGTATCGGCATCGCCGAGTGCACGCCGTAGCGACGCACTTCGTAGCTCGCGGCTGCCACGACACCCCGGTTGCCCGTGCCTCCCACGATGACCGGCTTGCCGCGCAATGAAGGGTCATCGCGTTGCTCGACGGACGCGTAGAACGCATCCATGTCGACGTGGAGGATGGTGCGGGGGAGCATGGAGTAATGCGGTCTTCGGTCCATCGCTAAAACAGCGACTAACTCCTTCGATACTTCAAACCGCGTCCCTTCCCCTGCGACAGCGGGGGAAGGACAGGATGGGGGCGCTCGACTGAGCCACTACCGTAACGTCTGCCCCCACCCTAACCCTCCCCCGCTTCGCAGGGGAGGGAACGGAACTCACTTCACCGTGATCGTGATCTTCTGCGACATCACCGCCGGCTGATGCGGCACATGCAGATGATCGCCGAGCACGAGCTGCAACGTGTGCTTGCCGGGTGTGAGCTCGAGCGTGGTCTCTGTCTGTCCCTTGCCGAAGTGGAGATGATTCGCGTCGGCCGGTATGGGTCCATTCATATTCGTAAGCTCGGTATCCACGAGCAAGTGATGATGGCCCGTGTTGTCGAAGGCGATGCCGGCAGGGGCCACGCCCATGCCCTTCAAGCCGAACTTCACGGTGACGGGGCTGGTGACCGTCTCTCCGTCCTTCGGCGCGATGAAGTAGAGCTCGGCTCCCTTGGGTGCGGGCGTGCGCTGCACTTGCGCGGCGGCAAAGCCACCGATGCCGATCAGGGCAATGACAGCCGCGCTCGCTGCGAGGCGATGGGTTCTCAAATTCGATCTCATGTTGGTTGTCCTTGTAGGAGTCGGAGCGGAACGGTTCATGGTCATCAAGCCTGCGATGAAGCGGCGAGATCGCTGCGTCGGGTTGCCTCGCTGCGCGACGCGCTCGCCGGGTCATGGACTGCAGCGGGAGCGGCGGCGAGTTCTTCGCCTTTGAAGTCGTCCACGTGGATCAGTTCCATGACCTTGCGATCGTACTCGCGGAGGAACGCCGCTTCGCTTGCCGAGAGCAGTCCGAGCTTGTGTGCCTGCTCGATCTGTGTGGGCAGATCGAGTGCGGTGACGCGGCCGGTCTTCACGCCCTCGACACGAATGCGCTTTTCCAGCACTTCTGCCGCATCCGCGAGTATCAGCGCCTCGTGCAGCAGACCGATCTGATTGTTCGGCAGCACAGTGCGAAACAGGCCGTGAGTGATCCGATCGCGGGTGTCGGTCGGCTTCGAGACCTGTAGCGCCAGCTGTTGCCCCAGTCGATCGCTCGGCGCGGAATACGTGCGCCCGCGCGGGAAGATGAAGATGCGCATGAGTAAAGCCAGCGGCCGGTTCGGGAAGTTGCGCAGGAAACTGTGCAGCTGTTCCTGGCCGCGATACAGCAGGTTACGGCAAGCCCATTCGACCAGCGGCAGATCATCCTCGCGCCGCCCCTGGTTCTCGTAATGCTTGAGAACCATCGAAGCGAGGTACATGCACGACAACACGTCGCCCAGCCGCGCCGACAGGCTTTCCTTCTTTTTCAGGTAGCCGCCGAGCGACAGCATGGCCACATCCGTTGCGAAGGCGAACGAGGCGCTGAAACGGTTGATGTGCTGATAAAACCGCGTCGTGTGTCCCGACTCCGGCACGTTGGAGAAGCGCGCGAGCGTCAGCGCCATGATGAGTGAGCGCACGGCATTGCTGAGCGTGAAGCCGATGTGGCCGAACAATGCGGCATCGAACTCCTGCACGCCGCGTTCCTTGTCGCGGTGTTTCGCAGCGTTCATCTCCCGCAGCACGAACGGATGGCACCGTACGGCTCCTTGGCCGAAGATGATCAGGCTGCGCGTGAGCATGTTGGCGCCCTCGACCGTGATCGCCACCGGCACGGCTTCATAGCCGCGTGCGAGGTAGTTGCGGGGGCCCAGGCAAATACCTTTGCCGCCGTGGATGTCCATGGCGTCGTTGGCGACGAGTCGGCCCATCTCGGTCAGGTGGTATTTCAGAATGGCCGAAGGGACCGACGGTTTCTCGCCGCCATCGATGGCACCGGCGGTCACCGAGCGGGCCGCATCCATGATGTACAGATGCCCCGTCATCCGCGCCAACGCTTCCTGCACGCCTTCGAACTGGCCCACCGACGCATTGAACTGGCGGCGGATGCGTGCGTATGCGCCCGACGCGAATACCGCCGCCTTCGCCGCTCCGGTCGCGCTGGAGGGCAATGAGATGCAACGGCCCACCGACAACTGCTCCACCAACATGCGCCAGCCCTGGCCGATCATCTTCTGGCCGCCGATGATGGCGTCGAGCGGTACGAACACGTCCTTGCCTTGAAGGGGGCCGTTCTGGAACGGCACGTTGAGCGGGAAATGTCTGCGGCCGATGGCGATGCCGGGTGTACCGCGAGGGATGAGCGCGCACGTGATACCGAGATCGGCGCGCTCGCCCAGCAGGCGCTCCGGATCGAACATGCGGAACGCCAGCCCGATCACTGTCGCAACGGGCGCCAGCGTGATGTAGCGCTTGGAGAAATTGAGCCGGATGCCGAGGACTTCCTGCCCGTCATACAGGCCGCGACACACGACACCCGTGTCGGGAATCGACGCGGCATCCGAGCCTGCGCGGGGCCCCGTCAGCGCAAAGCAGGGAAGCTCCTCGCCCCGCGCCAATCGCGGCAGGTAGTAGTCGCGCTGTTCGTCGGTACCGTAGTGAAGCAGCAACTCCGCGGGGCCGAGCGAGTTGGGAACGGCAACCGTCGAGCTCACGACCGCCGAACGGCTTGCGAGCTTCACCAGGACACACGAGTGCGCGTACGCCGAGAACTCCAACCCGCCGTAGCGCTTGGGAATGATCATTGCGAAGAAGCCGCGGCTCTTGATGAACTCCCACAGATGCGGCGGGATATCGGCGCGCTTGTGCGTGATGTCCCAGTCATCGATCAGGCGACACAGCTCCTCGCATGGACCATCGAGGAATGCCTGTTCTTCCGTCGATAGCCGCGGCGCCGAAGCCGACAGCAACTTCTCCCAATCCGGCCCGCCCGTGAACAGCTCGCCATCCCACCACACCGTGCCGGCTTCCAGCGCGGCCTTCTCCGTTTCCGACATCGACGGCAGCATGCGGCGATAAGTGCGCAGGAACGGCCGCGTGATCAGCCGCATGCGCAGAGAGTCCACATTGAGCAGCACGAGTATCGCGAGCAGCGGCCACAGCACGATGAAGCTCGCCAGACTCGCATCGGCCAGCCACGTGAACACGAGCAGCGCGATGCCATAGGCAACCGTGAAGGCGCGTAAGGAAGTACGCCGATAGATGAGGAACAGCGCACCGCCCACGAAGAGAATCGACCACAACACACTGCTCACGGGCACCTCGGGTCAGACTGCATCGTGCGGTAGGAACACTATGCGGCGGGAAGGGAATGGGCAATGGCCGGGGGAAGGGCTGGGCTAGGCCAACTGGCTTGCTGGCTAGCCCGGATTTCTCACAGAGGGAGGATGCATCGGGTCGTTGAGTGAGTAAAACTTGAGTTGCGAGAACAAGTTATATCCCAACTCAGGAGCGACCCGATGCGGACACAGTGTAGCGCTGAGCAGCTTGAGTTTTCAT
>DATELY010000057.1:0-33730 GCA_035276085.1 Steroidobacteraceae bacterium | reverse complement strand
TTAAGGCGGTAAGAAGGCGCTATGGACATTCCGATGTCAAACCGATTCAAAATATCTCAGATGTCATGGACATCCTCGAAAAAAGAAATTTCCACTATAAAACAATCACTTACATTCACTTCCATATCCCTCGTACTCGGGTGTGGTCTTTCGACGGATGGCTTGTCGCTGTCGAGCCGGTCTGTCTTGGCGCGACGGGCACGGCGGTTCACTTCGATACTGGCCGAATCCACCACGAGATCGGCGATTCCCTGCTCAGTCAGCCAGCGTGCAGCCAGAAGCCGTCGCGGCCAGCTTCATTTGTAGACCGGTGCGTCGGCGCCGAGATAGCAACGCGCCCCTCGCGTTCGCGACGGCAGTGATATCGCGCACCGCGACCATACGGCGGCTGGGCGCACGCTGGCCATCACCCATGGAGAGCTTCCAGCTCTTCTCGCACAGTTCAAAAGCTATGTACAGGCGGTTAACTGCCGTCGTATTCTGCCCACGGACGGCTGTGTCGGGCGCGGCCTAGCCGATACAAGGGTAACGCGCATTCAGAATCGCGTCTCCAGCCCGACCCGGCCGATGAACTGTGTCGCACCACTGGACGCTTCCATCACGTCATTGATCTGGGCCGTGGCGCCCTGATTCGCGCGCTGATAGACCCCAGCGACGTAGATGCTGGTTCGTTTCGAAAAGATGTAGCTGAGCATCGCGGTGACCTGGTGCGCATGGTTGTTGTCGACGAACTGGTTACCTTTCATGTACATGTACGCGCCGCTCAGCGTCCATTGAGGTTCCATCACCCACAGACCACCCACCTCCGCCTGCCAGACAGACGCACCGTTGAGTTCGTTACGCACCGCCGTGTACAGCGCAGTCGCCGTTACCGGGCCCAACCGATAGTGCGCGCCCAGGCCCCAGTTGCGCACGCTGTCCTGCACACCCGATACGTTTGTCTTCACCTGCGTATAGGCAGCGTTCGCTCCGAAATCATCATTCGTGTAATTGACGCCAGCGCTCATGCTGCTGTTCGACCCGAACGAGCCGGCCACACCGCCAAAGCCGTACATCGCACCCGCAGAGAGGCCACCGAAACTTGAACTCTGGTACTTGACCGAGTTGTTGAGGCTCACCCCCGCCATACGGTCCCAGTTAAATGCGCCGGTCGGATTGTTCGGCAACGCGAGCTTCGAGAACGGTCCGTTGCGAAAGTCATAGATGCCTTGCGCAAAGATCGCTGCATCGTTGAAACCCCCGAACAGCGAATCGAACATGAAGTCGTACTGGTTCCCGAGCGTCAGTTTGCCGAAACGACTGTCGTCAAGGCCGACAAAAGCCTCGCGACTAAAGAGGCTACCGCCAGGCATGAACGAGCCCGAGCCCAACTGAAACTGGTTGGTAAGCTTGAACAGAGCGTGCGTCCCTCCGCCAAGGTCCTCCTTGCCGCTGAAAGTCAGCAGGTTGGGCACGGCAATGCCGTCGTCGAACTTGAGCACGTGGCTACCGCCCTCGTTGCTGACGTAAGACACGCCGACGTCCAGCATGCCGCTGAGGGTAACACTGCTTTGTGCTTGCGCCTGGCACACAAACACCAGCGTTGACCCGACACAAATAGCCTTGACCTTCATTGACTGTCTCCAAGAGCAATGTGATTTTCAGAAAGACGTAGCTGCCGCGTCGTTGATATTTATCTTTCACGGCAACCAACCTCAATTTCCCGCTTCAACGCAAACCAGACTATCGATTTCCCCTTAAAAAATTGATTCAAAGCCGATAAAAAACGGCGAGGCAATTCAATAAGGTACGGATCTTGAAATCGTCGTTACCGTTCTTTCTGGACTAAAGATCGAGCACCAATATTGGACTGAGCGATCGTGAGCAGCACGGCATAAATGTTTCGTTGCTGATCCGCTCCTCATCGGTCAGAAACATATCCCGATGATCGGGAGTGCCGGCGATCACCCGTGTCATGCAGGTGCCGCAAACGCCTTGCTCGCAAGACAGCGGGATCTCGAATCCGTGCTCATGCAGGACATCTGCAGCGCTACGCCCTGTCGTCACATCCAAACGCGCACCCGTGCTGGCAATTTCAATCTGAAAAGGCGCGCTGTCGCCTTCGTTGGACGTGCTTGGCGCGGCAAAAAACTCGAAATGGATATTGCGATCTGCCCATCCAAGGCGTTTCGCAGTAGTGGTTAAAAATTCAATAAAGCCTGCCGGCCCACACACATAGAGATGCACCTCGACCGTGGGGGCGCCCAGGAGTTCGTTCTTCTCGATCAGGTCGCCTCGATCGTCGAAGTAGAACTTCACCCGTTCGGAAAACGGGCTATTCTGAAGCTTTTCACGGAACGCCATCCGCGACTCGGAGCGCGCGCAATAGTGCAGCTCAAAGTCGGCCCCTGACGCGTACAGTGCATCCGCCATCGAGAGCAACGGCGTGACGCCGATACCCCCTCCGATCAATATCGAACGGGGTGCGGGCAACAGCGCGAAGTGATTCTTCGGTCCACTGATCCCGAGGATGTCTCCGACTGCCACGGTCTCATGGACGGCGGCAGACCCGCCGCGCGAGTTTGGTGCTCGCAGCACCGCGACGATGTAGCGTCCGCTATCTCCCGGCGCGTTGCAAAGCGAATACTGCCTCACCAACCCATTCGGCAGATGCATATCGATATGCGAGCCGGCAGAGAACGCCGGCAGCGTCTCGTCACCAACGGCGCGCAACTCAAGGCTGACAATGCCGTCCGCTTCGACCACCTTCTTCACTACACGTACATCAAACGTACTCATGGCAACCTCGGGAAACGTGATACGGAACGACGCCTGATGCGAAACGTTCTGAGAATCCATCCTTGGCTCACGCTGTGAGCCCCTTTTGAGCGACCTGCCAGCGTCTGCCTATCCGGCATCGCGCAGTGCGGACACCAAGCTCGTCATCGCAGGCCGTTCTTCGGTATCGCTCGGCGTAATGACAAACACGCCTTCCATGCCTTGCACGACCGACCGGAGCGTTATCGCGTCAGAGTAGTCGGCGCTGACCACATCGGCGCGGGGAAAATCACGGCGCAGCGCAAAGCAGCGCGCCGGCGAACTGCTCACCAGACGCAACTGGATATGCGGCGCAGTCCGATCCAGATAGTCGGCCTGTGGTCTGCCAATGTGCCCAGCCGCACCGAAGATCAGGACGCTGCTCGGGATGGGCTTGTGGTGGTCGAGGTTGGACATGCTTGCCAGTCTCCTTCTGTCAAAGTTGGCGTTTTGCTCGCCACTTGATCTTGGGTCGTTCACACTTCGTTGGTATCTGTTGCCTCCCTCATTCCTCTTGAAAGACCTACCGTGCGGTCGCGTCGTAGCCGAAAATCCACTCGGCACGATGCGTGGTTGATTCCGGCGAGCGGAGACCCTGAAGCATGAATTCGAAATTCCGCTTCATTCGGGCCCACGGCGAACGCAGATGCATGGTGGTCCCGCGAGCCCGGGCACCCAGCTGCACGCGGCTGGTCCGCGGAATACGTTGGCGTTCGTACTGCATCAATGCCTCGTGGATATCGGCATCGGCGTGGATTGAGCCGATCTTGCTGCCGAGTTCGTATCCGTCTTCAATCGCCATCGCCGCCCCCTGCGCGAGGAACGGGAGCATCGGATGCGCGGCATCCCCCAGCAGAGTGACGCGCCCATCAGACCAGCGCGTGAGAGGGTCGCGGTCATACAGCGCCCACTTGAAGCAATCCCGCGACTTGCTGAACGTCGTCAGAAGCTCGTCATTCCACCCGGCATATGTCTCGAGAATTTCATCGACCGTGCTGGGCGTGGACCACGACTCCTGCGTCCATTCATCGGTCTCATAGACCGCAACGAAGTTCACCATGGCGCCACCCTTGACGTAGTAGTGAACGACGTGTCCCTTCGGCCCAAGCCAGTTCGACGAGGCAAGCTCCACGTGGCATTTCGGAAGCGCCTCAACAGGCACCATCCCTCGCCAGCAGATATTCCCGGTAAAGCGGGGTTTCTCATCGCCGAGCAGACTTTTCCGGATGGCAGAATGAATGCCGTCGGCGCCGACGATCACGTCTGCCTCGATGATTTCACCGTTATCGAGCCTCAGGCTCGCTGCGTTCCGGTCTTGCTCGACCCCTGTGACACGGCGCCCAAGGTGCAGCGCGGACGCAGCCAGCTGTTGCGTGAGCGCGCCATGGAGGTCGGCGCGATGCACGTGGTAATAGCCCGCACCGTAGAGGCGTTCGTACACTCCCTTGATGGGGGTCCGGTACAGGACGCGCCCACTCCTCCAGTCGCGCCCGGTGAACGCCAAGGGCTGGCAGGCAACATCGCGGATCAGCGGCTCAACGCCAAGGGCCCTGAGCACCTTGACCGCGTTCGGACTCATCTGGACGCCGGCACCCACCTCACCGAGTTGCGCTGCCTGCTCGACGACCACCACCTCGCACCCACGTTGACGCAGGGCTAATGCGGCCGCAAGGCCGCCAATGCCGGCCCCGGCAATGGCGACTTTCACCGGACGTGAAGTCATACTGTCTTCCCCTTGCCGTTAGCCTTGCGAGGCATAGCGAACGTGGCGCTTGCCTTGGCCGCGATCTTTCCGGCATCTTTTGCCGATGAAATGGCGATAGCAACAAACGCAAGGCTCGAACCAATACGCTCAACCCTTGCCATTGCAATCGCATCAACGTCTCGAATCGCACCCAGAAAGCTGACGTGAAAATCAACGGTCGCCACTGGGCAAAATTCACCCAGTTGACTGGCAATGGCCAACACCATGACCGTGTCCGCCAACGAACAGATGGCTTGCCCCGATATCACGCCGTCTGGTCGGGCGACGTGCTGAGAAATGGGCATCCGGACGACGACGCCATCGCCGTCTACCGTCTCCACGCGCAGCCCCAGCGCCTGCACGAGCGGAGGGAAGACCTGGCCAGCGATGGACTGGAGTTCTGCACAAGTCAGGTTAGCCATGGCGCGTTCCCGCAGCGCTTTGAAAACTCAGCCCTTCTGCAACCATCTTTCGAAGGCTGGCGGGAGGCTCAAAACGATCGCCGTAGCGCGCTTTCAATGCCTCGCATTGACGAACGAACTCGGCAACCCCGACACCGTCGACATGAGACAGCACCCCGCCACGACTAGACGGGAAAGACCATCCCAGGACCGAAGCAACATCCGCGTCAACCGGGTCATGGAAGATGTCCTCCTCCATCGCACGAATACTCTCCAGCGCCTGAATGTGCAGCAGACGCTGTTCGATATCGGCCGCGTCTGGCATGGGTGATGCTGCAGGAAACTCCTGCACAAGGCCGGGCCAAGCCGTCTTGTCTCCGTTCGGCAAGTAGTCGTAGACCCCCGCATTCACCTTGCGGCCACGCCGCTCGAGCTGGGAGGCCATCCGATCGAGGACCTTCAATGCACGGACGAAGGGTTCCTGTTCGCGTTGCTCGCCGGCCAGGCTGCCGATGATGTCCAGCAACAGATCCAGTGACGTCTGGTCCGCCATGGCCAACGGGCCGATCGGCATACCGGCGTTGATCGCCACGTTGTCGACCACGTGGGGGGGCACACCCTCTGCGAGCAGCAGCAGCGCTTCTCTCGTATAGGCGCCTACCACGCGGCTGGTGTAGAAGCCGCGGCCATCGCGCACAACGATCGGGGTCTTCCCGAGAATCCGGCAAAGATCCAGCGCCTTTGCGACCGCCTCATCCGAGGTCGGCTCGCCACGCACGATTTCCAGCAGCGGCATGCGGTCAACCGGGGCAAAGAAGTGCATACCGACGAAGTTCTCGGGAACGGTGCTGAGTTTCGCCAGCGTCGTGATCGGAAGCGTCGACGTGTTCGATGCGAACAGAACGCCCGGTGCAGCGGCCATGGCACGCCGCGTGACGTCCGCCTTGATATCCTCGCGTTCCACGACCGCCTCGACGATGGCGTCCACACCAGCCAGGCGCGCGAAGTCATCGCTGGCCTGGATCCGTATAAGGATGGATGCGGCGTCATTCTCAGTAACAAGCCCGCGTTCCACGGTCTTGCCCAGATTCTTCTTGATCGAGGCCAGACCCGCGTCGGCCCGGTCTTGCGTGGCATCCAGCAGAATGACGTCCAGACCCGCGCGTGCTGCCGTATGCGCGATCCCGCTTCCCATCAACCCCGCACCGATCACGCCGATGCGTTTCGGCTGAAAGGCCGGGATGCCAGCCGGCCTTGCCTTGAGTCGCCGGGCCGAGTTGACGCCATAGAACAACGTGTTGATCTTGTTTCGGGCGGCGTCCGAGCAGACAACGCCGGCAAAGAGACGAGCTTCGATCTTCAGCCCCGCGTCGATGCCTCGCTCGACACCATGGTGAAGCGCTTGCAGGATCGCACCCGCCGCGGGGTCATCCGGTGACGTCCTCCGGCGCAGCCTGGGCCACGCGCCCATGAAGTACAGCCGTCCCTTCATCGATTGCGGGTCATCGCCCGGAACGGTGTATCGATCACGGTCCCACGGCTGAACTGCGTCGTGGTCTTCACGGTGTTCGAGCAGCCATGCCTTCGCGGCATTGATGAGTTCTTCCGGCGAAACCACGGCGTCAACGATGCCGAGCGCAGCAGCGTCACGAACCTTAAGCAGCTTGCCCTCCAACAGGAGCGGCGCTGCCTTTGCGATACCGATGAGGCGTGGAAGGCGTTGTGTCCCGCCCGCGCCGGGCATCAGGCCCAGCGTGACCTCGGGTAGCCCAATGCGCGTTACTTCGCTGTCTGCGGCGACGCGGTAGTGGCATGCCAGGGCAACTTCCAGGCCGCCGCCAATCGCCGAGCCGTTGATCGCGGCTACAACGGGCCTTCCGCTCGTTTCCAGCCGGCGTAGGCAAACGCCCAAGTTTCTGACCAGCGCGAGCGCGGCCTCAGGTGTCCGGGCCTCGCGCAGCTCATCCAGATCGCCACCGGAAATGAAGTCCTTCTTGGCGGATGTCACGATGATGCCGGTGACGTTGTCGTCAGTCACGGCAGCGTCGACGGCTTCCACAAAAGCCGCAATCGCAGCCTGATTCTTGACGTTGACCGATGAGCCCGCAACGTTCCACGTTAGCGTCACGATACCCGTGCTCGGGTCCAGTGAAATCTCAATCATGTTTGCGCTCTTCATCAGATTCGTTCGATGACTGTTGCGACTGCCATACCCAAGCCGGTGCACATGGTGGCGACACCAATGCGCGCATCGCGGCGCTCCAGTTCGTCCAGCAGCGTGCCGACGAGAATGCCGCCCGTCGCGCCGATCGGATGACCGAGCGCGATGGCGCCGCCGTTGACGTTCACACGGTCAGAATCGACGCCCGCATGCCGGTTGAAGTACAGGACGACCGACGCGAACGCTTCATTGACCTCGAACAGATCTACGTCCTGAAAGGTCAAGCCGCACCGCGCAAGCGCACGCCGGCTGGCTTCGACGGGTCCGGTCAGCATCATGCAAGGCTCAATGCCGACCTGCGCAATGGCGCGAATCCGGGCGCGCGGCTTGATGTCCATCGATTCCGCGTACGCATGGCTTCCGATCACCACTGCCGAAGCGCCATCCGCAATGCCCGAAGAGTTACCCGCGTGGTGTACGTGGAGCAGACGATCCAGTTGCGGATAGCGGCGTCGAACAGTGGTGTCATAGCCGGCATCGGCCGCCTTCTCGAACGAGGGCTTGAGCTTCGCCAGGCTTTCAACGGTAGTGTCCGGCCGGACGAGTTCGTCGCGATCGAGCATCAACGTTCCATTGCTATCGCGAATCGGTACGATTGATCGGTCGAACGCGCCTTCCGCAATGGCCTTCGCCGCACGTTGATGGGATAGAGCGGCCCATGCGTCAACGTCTTCGCGGCCGAAACCTTCGAGCGTTGCGATCATGTCGGCCGATACGCCCTGTGGCGTGGCCCACGACTTGTCGTTGAAGAACGTATCGCTCACCGTGGGACCACCCGTTGACAGCATCGGGACGAGCGACATCATCTCGATGCCACCTGCGACAAACAGGTCGCCCTGGCCGGCCATGACCTTGCAGGCCGCGATGTTCAATGCCTCGAGACCGGAGCCGCAAAATCGCGCGACGGTACTTCCAGCAACCGAATCTGCGTAGCCGGCGTACAGGGCCGCCGACCGGGCAAGGTTCGCACCCTGGTCGTTGACGGCCTCCGCGCAGCCGAAGATCACGTCTTCGACCTGGTCGCTGACGATTCGCGGGCTACGGGCCGGGATAGCCTTCAGCAGCTCTGCGCCAAGCTCAACTGGCGACAGCGTGTGAAGCCCCCCGTCTTTCTTGCCGCGACCTCGCGGTGAACGCAGGGCGTCAAAAATATATGCGTCGTGTTTCATTAGAGTAAAAGCGTCCCCGCACCTTGCTCAGCAAGGCACTTGTTCCATGTTGAAAGGTAAAATCCGCTCACGTCTGCGGCAAGCGCCGATGCTGCCGGCTCACCGGCAGTGACGATAGCGAGGCGTCAGGTCCAGACTGTCTTTTTCATGGCAAACGCGCTCCCAGCGCCTTGCCGGTTCGCAAGGCGATCAAATTTGAATCGGATGAGTCAGACCGCTGTCGCGGTGTCAGGAAGACCTGTTCAGTGCATCTTCCTTCAGTTGCGCCTTACGGACTTTTCCTGCTCCACTCAAAGGCAATGCGTTCTCGCGAATCTCATAGCTGCGCGGCCGTTTGTATCCGGCGATCCGTGTCCGGCAGTGCTCGTCCAGGTCGTCTTCTGAGAGGCACGTATTGGGACGCTTGACGACGACCGCGTGAATACGCTCACCCCATTTGGGGTCCGGAAGCCCGATGACCGCGCACGCCGCTACGCCGGGATGGCTCGCCAGGACGCTCTCGACTTCGACCGAATAAACGTTTTCACCGCCGGTCACGATCATGTCCTTGATCCGATCGATGATCGTCACAAATCCGTTGGCATCGACGACGCCGACGTCACCGGTGCGCAGCCAGCCATTGCTGAGCGCCGCTTCGGTTGCGGCAATGTTCTGCCAGTAGCCTTGCATCATCTGTGGACCGCGGACGACGATTTCGCCAAGCTGTCCGTTCTCCAAGCATTCCCCGTCGGTACTGCGGATCTCGACCTCGGTCATCGGCAACGCCTGCCCTGCGCTTCCCAGCTTGCCAGCAAGCGAGCCATCGACAACGTGCCGATCCGGCGGTAAGGTCGTACAGGCGCCGCAGAGTTCGGTCATTCCGTAGAACTGACGGAAGCGCGCTAGCGGCATGGCCTGCATAAGCCGCCGCAGAAGTGGCGCAGTAATCGAAGAGCCTCCGTACGCAACGGTTCGAATCTTCATCAATACCGACGTTTGATCGGTGGTGAGCTCATCCAAGATGGTCGCGAGCATCGTGGGCACGAGATTGACTTCCGTAACACCAACGGCCGCGATTCGCTCGATCGCCTGAGCCGCGCCGAACCGGGGCATGAAGGTGTGGGCACCGGCGACGATCGTCAGTGCCAATCCGATCCCGAAATCCGCCAGATGGAACATCGGTGTTGCGTGCAGATAGACACTGTCGGCCTGAAGCTGTAGCGCGTTGGCCATGACAAGCGCCTGCACAGCAAACGATTTGTGAGACAGCATGACCCCCTTGGGTCGGCCCGTTGTCCCGCCGGTGTAGAAGATAGCCGCCGTGGACTCGTCGTCCACCATGGCCAGCGTCGTGGCCATCGGCTCTGTGTCCCGCAACTGCGTCAGCAAGGCCACAGGAACACCGAAAGCGTTCAACGCCAACACCTTGGGTTCCTGCAAAGCAACCAACAACTGCAGGCTCTCAACCGACTTCACGACTTCCGGTATGTTGGCCGTGTGGTCTTCATCGACCATCAGGCAACTGACTTGCGCGTCGTTCAGAATGTCGATGATCTCGGACGCCGCAAGCCGATGGTTGATCGGGATAAGCACAGCGCCGGCCGCCCAGATCGCATGCTGTGCCTCCAGAAACTCCGGCCGGTTCAACGACAGCAATGCGACGCGATCGCCGGAACGGACGCCAACGGCCAGTAGGCCTGCCGCCACACGATTCACCCGTTCAGCAAAGACCTTCCACGAAACCGCACCGGGACCTGCGACGGCCAAACCGTCTGGGTTGATTTGAGCCGCTCTCGTCACCGAGGATGTCAGACACAGATTCATCGCTTCACCTTGCTAAATACTCAACACGGTACGAACGCCCACGCCGTTACGCATGTCCTCGAACGCTTCGTTGATCTCGTCCAACGGGCGCTCTCTCGTGACCAGGCTCTTGAGATTCAGTTTGTTGTTGCAACACAGGTCGAGGTACCGGGTCATGTCGCGTTGCGCATGACAATTCCCGAGAAAGGAGCCCTTGATGCTGAGTTGCTTGAGCACGACATCCAAGGCTGGCACTTCAACCGCTGTTCCCCCTTTCGCCACCCCGATCAGTACGATCTGCCCACCTTTCTTGACAAGCTTCGCCGCCACCTGCATGGTTCCCGGTGCGCAAACGCAGTCAAAGACGTAGTCGAAGCCTTCGTTCTCAACGCAAGCCAGGGCATCACTTGCTAGCGCCACATCTGCGCTGTCGAAGACGGCACTGGCACCCAGCGTCAGCGCCTTGTCGCGCCTTGTCGGGTGTGGGTCAATGCCGATCAGGGCTTTGACTCCGCTGAGCTTCAGGCCTTGAACGGTCGATAGACCGATTCCGCCAAGCCCGATCACAGCAGCAGTCCTTCCTGCACTCACCTGGGCGATGTTGAACACCGAACCCATCCCGGTTTGCACCGCACACCCGACCACGGCCGCTTCGCTCAACGGGACGCCATCCGGCACCACCACCACGCCAGCTCTTTCGACCAGCGCGTACTCTGCAAACGCCCCCAATCGCAATCCCTGGGTGATCTCCACCCCGTTGCGACGCAGACGCGAGGCAGCCGGCGTGCTTGATGTGGCCGGGCTCGGCGCGGCTTTGCAAAGCACAGGCTGATTGCGCAAGCAGAATTCACATTCCCCACAAGGCGGCCGCACCGACAGCACCACGCGATCACCAATCTTCAGATCCGTAACGCCAGGGCCAATTGCCTCGACCGTACCCGATGCCTCATGCCCAAGGATGACCGGCATGGGATATGGCATAGCTCCGTCGACAATACTGAGGTCCGATTGACACACACCGCAATGGCGGACCCGCACCAGGACTTCGCCTTCGCGCGGATCATCAATTTCCACGCCTTCGACGATCCGGAGTCGACCGCGTGGGGATTCGAGTAGCGCGGCACGCATGGTTCGCATCACGCCGCTCCTGTTTTCACATTGAGCACCTTGCGAATGCTGAAATCGTCGCAGCCCCACTCGCCCAGCTCGTAGCCGAACCCGCTCGACTTCATGCCGCCGAAAGGCAGTTCCGGATCGGGAGGCACGGCATGTTGATTCACATAGAGATTGACTGCTTCCAATCTGGAAGCAGTCTCAACTGCGGTGGCAACATTTGAAGACCAGACCGATCCGCCAAGGCCAAACTCAGAGGCATTGGCGCGCTCGATGGCCTCGTCGATCGTGTCGAACGGCAACACCGGGAGCGCTGGGCCGAATTGCTCTTCCTTGACGAGGCGGGCCTCGTCACCCACACCAGAAACAATGGCAGGCGTCAGGAAATACCCGTCGTATCCATCGAGGGGTTCTCCACCCACATGGATCGTTCCACCTCGGGCGACAGCATCCTCAAGTAGCGCACGAACATGATTGCGTTGGGCTGCGTTGTTCAATGGCCCCATCTGTGTTTCCGGAGCAAGCCCCGGCCCGACTCGCCAGCCCCTGGCAATCTGCGTGAGACGATCGATCATCTGGTCGGACACGCTACGGTGCACGTATAACCGCTTGATCGCACAGCAGAGCTGCCCCGCGTTCGTGAATGCGTTGCTGAAAGCTCGGGGAGCGATGTCGTCGATGTTTGCATCCTGACAGATGATCGCTGCGTCGTTCCCCCCGAGCTCAAGCGTCAGACGCTTCAACATGGGGGCAGCGCTTTGCATCACGCGTGCACCGGTGGGAGTGGATCCCGTAAAGGACACCTTGCGGACCCCCGCATGCTCGACCAAGGCCTGGCCGATGTCGCCCTCGCCTGTGACCGTGTTAATCACCCCCGCGGGCAGGATGTCTGCGAGCAGCGCGCAGAATTTCAACGTCGTGAGCGGGGTCGACGGTGCCGGCTTGATGACCACAGTATTCCCTGCCCAAAGGGCCGGGGCCAGCTTCATCATCAGAATGGCGATGGGATAGTTCCACGGCACGATCAAGCCAACCGTACCAATGGGCGCACGCACCACGTCGACATATTCGGAGGCGCGGCGACGCAGGGTTTCCTTGCGATCGTCCTTGTGTGCGTAATAGCTGAGCAGACGTACCGCCGTCGCGATTTCCCCTTTTGCAGCAGCCAGCGGCTTGCCTTGCTCCTGGCTCAGAATGTTGGCGAGTTCGTCGCTGAAGGCTTCGATCCTGTGCGCACACAGTCCCAGCATCGCCCTTCGCTTCGTCAGATCGTGCGCCCAGACTCCGCGCGACGCGGCATTGGCCGCTGCAACCGCCGCGTCAAGGTCTTCGACGGAAGAGATCGGCGCCTGCGCGACTGTGCCCAGCGTGGCGGGATCTATTACGTCATAGAAATCCGATGCACTCGTGCTCGAGCCACCGACGACATTGAGGTACGTTTTCATCGATGTTGCACTCATTGCGGTTCGCCAACGGTCACCGCACCGCTGAGACTGACCGGCATCGATTGCACCCCGCGGATCACGGTGCTCACCCAGGGAATATCCTCCGGCTCGCACGCTAGCGCCATTTGAGGGAATGACTTCACGACGCGCGCAACAGCCGTCTGCGCTTCCATCCGAGCGAGATGCGAACCCAGGCAGAAGTGGGGGCCATGTCCGAATGCAGTGTGCTGCTTGATTGTGCGCGTGATATCAAAGCGATCGGGATTCTCGAACCGTGCAGGATCGCGATTCAGTGCAGCTATCAGAATCTGTACGAAGCTGCCGCGCGGAATCGTGGTGTCACCGATGGTGACGTCCTCGATGGTGACGCGGAACGTTGTCCGGTGCACCGAACCGTCATAGCGCAGGGTTTCCTCGACAGCCTGTTTTACAAGACCCGCGTCGGCCTGAAGCAACGCCATCTGCTCTGGATTACGCAGCAGATGCAACAGCGTGTTACCGATTAGCCCGACTGTCGTTTCGTGTCCGGCGATGAGCAGCAGGTAGGCCATGCTGCGAAGCTCTTCGTCGCTCAGTGCATCCTTGGCATCGCGAGCAGCGATCATGGCCGACAGCAAGTCCGGTTGTTCGTCAGGCGATGTCCCCGCCGGGATAGCGGCACGCTTCTCGTCGATCAATCCCACCAGATAGTCCTGCAGCAGCGAGATACCTCGCTCCTGGTCACTATGGCCCGGCGTCATTGCCCAGGCAGCCCACTGGCGAAAATCCGCCCTGCGGTCTTCCGGTACCCCCAGCATCGTGCAGATAACCGTGATCCCGATCGGATATGCGAAGTCCCCAATCAGGTCAGCACTATCGCGGCCCCGCATCGCATCGGTCAGATCATCGACCATCTTTTCGATCATCGTACGCATCGCCTCGAGTCTGCGCGGCGAAAACGCGAGGTTCACGAGCGATCGCAAACGCGTATGTTCGGGTGCATCCGTATTGAGCAGATTGCCGGCTTGCGCGCCAGAGATCGGAAAGCCAGAGCTCGGCCCACTCTTGCCAGTCTTGGCAAGCGCGAGCTGCATGTATTGCGCCCCCTTGGCGATGCGCGGATCATTCAAAGCGACCAAGCCTTCAGCCCAATGCGTGATCATGTAGACCTCCGTTCCAACAGGGTTACGAACGCGTACAACCGGCCCTTTGGCAACCAGCTCCCTGTACACGGGCTGCGGATCGAGCATTCGTTCGCAGTGCGGAAGGTTGAACAGATCGTTGTCGGTATCAGACACTTGAGTCAAGGTTGCCTCCATCGGCATTTTTGTGCCGGACATGTTTGCATGGCATATAGGCGAGCGCTCCCCTGCCGAAGGGCATCTCGCTCTTGTTCTCGAATCGGGGAATGTCAGGGCGGCGACTGCTCTCGCCAACGAATAGCGCCGATGGCCATCTTGGTCAACGTGTCCGTCAGCACGTCGTCGTCTATGTCACGACCAAGTATTTCCAGGTCACCATCGCCGATGGCCCAGTTATAGCAAGTGAACTCGATCATGGAACACAGGCTTGACCCAGCGACTTCAGGGTCGACACCAGTGCAATAACCAAGTCGCTGGGCAAGGCGAATGCGAGTGCTGCTCACCCGAATACCTTCCGCACGGACCTCACGCCAGATGGCTGCAAACGATTCGTTCACCATTGATGCCTGAAACACGGCGACCGCGACCGCACGGTGTTCGCGATAGACGCGCCAGAACGAGCCTAGCATCTCGCGAAAGTTCTCAAAGGGATCTTCGTCGATGCTACTGGGAGGGCTGATGCTGTCACGCAGCGCGACGCGAAACTCTTCTGCAAGCGCAAGGAGCAACTCCTCCTTGTTCTTGAAGTACTGATAAAAGGAACCGATCGCCTTGCCTGCTTCGTCTGCGATGTCCCCGATCTTGGCGTTGACGTATCCATCGCGCGCCAGCACACGGCGAGCAGCGTCCTTGATCATCGCTTCGGTTTTGCTGCGCTTTGTTCCTGCACGCGGTCGAGATGGCTGCTCTGTTTCCATGGCTTTACTGGTCAACTTTTGCTTTGATGGTGGCATTCTAGCGAGTTGATTCAGAAATTGAAAGTGAGTTCAATTTCAAATAAGAGAAAATAGGGTATCTACTTACCTGCCGCATGAGGGGCATCTCACCGCGGTCCCGAAATCCACGATTTCGCGGCAGTCGGGCAGCCCGCGCGACCAGAGTTCCCCAATCGGGAAGCCTTGGGCTCCCACGAAATGAAAGATGTCGATCGCCGCGTCTTCATGCGCCCGCTGCGCGAGATACTGAGCTGCCTGATCTCACTTTCAACCGGCAGCCATGGCCCTGAGCGCGTTGATCAGCGACAACCGTATCACCGGGCTCCGTACGGCACCCGCTGCGACTTTGGCAGTGGAGCTCCTGGCGCCCTCATCGTCCGCCACGCGTTGCGGTGATTGGATCAGGCTTTGGAGCACAGAATGCGCTCGATTGCCTGAATGCCGTGCGGCCGCTCCAGTCAGTGCGCGTATTCAGTCCCACGCCCGCCAGCCGTGAACGCTTTTCTGAAGCATTCCGACCTAGCCGGAACATCGTCGCATTGGACACGCCCGAAATGCCCGTCCTTTCAAGCGGCGTTCGGCACGCTGGCCGAAAACATTGAAGCCGTGAAGCCAGCCGAGAAATCGGGAGCAGACATCGTGCCGCTGCCGACACCCTCATCAGTTCTGGCCGACCACTGAGTAGGAAATCTGCGATGACACAAAAGCATCCGGCGATGCAACCACCTTGCTGTGATGCTGTTCCCGATACCTCTCCGGAGATTCGAGCGCATGTGAACTACCCTCGCACATCCCTGTTGCAAGCGTCGGGCTTCTAATGCAAAATGTATCCACTGGATACAAAATTGGAGCGCTACGACAATGACAAAACCTAATCTCGAAGCAGACCTCGGGTATCAACTGCAACTGGCGGCACTGACTTCTGGTTACCAAGCGCGGGCGGCGCTGGTCGATTTAGACCTGACCCCGGCCCGCGTCACCGCCCTATTCCATATTCGTGAGCAGCCTGGCTGCGACCAGACCGAATTGGGCAATCGGCTGCTGGTCAACCGCGCGGCCGGCATGAAGATCGCCAACGCACTCGCTGAGCAGGGGCTGATCGAGCGCGCCGAGGGCCGCGACCGTCGCAGCAAGGGCCTGCTCCTGACTAGCCTAGGCGAACGCACGCTGCACGCGGCACTGCAGCGCCTGGCGGAAGCGGGCGACCGTACCTGCGTTGGTCTGAATGCAACTGAGCGGCGCACCCTGCTGACCCTGCTGTCCAAATTGAACGCAGCCGCCACGGCTGAGGCGCTGGCCGGCGAAGTCGCCGAGCAGCCCTAGGCCATTTTCTACCACCCACGAAGGAAGACCAGCATGAATGATCGTGATGTCGTATCGGTTCGGATTGAGAATCGCATCGCATGGGTAAAGTTTACGCGCCCAGACAAGCGTAACGCCATGAGCCCCAAGCTCAACCGCCGCATGATGGAGGTGCTCGACGAACTGGAGTTCGACGACAACGTCGGCGTGCTGGTGCTGGGCGGCGAGGGTACGGCCTGGTCTGCCGGCATGGACCTAAAGGAATACTTCCGCGAGACCGAGGCGCAGGGCCTGCGCGGTGTGCGCAAGTCGCAGCGTGAATCCTATGGCTGGTTCCGGCGCCTGCGCTGGTTCCAGAAGCCAACCATCGCGGCGGTTAACGGTTGGTGCTTCGGTGGCGGCTTTGCCCCACTGTTCGCCTGCGACCTGGCAATCGCCGCGGACGAAGCGCAGTTCGGCCTGTCGGAGATCAACTGGGGCATCTTGCCCGGCGGCGGCGTGACCAAGGTCGCTGTGGAACTGCTACCGCTGCGCGATGCGATGTGGCTCGCCCTGACCGGCGGCCTGATCGACGGCAAGAAGGCTGCCGAGTGGCGGCTTGTCAACGAAAGCGTTCCGCTGGAGAACCTGGAGGAACGGGCCCGCGAGGTCGCAAATATCCTGCTGAAGAAGAACCCGGTCACACTGAAATACGCCAAGGACGCGGTGCGCCGGGTTGGCGCGATGACCTACGACGAGGCCGAAGACTATCTAACTCGGATGGGCGAGGCGCTCAGAAGTTTCGACAGCGAGGGCCGCAAAGAAGGCATCCGCCAGTTCATCGACGAGAAGAGCTACAAGCCCGGCTTGGGCGAGTACACGCCCAAGGCCGCGCAGTAACAGTGCCGGCCTGGCCCCTGCAGTTGAATGACACGGGGCCGCACCGCTGCGACGCCAGAGGAGGGAATAATAATGAATGCTTGGTTTGAGACCCTGCGCGGCGACGCCAGCCGTGGGCAGGCAGGGGAGTGTCTGGTCTGGAAATCGGTCGCCGTGTGCGGGGAGCTGACATGACTACGCCCGTCGATTGCATAGCCTTCCATGCGCGTTTGACACCACAGCGGCTGGCCGCGCGTGACCTTGTGCACGGGCGCGAATATCGCTACATCGAATTCGATCGTCTAATCGGCCAACTGGCCACGGCGCTGACCGCGCGCGGGATCAGCGTTGGCGAACGCGTCGCGGTGCTCGCGCGCAACAGCGCCTGGCAGGTCGCTCTGCACTTTGCCTGCGCCCGGATTGGGGCGATCTATGTGCCATTGAACTGGCGCCTGAGCAGCGCGGAGATCACCACACAACTCGCACGTATCCGCCCGCGCCTGCTGCTCGGCGACGCGCTGGCACAGGCACTGCCGCAGGCCGAAGCGCTGGCGGAGTTCGCCCATGCAGCCGAGGCGCTCGCGCCACTGGCCGCCACGACCATTGATCCAGCGCGTCCCAGCCTGGTGCTATTCACTTCCGGTACCTCCGGTCATTCGAAAGGCGTGATGCTGACCGAAGGCAACCTGCAGCACAGCGCTTGGAACTTCGCCACCTGCACGCGTGTGGATGGGAATAGCAGCTTCCTGTGCGAGGGTCCCATGTTTCATGTGATCGGCCTGATCGCAAACGTACGGCCGGTGCTGACGCAGGGCGGCTCGATCCAGGTTTCCGATGGCTTCGAGCCGGCGCGCACGCTGGCCTGGCTGATGGATCCGTCGCTGGGCATCAGCCACTACGGCGGCGTGCCACAAATGCTACTGGCCTTGCGTAAACAGCCCGGCTTCGACCCGGCGCGACTGAGGCGCGTCACCGCGTTGATGACCGGCGGCGCGCCGCATGCGGTCGAGGACATCGCCGCGTGGCTCGAAGACGGTGTGCCGATGGTTTCCGGCTTCGGCATGAGCGAGACCGGCACCGTGTTCGGCATGCCAGTCGATCGGGAAATGATCCGCGCCAAACTCGGTTCGGTCGGGGTTCCCGCGCCGGGTATGCAGACCCGTGTCGTCGATGCGCAGGGGCGCGACTGCGCGGCTCATACGCCAGGCGAGTTGCTGCTGCGCGGGCCGAACCTGACACCCGGCTATTGGCAGGAACCGGAAGAGACCGCCAAGTCAATTGACACAGAGGGCTGGCTGCACACCGGCGACATCGTGCGCTACGACGAGGACGACTTCTTCTGGATTGTCGACCGCAAGAAGGACATGTACATCTCCGGCGGAGAGAACGTCTATCCGGCCGAAATCGAGGCCGCGCTCGGCGAACACCCGGGAATCGCAGAATGCGCGGTGGTCGGCGTGCCCGACCCGCAGTGGGGAGAGGTCGGCTACCTGGCGATTGTGCCGGTACATGCCGACCTGGATACCGCCGACGTGCTGGAGTTCCTGGGCGCTCGGCTGGCCCGTTACAAGCTGCCCCGTCATGTGCACTTCGTCGCCGCGTTGCCTCGCACGGCCACCGGCAAGCTGCAGAAGGCTCAGCTCAAGGAGATGGTGCGCGAGCTGGAGCGCTGATTCCTCCCCCTCCGTCCTCATCGCATATGCCCTTTCATGTGTTCTGAACACGCCCATCGTAGACATCAACCAGAAGTCACCGACATGAGCCATCAAGACCCCATCGTTCTTACCGATTCCACCCACTGGAGTGGGCGCATCTTTAACGGCGAGTGGATCGCCGCCCGCAGCGGCACCCTGCAGGTGATCGAGCCGGCCAGCGGCAGGCCGCTCCACGAAGTCGGCTTGGCCAACCCCGAGGACGTAGTGGCTGCGGTCGCGCAGGCGCGTGCCGCCCAGAAGGCCTGGACCGCCACCCCGCCGCGCGAGCGCGCTGCGGTGCTGCGCCGCGCTGCTCAGATCCTCGAACGCGACGCCGCCGCAGTTGCGGCGCTGATCGCACGCGAGACTGGGGGAATCGGCGCCAAGGGCGAACACGAGACCCGCGAGGCGATCGTGCAGCTCCAGCAGGCTGCGGCGATGCCGCTGCAGGCGCAGGGGCAAGTGCTACCGAGCGCGCCGGGCCGGCTGAGCCTGGCGCGGCGGCTACCGCTGGGCGTGGTCGGGGTGATCTCGCCGTTCAATTTCCCGCTGGTGCTAGGCCTGCGCTCGGTAGCGCCGGCGCTGGCGGTCGGCAACGCGGTGGTGCTCAAGCCCGACCCGCGCACGCCGTTCACTGGCGGCATCGTAGTCGCTGCAGCGCTGGAACAGGCCGGACTGCCAAAGGGTGTACTGCACGTCCTCCCTGGCGGCGCCGATGTCGGGCAGGCGCTGGTGGAGGCGCCGGGAGTGCAAATGATCGCATTCACCGGCTCGACAGCGGCCGGCCGCAAGATCGGCGAACTGGCCGGCAAGCATCTGAAGAAGGTCGCGCTGGAGCTGGGCGGCAAGAACGCGCTGATCGTGCTTGATGATGCCGACCTGGACAAGGCGGCTTCAGCGGTGGCGTTCGGCGCCTACTTCCACCAAGGCCAGATCTGCATGGCGACCGGCCGCGTGCTGGTGCAGCGCCCGATCGCCGCCGAGTTGACTCGACGCCTGGCCGAAAAGGCGCGTCGACTCCCAGTCGGCGACCCGGCCACGCAGCCGGCTGCGCTCGGGCCAATCATCGACCAGCGCCAGTTGCAGCATATCAAAGACATCGTCGACGCCTCGGTCGCCGCCGGTGCGGTGGTGGAGGCCGGCGCCACGCACGAGGGCCTGTTCTACGCGCCGACTGTGCTGTCCAACGTCAAGCCGGGCATGCGCGCGTTCGACGAGGAGGTGTTCGGCCCCGTCGCCAACGTCATCGTGTTCGACACCGACGAGGAGGCCGCTGAGCTGGCCTCCAACACCGAGTACGGGCTGTCGGCGGGCATCGTCTCTGCCTCGGTCGGGCGCGCGCTGGCGCTCGGTGAGCGCCTGCACACCGGGTTGCTGCACATCAACGACCAGACCATCGGCGACGAGGTGGTCAACCCGTTCGGCGGCACCGGCGCTTCCGGCAACGGCACCAGCGTCGGCGGTCCGGCCGACTGGGAGCAGTACACACACTGGCAGTGGGTCACGGTCAAGGACGAACTGCCGCAATATCCCTTCTGACATTGCTCAGGTTATCGCGACGGCCGGGCCTGCGGTACATCATTCGAGTTGGGCGCGAGTGTAGCGTGATGCGTCACTTTCTTGCACGCAGTGCGCCAGCGGCGCATCCGATCAGGACGTGCAAAGTGATCGCAGCGGCTTGCCTGGAAACGTCGCCCCAACTCTCCCCCACAGGCTTGGCGTCAGTGTCTTGTTGTTTCGGATATCAAACCGGCTGCGCAGCCGCTACACGACGCCGCCAGAAAGGCGCGTTTTTACCCCAACGTGGCGCGAAGCCCCGGCCTGAGGTCGGGGCTTCAGGCTAATCGCGGATAAACAGCCTGTGGTCCATTCCGATCGCGGTGCGCACTATCGTTGTGCCGGGATGGCACTCTTGGATACACGATGCGAGGCTTATTCGCCCGATGATGCGGCCTGCTAAGGTTTCTTCGGGCGGCTGAAAACGGAGTTGTTATATGCTCGAGATTGGCGGGCTAACGACTGTCGAGCAATACCTTGAGGTACTTGAGTATTACCTCCGCCGATACAACACAAAACGGATCCAGGTCGCGCTCTGCTCACACAGCTCAATCGAATCGCGGAATAACCTCGGAATTACGGCATAAACCGGCCCACGATTTTAGCCGCTCGCCGGGGGGCAATTCTGCTCGCGTATGAATAGCCAGCAGCCCAATCCCTTGCTGTGGTTGTCGACTCCCTTATCGCACACCAGCCGATCGAACATCCCCCGCAGCGGCGCTTTCAATCGCTCTTGCAGTCCGCTTTCCTATGCACGTTGCAGCCCTTGGTTTAACTGAGTTGGCGCTCACAGGTCAACCCTGCCTAGCCAACGGCTGCAACGCCTTCCGACCTCTCCTCCATATTTACTCCGGGCAGCAGTGCGCCTGCGCGAGGACGACAGCCGCTCAGAATTGGTGGTTGTAGCGACTGGAACTTGTCGCCCCTCGGCGCGGTTGCGCACGAATTCGCGATAGCAATTGAAGAGCAGGAAGTCCTTGGGCGAGAGCGCGACCATTGCCGCCGGACTAACCCCGACCACCTGCTCGCGCCGGCCGGGCGTGTTGGTGCCATTGACCTTGGTATCGCTGATCTGCCTGAGCCAATAACCGCTCAGACCCGCCACCAGCCCGTTCCTGATCTCATACTGCACGGCAAAATTGCCGTGCAGCGCCTGACCAGCCTGGGTGGACGTTGCATCGGTGCCGAACGAGGCATTCGGATTGCTATTGCAGGCATTCCACAAGCAACTGAAGCGAACACTGATGCTCAGCATCGGGGGCCCAGACAGTCAACGCACAGTACGGTTCATAGGGCCAGAAGTTGCTGCCGGGGCTGACCGCTGCACTCTGGCCATAGTGGCTCGTCGGGGCAATCACCTGCAACTCGAAGCGCTGCGAGAATAGTGGCCCCTGCACCCCCATGACGGAACTGCAGCGAAGCTCCGGCCAACACATCGCCAATACTGTGCGTCCCTTTGAGGACGGCGTTGTGCATGCCATCATCGACACGGGCCGATGCCCCCCCAATGGCAGCCCCCCTAGAAGCCGAGCTGCTTGTTGCCCTTGCCCCACTTGGCGCCCTCCGGCACAAAGAGCAACTGAGTCACCGGCACCGTCACGTCGATCTTCTGCTTGGGCGGAAAAGCGGGCTGATTGCCGCCGTTGTTCATCAATTTGCTGGCGGAATACTGGGTCAGGTACTCGACGAAGTAAAACCCCGGACCGCCGGGCAGCGGTTCGCAATCGAAGAAGCTGGTGCCGCGCACGTTGGCGGAAGGTTGGTCGAGGGCCCAGGCCGCACAAGCGCGGACGCTCAGACAGTCGGCCAGCAATGTCCGCTTGATGTGTTGGATGTGCATGATGTCTCCCCTGTGAGCTCGCCCGAAGACGTCCTCCCCAGGGGAAGGCAAAGCTCGACCGAGACCTTGATGTTGTGTTCTGTGTATCACGCGTGGCGGAAATGCGGGTGAGCTACTGGTCGAGCCCGGCTCCCAAGGCGGCCACGCCGGGCCCACGCTGGCGAGACGGCGCGGTCTCGATTAGGAAGAGCGACACGACGCCGCCACAGACGAAACCGCCCAGTGCAACGTGCAACATGTAGGGCAGCCCGAAGTGCTGGGCAACATAGCCCGCCAAGGCTGGCGCCAGTCCGCCGCCAAAGATCTCCCCAACGCCCGCCACAAAGCCGACCGACGAGGCAATGAGCCCAACCGGCGCCGCCTCCGTGGCGATCGGCCCCGCGATCAAACCGAGCAAACCGAGCGCGCACACCGACAGGCCAAACAACAAGGCGAACAGCAGCTTCGGGTTGGCACCGGTCTGCGCAAAGGCGTACACCAGCACTGCCGCGCCGACGAAGGCACCGATGGCAGCCGGCTTGCGACCAACCCGGTCCGACAGGGCCGCCAGACCAAAGGAGCCGACAAACCCGCCGAACCCGATGGCCGACACCACGAAACCCATATCCTGTGTGCTCAGCTTGAGCACGTGCTCAAGGTAGACCGGCACCATCGCACTAATCACGAAGATACCCGCCATCGCGCACAGCACGGCCAGCGTAGCCAGCATGACATTGCGGGAACGCAACAACCTCCCCGAGCCGGCGCCGGGCTGGGCACTAGCGCCGACGGGCGCCGGCGCATCGTTACGCAGCGTGCGCGCAATCAACACCGCCGTGATCAGACCTGGAACCGACGACACCATGAAGACCCAGTGCCACGACGGCAAAACCTGCAACAATTGGGTGGCGATGATGGGCGCAAAACCCAGCCCGAGCAGCGAGAACATGCTCATTTGCAGCCCCTGGTTGAAGCCCAGGCGCGACGGCAGCGATGCCTCGCCGGTGGCGACCACGCTGGCGGGCGTAAACGCGCCTTCGGCCACGCCCATTGCGGCACGGATCAGCATCAGGCTCGCAAAGCCGGTAGCGAGGCCGGACAGGCCCGACAGCGCGGAGAACGCCACCATCGTCACAACGAGAATCTTCTTGCGGCCGATGCGGTCGGCCAGCCGGCCCATGACAATCGCACAGCCCCCCCATGTCAGACTCAGGATACCGATCAGGTTGCCCAATTGCTGATAGTTCAGCCCGAGGTCTTGCAGAATCTGCGGAAACAACGGCGCGATAATCCAGCGGTCCAGCCCGACCAGGCCGAAGCTCAGTCCCATCAATGTGAGCGTCTTGCGTTCATACCTGGTGTCGTGTGTTGCGTGTTGCATCTTGGTCTCCTTGGCAGATGACAGGCAAAGCGATACACCTGCGTCGCGCAGCCGGACATTTCGGCGGGGCAAGCGGCAGCGGGCAGCCCGTTGTTGGCTGCCCAAGCACGGGGGGATGTGGCGTCAGTAGTAGGTGGAGGCGAGCCCGCCATCGACGGGCACGTTCACGCCGTTGATCCAGCGTGTTTCCTCCGCGCACAGCATCGCGATGATGGGCGCGATTTCGTCCGGATAGGCGGGACGCTTCACCCGGTGCGCATCTTTCTCCATACGCTCGGCACCAATCATGGTGACGAAATCGCCTAGGATGGGTGTGAATACAGGGCCGGGCGCGACGCAGTTCATGCGCACGGAGCGCTGCAGGAACAGCTGCTGCGCCTGCGTCAGCGTCCACACGATCAGCGCTTCCTTGAAGTACTGATAGCAGGTGTCCTGCGGCACAGGATGTGCCGCCAGCCAGGCTGCGCCGGCATCAAAACCTGCGGTTTGCGCCAGCGTCCTGTGCAAATCAACGCGCTGCGGCCATTCGGCACCCAGAACGGAGGCGACGTTGACGATTGCGCTGCCCTGCGGCATGCGCGGCAGCAAGTGCTCGGTAAGATGCCGCAGCCCCAGATAGTTGACGCGCGCGACCAGATCCACCGCCGCCGTACCCGGCACGCCGGCGATGTTGCACAGCGCGTCGATCTGGGGCGGCAGTTGCTTCACCGCCTGATCGATCCCCTCGGAGGTGGACAGATCCGCCTGGACATAACCGTCCAGCGTTATACCAGGCGCGTTGCGGTCCACGCCGATCACGCGCGCGCCGTGAAAGCGCAGCAAGCGCGCGGTCTCCGCGCCGATGCCGGACGATGCGCCGGTCACCACGATGGTCTTGTTGCTCAATTGCATGCTTGTCTCCTTCCTCTTAGTTGCTGCTCTTTTTGAAACATGTCGCCCCGCCTGCGCGAGGACGTAGCGAGATACCGTCCTCAGGCGTGAGCACTTGAGGACGTTGTTTTCAGCTCGGAACAGGTAGCGCGTCGCACGAGCCTTGACGGTCGTCCACTGCCACTGGGTGTATTCCTCCCAGTCCACCGGGCTGCACACGCTGGTGCCGCTGCCGGCGATGCTGGGGCTACCAGTGGTCTGTCGTTAGCAGTTCTAAATGACCGGCACTGGGGTTATCTGATCCCTGATTGCGGACGGACGGCTCATGACTGGAAGACAGCCATGAACCAATTCGCTATCCTTTACGCGGACCACTTTTTGCGACCTTCCGAGCAATTCTCAGCTTGCCTTAAGCACGGAAATTCCGACAGCCCCAGTCAGACGACAGGCTCCTATGCAACACGACTGGCCGGCGCGAGCACTGGCGACCCTACTTGGAGGTTTCTGGCACCAACAGTTTCCGTGCATTCTCTTGCAACCACTCCTTCAGAGTGATCGGTTTGCGTCCCAACATACGCTCCACGAAGTCGTTGCGCGCCCAGACGACCTCGTTCTCCCGCTCATACTCGAAGAACCACCACAACCTCGCTGCCAGATGCGAATAGGCCGCGAGAAAGCTGTCCTTGCTACCGTCGTGAGTGATTTTCTCGCCCAGCACCTCGCTCATCAGCACCGCGGCATCGCTGTAGCGCATCAGGTCGTGGCCATTGTTCAACGTGTGGAACTGGCCGATGTGACGGTGGTTGTCCGATAGAAACATTCGGCCGGCGACTTCGGCAATGTCGCGCGGATCGATGAACGGGATCAGCCGATCGTGCCAGATAAGCTTGCGCTCGCGCTGCAAACCCTCTTTCATCCAGAAAAAATTGTCCATGAAGGTGGCGCCGAAGTTCAGGTAAGTCACCGGCAGATCACTCTCGTCGAGGATTCGCTTGGCAATGGGATGCTGGACCGGCAGCCCAAGCGCTGGTGGCTGGCGCAGCTCTGGCGGAATCCGGCGAGGATTCGCCTCGGGTTGCAGGCCGAGCGTTCGCAGAATGTGAACGGCTGTATCCGCCTTCTTCACCGCATCCACGAAGTTCGTCATGGCGATGGCCTCATCGGTTCCGCCAGGCGTAATGACGAATATTCCCTCCATGCCCTCAACGGCACGATCGAGAGACGCAGCATCCTGATAGTTGGCGCTGAGCACCTCGGCCTGCGGAAAGTCCCGATGAAGTGCATCGCAGCGATCCGGCTGGCTGCTCACAAGGCGCAGCCGGATATATGGCGCCTCTTTCTGGAGAAATTGCGCAAGAGGTCGACCGATGTGTGCTGCCGCACCAAAGATGAGGATGCTGCGGGGAATCGGTTTTCGATTGTCAGTATTTGGCATCAGAAAAACTCGGCAATGGACTGGAAACGTGACGAAGCCCTGATATCGACAAGCGCCCCGCGACGGATTGCACGCTTGCACAAGCAACGTCGGATACTTTGATTTTGATGAATCCCATATCAAATTCAAAAGGGTGAGGTGTTGATGTACTTCATAGTCGCCATAAGTCAGTGTCGCCTTTGGCAGTCGATAGCCGAGATCAGCTTGGAGTTCGCCATCGCACCCCCTACATTGTATCCAATGGATACATAGTGCACGAATGTCGCGATGTTTGCAACAGGGATGCGGAGAGCCGCGCACACGGGAGGAACTCAGGACACCGAGGCAGGGGCTAACAATTGTCGTGACCGCTCGGGGACCATCGTGATGACTAACGGCTAAACAACTCGCGCTGGTAAACGAGGACGCTCAGGCACCGATCCGCCGCTCGCACGCTTCGATGGCCATCCTTTGCTTTGCCGCGCTGCGTCGAAGCTTCAGCGTGCGATCAAGGCGCAGCAGGTTCCGGTCGCGAAGCTGCGCGCGCTCGATGCGACAAGCGTCGAATACCGTATCGAGGCGCAGACGCTGCAACGACTGCTTGCCGCGCAGGAGAAACTAATCAAACCGGAAGTAGCATGAGCGAAGCCATAACCGACTACTACGCCGCCATTGAGCGGCTGAAGAAGCGCCTTGGCGCGCGTATCAACAACGACACAGTGGCAATCGAGGCAGGTCGCAAGAAGGGGAGCATCAAGAAGCCGCGCCCCCAGTTCACCAGACTGATCGAAGCGATCGACGCAGCCAGCGCAGAGACCGGGCGCCCGAAGCTCGAACTGACCGAGCGTCTGAACCGCGCGAAGGGCGACGTGCAGGATCTGCAGGCGCAGCTTGACGAGTCGCTGGCTCGCGAACTCGCGCTGCTGCGCCAGGTGTCCAGCCTGCGCAAGGAGTTGGTCGCGCTACGTTGCGGTAGCGTTCTGCCCCTGCAGTCGTGTTAGGTCGGTGCGGGCGCCCTCTCTCGAAACCGGCGCCCGCCTGCGCTGCTTCGCCTGGGTCGACTTGATGTTCGGGAGGGTTTCCGAGTAAGCGTCAATCCGAGGCCGTCTTGACTATCAGAACTTGACCTCTGAGAGCAGCTGATTCGCGAGCACGAGATCGAAGGCGGCGGGATCGAAGCTGCCACCACACCACTCGAGGAAGTGATCGTGCTCCTCGTGCGTCGGATCGTTGATCGCTTCGAGGAAGTCGGCATATCCTGGCACTCCACCGACGTCTTCCGGTGGACACGCATTCTGCCCGTCCAGGCACAGCGGCCGGCGCATGTCTGGATCAGGCACCAGAGCCTTCTCGACCTTGACCCGATGCTGCCAGTTGTCACCGTAGTCGTAGATGTAGGTGAATGACTTCAGCCCGCCCAGCGCCTTCGCCAGCGTGACCGGTGCTTCATTAAGCATCGGTGGATCGCTCTGGAATCCGAAGTCATCAGGTTCACCGTAGTTGGTTTCGCCGAAGACGAACTCGTGCAGGTGCCCGCCTTCCCAGCCCATGGCCAGTTGCAGCACGACATGCAGCTTGCCCAGCCGGATCGAGCCGGGAACGATGATTCGTCGCCAGATCGCCGGCTTGATGTACTTCAGCTCAACGCGCAGTACGTAATCGGGCACTGGCGCCTTGACCAGGCGCACGGCAGGTTTGCGGGGTTGGACCATCGGATTGATTGTCAGGCGGCTTGCTGCTCGATGTGTGCAGCCGGCATCAGGCGCCACGGCAGCAACTCGTCGATGCGGTTGATGGAATGATCGGCGATGCGCTCAAACACCGTGCGCAGGTAGGCAAACGGCTCGATGCCGTTCAGGCGTGCCGTACCGATAAGGCCATAGATCACCGCCGCGCTTTGGCCACCGCCGTCGGAGCCTGCGAACAGATAATTGCGCCTGCCGAGAACCAGCGGCCTGATCGCGCGCGGAGCACGCTGGCATGCAGTTCCTCAGTGGCAGAGCCGCTTACGGAAATAAAGAGTTGCAGCGCGGTCATCTGCAGTCTGGAAGTCAGTGACGAGTTCAGGTTCATGTGAATACTCTGCCTGCCAGTCGTTCTCTTGGAGCCGACCCCGCATGCATGCGAAATTCTCACACGCCCCGAACGCAAAACACAGAAGGAATTGTAGCTAAGATCTCGACGCTGACTACCGCTCTTGGTGAACAATTGCTCGCCCATACTGTCAAAAAAAAGCGCCATGCAAGCATGACGCGAAAAGAACTCGAGAAGCAGGGGTTCCCGAGATCGATGAAGCGAAACGGGCGACGCTATCGGACGCAGCAGAATCGACTGGAGATCGATTCAAACAACTCTTCGATGGCGATATTAGTCGACGCTACTAGTTTGATGCCCCTGCGCCAAAATTTCTTGCAATACTGAGAAAATCGATTCTGTTGCATCGACAGGCGGCGGAAGTTCGTCGAGCAAGCCAATCGGCATCCCAGCTGTTTGATCGATTTGTGTATCCATATTCTCAGATTCCTGATTCTTGACTTGTTAGCGCTAACTGCGCGACTGGCAGGCGGCCACCCGCACGAGTGGCCGCTGGCGAAACTGGGCGAGGCAGGCCGACTTAACTTCTCGCGTGCCGCTGTCGATTATTCGTCGGTACGGGCCGCTAAAACGGGCGCAAAACATCGTCAGGATTAAGACAGCACAGCGTCAATCCGGTGATCGGAAAGCGCCGCAGTGAGCAAGGTTTTCGACGATCCAACGATATTTGAACAGCCCGCAATGAACTGCACCGATCGCTATGAAGCATTCATCAGGCCCGGCTGCTCTCCCGCCTCGTAGCGCAAGCGAGTGTAAGTCAGATGCGGGTGAAGGGCCAAGTCCAAATCGTGTCAGGATATCCCGAAATTAGTGTAGGAATCTGAGGGCATGCGCCGGGCTACGATAACGAAGACTTGTCAGCGTCGCCATAGTATTTGATTGCCCATGTCTTCGCATTTCCCTGCTCCGCCACACGCGTGGCGCAGAATCTCGACCGTTTCTGCTTAACCAGTCGCAGGACACATCGTTCCCCTGTACGGCAAATAGAAGGCGCAACGGCTTTAGAAGGACTGCTGAACTCGCTGAAGAGCGTTCCAGCAGATCAGGCAACAGCCGCGTTTGATGAACGCTTCATGAATTTCAGCACGACGTTCGACGCGAATACGTAGACAGGAGAAATATGTAGCTAGGCATGTGCGCTTTCGTCGACCCAACGGACATTTTCTAGCCCACTTCCGTGCGGGTGACCGCGTTGCGATGCTGGTCGGAACGCAACGCTCGTGAAGAATGCGCCGGTATTTGTCGCGGCCGTAACACCGCTCGGTGTAGACGCGACCGGGTTGACCAGAGGCCGCCCACTCTCGATAGCCTCAATCAACGGGACAGATTGGGTCACGTTGACGATTGGCACAGAACCGGATTGCCGCGCTCCATAGGCGTCGGTGGCGAGGTTGTGCTTGGATTATGGTCGCGCTCAATCGGTAGGGTTCCGGCCAGTTTTTTTCCCGCCCCAACCGTCATTTTCGGCAAATTTTTTTCTCACATGACGTCAATAGTCGGATGTTGGTCTGCGCTCGTGGTGAAATCAATGTTGAGAAATTTCAATTATGCTTGCCACCAGAAGTCCTTAACCGATTTTTAGGGATATCCCTACGCAAGAATAGGATTTTACCTATTTTCGCATTTTGGGAACTTGATCAAAATATGTGGCTGAGGTGTCAACAGCGTGCCTCACCCTCCAGCCAAACCGGCAAATTGTGTATTAGACGCCGCGCTCCGTGCTCGGCGTCTTTTTTTTAGCAGTCGTTGCGACACCGTCGAATTCCAATACTTCGCCCGTATCCGGCCTGCATTCTTCACACGCATCATCCTAGCAAAAATTGAAAAATGGCAATTCAGCTTTAATGATGTTTTAATACCAGACGACGATCTAACGTAAACAGCGCATTATCTTCGCCCTCGCCTTCTCCAGATGCGGCTTCTAGACTCACACGGACTCGAGCATTGTCTGAGAATGCCTCCTCAAAGAGGCGTCTAGCGTGAGCCAGACAACCAGCGCTAATAGGCATCTACTGCCTTAGGACAGCTACGCCATTTGCCTGCTTCAATGCTAGCTACGAATGAAACGACACCATGAGACGTTCTCCCTTCGTCTCTGGGGTGCCCAGCCTGGGCAAGATAAATCGACTATTTGCTGTGTCGGAAGCGTACGCTGTCGGGCAATTGTCCTTACTCACATTTCGGATGTTAATGTCAACTCTGGTGTATGCGCGGGCAGAACACCATCAAGCGGCGAGCGGTTGCTGAGCCGGTGCGCTTTCGATCACCGGGATGCCATCTTGGAAGGGAATACCCTTCAGAATGTGTTCGATTCTTTCGGCGCCGCGATGTGACGCCACGACTGCTCGGCTAACTCAACGAGCAAGAGCGCCATGCCGAGGATCGTTGCGCGCGGCAGGCAACTTCGGGCGCGGCTAGTGCGATGGCGCATCGTCGCAAACGGCGACTTGATCGAATTGGTCGCTCTCAGGTGCTGCCAATGCTCCGCCGGGAAGTCGTAGAACGCGAGCAGTTCTTTGCGGTCCTTCGTGAGCTTCTCGACGGCCTTCGGGTACTTGGCTCCATACGTCGCATCGAATCGGTCGAAGGCAACGAGTGCCTCGGCGCGAGTGGCTGTAATCCAGGTTTGCGATGCCGGGCTAGGCACGAATTTTGGACCAGATGCAGGTTGAGCGTTGAGAGTAGTCCTCGAGAAAAAATCCCTGTCCAAAAATCAGACTATTCCTAACCGGCCTCCGAGAGCCTGCTTTCAAGCGAGCACGGTCTCCGGCTATTTCTCTCGAGGGGAACCGGGAGATATGTGTCCGGCGTAAACGCGACGTGCCTGGGCGCAACAACACACCAGGACAGCCGATATCCTTGCCGTGTGAGACAGCCCCACCGGGACGCTCAACTTGTCCGCGTTAATCGAGAACTTATGATATGCCGGTGTAGGGTACCCCCAGAATCGCCACTCGCCGTGACCGTCATTTGGCCATACATCCTCGGTTCTGCATCACAGCCTTGCGCGTACCGAAAACACTCGGTTCACCGCACCGTCAATTTAGGCAGGCATACTGGAGACCTTCGTCGTGTCAGTGCTTCGGCTTGCTCGAAGCTGCACGGCGAACAAGATCTGTCAGGAGCCACCTGGCTACCATTTCGGGACGGTCCATGCCAATCGAAGCGAATTTGACCTCCGCTCCGTAGTAGACGATAACCGACTCACCCAGAACTCGATATCTACCGCTGTGTCTAGCGTCGTCCACAAGGATTTCCAAGGGAGTCAGGGATTCGTAAGCGGGAGTAATCATGGCAGGACTTCCACGCGAAATAGTCCTAACGTATCTAATCGTCGCGAGTCCGTCTATGGACGGTAAACCCGTACTTTCGCGCGCTATAACGTACGCGGGCGATGCCCCATTGCTCAGATCAATGGCGGCTTTCGTGATGCACGATACAAGTCACTGGAAAACGTCCGGGAGAGGAAATGGATCAACGAGAGCCACGTGAAGCATTTGCCGAGTCAGCATTCTCAGGTCTCGCGGCACCACTCGTCGACGAAGCAATCGAGCAGGCCAACGCCGTAGCCAGCGCACCGTCCCCAGAAGGTCTACATCAATTTCGCCTCACCATGCGCTACCTGCGATCGTTATGGTGGTCCTATCGCCCCTTGCTTGATGTCGGAGAGAACACCCGGCAGCGCGGGCTGTTCAAGTCTCTCGCCGATGCGGCGGCCAAGGCACGCAACTACGACGTGCTGATCGCGCTGCTCAACCTTCAGTGCAGAGACGCTCGCGAGCGTCCACAAGGGACACTGAAAGCTCAGCAGGCAGCACTCAATGCAGGCTGCGACGTACTTTCGAGTCCCGAAATGAAGATCCTGTTGCTTAAAGCCCTCTCACAGACGTCAAAGGCGCTAGTCGCGCGCCGAGACCGGCAATCACTTCAGGCCTTCCCGGAAACCCGTGTCGCAGGATCGGGAAAATGGTTGAGCAAACGAATGAAGCTCGCAGGAAGGGCCAAAAGATCAGACGTCTCAGCTTTTCACGATGTCAGGAAGGGAGGGAGGAAGGCAAGATATCTGCTCGAACTGTTCGGCCCGGTACTATCCGGAGGTCATCAGAAAACTTTAAATCGTCTCAAGAAAATGCAGAAACGATGTTGTTCACTGAACAACATCGTTGCTAGCGAGATGCTTTTGCGCGATAACTCGACACTGCTTGCCGTAATAGGTGAACCAAAAAGAGCATTGGAATGGCTTAAAAAGAAGCGTAAGCGCCACATGCGTGCAGTTGCTGCCTTACTGCGTAAGGACGGTAAATAGGTCTGTCAGCAAGCGGTGCTTTCGATTTACTCCGGACACAGCCCTATACGATGAAGGTTTCAATTTTCCGGGGTAGCTTTCCAACATGATCAGGCAGCGGACTTCGGGTCAGTCCCAGAGCTTCAACGATTTGGCAACCTCCTGAGCCGCGTCGACTGTTCGTCTTGTTGCACACCGCGCCTCTACCTGAAGCAGCGGGCTCTGCGGATTAAACGCGCAAGGTCCAAGCGCCCATGCAGCAGGCACAGTGCCTTCGGTAGATGGAATGGTGGGCTTATCACGTGCATCGACCTGCGACTGGCCATGTCCTGCATTGCCATCACGTAGCCGCATGATGTGCTGACAAAACCGACTTGGGGCGCTTGCAATTGCTGGAATGTCCGTAGGCCAATCCCTACATAACTTTGAGACTTTCCCGACTTTCGCCTTTCGCGGTGCGCAGATATCCTTGCCCCAGGGTATCAGTTCGTGCCCAGTCATCTGTGAGAGATGTCGATCGTCTATTAGGCGCCGTGCTTCCCGCGCGGCGCCTTTTTTTTGTGCATAGCCGTGCGCTTAGTCTTACTATCTCATAAACTAGTTGAGCGCTCTATCGTCGGACAGGAAGAGAGCCATCGTTGCATGAGCCTTTGTCCAAGCAGGATGCGCAACACAGCAATGGAATCAGGAAAGTGGCGTTGAGCGCGCTGGACTGCCCGGGGAATGTAATCCGAGGGAAGGGCAGGCAGCGCGCGTTCAAGGAACGGATCGTGGCAAAAAAACTCCCTTCCCGGAAGGCGGCTTCGTCGCCGTACCCGGCATCGGCGAGCACAATGCCCGGTGCAATGCCAGATGCTAAAGCCTCTCGAAGTTTGGGCTAGCGCAATCTGTGGCTTGGTCTCGAAGGTAAGATCGTCGGGAATGCCCGCACGACGCGCTCGTTCACAGTCGTCATCCATTCCTTGGGGACATACACCTGCCAGGCAATCGGCAGGCTGCCACGATTGCGTCGCGATCGACAGGCTTACCGCCACCTGGCAGTTGTCTTGTTTGCCCAGCTGCTCACAGTATCGCCGCGCTACGCCGACCGAATGCTTGCCTTTCTTCGGGAAGCCGGTGTCGTCAATAATCCAGTAGTAGCCGCTTTCTTCTGCAGCATGCTGCGTCTAACGCAGGCATCACCCATTCGCGTATGCGCTGCAGGACCGCACGATCAGATCAGTCTGCCTTGGGCACAAAATGTTGGATTGACTGTTGCTTCGCACTCGCGTGAAGCGGGCCAAACGTGCGCCGCCATCGGCTCGACGCTCTTGCGCGACAGCGGCAACACCAGGTCGGAACAGTAACGCTTAAGGCCTGCATGACGATCGGCGTGCCCTAACGCCTGCCCCAAATGATTCAGATACGCGTCAAATTCGTCGACATCGTCTCTGATCGCGATCGCCCGAAATTATATTATTCAATACTACCAGGTATCGCTTCGCTGTAAATAGCCCTTTTTACACAGTAAGAATAGTAGTTGATTTCGCCGCTAGTAGTTGATTTCGCCGCTGTCGTTGACTTTTGAGGCCAAGAGTTGAGATCGGCAGTGTCACGGATCGGCGTAATCGAGCCGGGGATGATCGGCGTAATGAGGCCACCTGGAATGGCCCCGAAACGCGATTTCGAAGGGACTCAAGAATGCGTTTTTTTGCCTGATTTTGCAACCGCGTTTTCGCTGTTTTCGGGC
>DATELY010000056.1:0-43854 GCA_035276085.1 Steroidobacteraceae bacterium | reverse complement strand
CCCTGTATGAGGCTTATCGCTACTTCAGAGGCGACGCCGTCTATTACGGCTTGAACTCGACGGCCTGTTCCTCGGACATGTCAGGAACCTGTAGCGGTAGTACCGTCAACACACCCAGCATTTCTGCGGCTCGTACCGGCTCAGGCAACGCCAACTACCTGAGCCCAATCACGAGTTCTTGCCAACAAAACTACATCGTGTTTCTAACGGACGGTCTGCCCAACAACGACAACAATGCCAACACCCTGATCGAAGGACTCGATACTGCTGCGGGTAACACGTGCTACTCCGGGTCGTCGACCATGTGGCAGGCACTCGGATACTCTTCGGTGCCGTCGATCACCTATTACGATGGAACGACGGGACTCTGCCTCAAGGAGATGTCCCGCAATCTCAAGAACAAGGACCTGAGCACGCTCACCGGCAATCAAAACGTCACCACGTACTTCATTGGCTTTGGCAACAACGTTGGTGCCGGCGCTCCGCAGGCATACCTCGCTGATGCAGCCAATGCAGGTGGCGGAACGGCCGAGATCGCGGCCGACGCTGCCGAGCTGGCCACGGCATTCGAACGAACCATCGGTGCCGTACTCGATTCGAGCTCCACGTTCACCTCGCCCAGTGTCGCCGTGAACTCTTTCAACAAGACTCAGGTGTTGGAAGATCTCTATGTCTCAATGTTCGAGCCGACGCAGAACAAGCATTGGCCTGGCAACGTCAAGAAGTTCAAGTTTCGCGACAACAAGATCGTCGGACGCGGCTCGACGATGACCTCGGTTGATACCGTCAGCGCTGTCGATCCGGCCACGGGCTTCTTCACGCGGAACACCAAAGACTTTTGGCACAAGATCGCCGACGGCGGACTTGGCAACGATACGACGGCAGGCGGCGCGACCAATAGCATACCGGCACCTTCCGCCCGCAACCTTTACACATACATTGGCGCCACGAACCCGACCTCGGGCCAGTTGCTGTCCGATCACCCGCTGGCAACGTCCAATACCGCCATCACGGATGCAGTGCTGAATCTTGGCGGTTCCGATCCTAGCCGCAGCGTGCTGATCAATTGGGCGCGCGGCGATGAAGACGGCGATGTCGTAAATACAACCAGCGACGTGCGCAATGAAATGGGAGACCCGCTCCACTCGCAGCCTGCAGTCGTCATCTACGGCGCTTCCGGATCGAGCACGACCGATAAGCTCAATGATGCCGTGGTCTACGTGGCAACCAATGATGGCTACCTGCATGCGTTCGACGTGATGTCCGGAACGGAATTGTGGGCGTATGTCCCACAGGAGCTGTTGCCCGACTTGAAGGTCCTGCACGCCGATGCAGTCACCTCGACCAAACACTATTCGCTGGACGGCGACGTTCGAGTTCTCAAGTACGATGTCGATGGCGATGGCGTCGTAGAGCCAAGCGATAACGACCGAGTGTTCTTGTTCTTCAGCCAAGGCCGTGGCGGCAGCCGCTACTACGCTCTCGACGTCACGAACAAGAGCAGCCCAAAGTACCTCTGGAGCCTCGGCACGGCGGACTTGGGAAACATCGTAACGAAGTCATGGTCGACACCTACGCTGGGTCGCGTGAGAGTGGGCAGTGCCAGCCAGAATACCCAGCGCTTGGTGCTGATCTTTGGCGGCGGCTACGACGACGTAGAAGACAGCACGTCGTATTTCTCGGCCGGTGATCCTTCGGGCAATGGCGTATTCATGGTTGATGCCGTGAAAGGCACCGTACTTTGGTCCGTGACCAAAACCTCATCAGGTGCGTTCGCGAACATGACGCACGCCATCCCGAGCAGCATCACTGTCATCGATACTAACAATGACGGCTGGTCCGATCGTATGTACGTGGGTGATATGGCAGGCCAGGTATGGCGAATGGATATCACCAACGGAAACGCGTCGGGCTCGCTAGTGGCTGGCGGCGTGATCGCCACGCTGGGCGGAAAGATCTCCGCTACGGTGGCGAACAATCGAACTTTCTATAGCCCCCCCGATGTGGCGAAGCTCGTGAATCGTACCGGTTCGAATTTCTACAACATCGCCATTGGCTCAGGAGATCGAGCACTGCCAAAGACGAACTCTACGACCCAAGACCGGTTCTACTCGATCCGTGACTACTATTTGGGTCCAATGACTCAATCCCAGTATGACGGTCTCACAGCGGTGCGTGACAGCGACCTAGCAACGGTGGATGGCTCGACCCCGCAAGTATTCACGGACTCGAGCCTTGGGTGGAAACTAGTGCTGAACACCGGCGAGAAGGTGTTGGCGCAGTCGGTCACCGTCGACGGAACGGTGATGTTCACGACGTACACGGCGGGCAGCAGCGCATCGAACGTCTGTAGCGTAACGTCGGGCTCAGGACGCGCGTATTCGATACAAGCAATGAATGCGGCCAAGCGCTTCGATGACCTCTACGAGACCTTCCCAGTTACTGGCTTGCCGACGCAGGTCGCCATCATTGCGCCGTCGCAGGTCATCCGTACGGATGGCACGACGCCGACACCCGATCCGAATGCGCCCGTTTCAACGAGCACGCCTGGCACCTGCTTCTCCGGTGTGAGCATCCTTGGCCGCTGCGTGGACTTCGGCTCGCGGGTGAAAACATTCTGGCAGGACGCGAGCGCGTACTGAGACAAGCCAAGCGCCTCAAGAATTTGGTAAGGATCTATGAAAAATCGTGGCTTTACCCTGATCGAACTGATGATCACCGTGGCGATCGTTGCGATTCTCGCGGCGATTGCGTACCCCAGTTATCGCAACTACGTGCTGCGAGCGCATAGAGCGGAAGGTAAAAGCGCACTTCTGCAGCTACAAGTTGCACAGGAAAAGTATTTCCTGCAGAACAACCGTTATGCCATCAAAGCCGGCAGCACCAATGAATTGACGCCTGCACCCAGTTCAGGGGGACTCGGAATCGCAAGCACGACGGAGAACGGGTATTACACGATCAATTTGACCAATAGCACCGCCACGACCTACACAGCTACAGCCACAGCGACGGGGGGGCAAGCAGAGGATACGAATTGCACCATCCTGTCCCTCACCCATGAAGGCAAACAGGAATCCAAGAACAGCTCGAGCACTGCGAGCACTGGTTGCTGGAAGTAGTAAGGGCTGTACAGCGTCCGGCCGCCTGTCGCCTCCCCCCGACGCTTCCCCACATACTTGTTTTAAGCTCCTGTCCGATCTTGTATTCTCCGCGCCGCAACTCGTGCCGGCGCCTACTAACAAACAGCGTTCGCGGCGATTCGGGAGGGGAACTAGCCAGATCCCTCGCGGGTTTGGGAGTTGGTTAAATTTCTGTCGCACTATCCTTTTTTGTCCGACCCAGCTTGAAGGGGAAACTAAGCTATGAAGAACACCATCACGATGACTTTGAAGGCAGGCGTTGCGGCGCTCGCGCTGGTTGCGGCCAGCGGCTGCGTGTCGCAGAAGTCGGTCGATGAGATCAAGGCGACCGCCGATAAGGCTGTGCAGGATGCGGCTGCTGCCAAGCAGGCTGCTGATGCCGCTGCCTCCGCCGCCGCCTCTGCGAAGTCCTCTGCGGACAGTGCGCAGAGCGCTGCCAACCAGGCCTTGCAGGCTGCTCAGGCCAGCCAGTCCTGCTGCGATGCGACCAACGAGAAGATCGATCGCATGTTCAAGAAGTCCGTGTCCAAGTAAGCACGGTTTCTTCTGCAACGACGAAAACGCCGCGGTTTCCGCGGCGTTTTCATTTGGAAGGCTCACAAAAGCGATTGGGCTTTACGGCGCTTCCACCAGCTTGGCCGGCTCTGGATTCAATACGACGGCTTCAGGGATCCCCGTAGCCTTCAAGAACACCTGCTCGGCCTTGGCCCAATCGATCGGGATGGATTTTTCCTGGGTTGCCGACACCAGCAACCGGGTGACATTGGTGAGGCTCCGCGCCTCGGTGTTGTCCTGGCCCTCCAGCGGCGCATGGACCTCGATGTAGAGAGCCTCGTCCTTCCAGCCCATCTTGTTGGGCTGATACAGGATCAGCACCTGGGTGTTGACCGCGACCATCTTGAAGAACTGCTCGATGTCCTCTGGATACATGCGGATGCAACCATGTGTCACTTGCATCCCGACGCCGGCGGGTCGATTGGTACCGTGAATCAGGTAGGCACCACCCGGAATGGCCAGCCGCATCGCGTACTCGCCCAGGGGGTTGTCTGGCCCCGGCGGTACGATCTTCGGCAGCGGCCGGCCGTCGAGCTCGTGCTCACGGCGCACCGATTCGGGCGGATACCAACTGGGTCGCACGCGCTTGTCCTGAACCCGCGTGAGACCCAGCGGGGTCTTCCAATCCATGCGCCCCACGCTGATGGGATAGGTCACCACCACCCGCTTCTCGCCTGCCTTGGGCTCGGGGTAGTAGTACAACCGGTGCTCGGCCAGGCTCACGACGATGCCCTTGCGAGGAGCCTCCGGCAGGATGAATTGCGAGGGGATGAGCACCTGAACACCGGCTCCGGGGAGCCAGGGATCGACCCCGGGATTCGCGGCGACGATCTCCTCGTAGCCCACGCCTTCGCGCCGGGCGATATCGAGCAACGTGTCCTCGTGCACGGCGTGGACCGTCTTCAGTTGTCCGATGATCGTGTTGGGCTCGGCGGGCAGCTCATACGTCGCAGCTCGCACTGCGCTGACTGCGACAACCAGCAGCAAAGACACGATTGTTTGTTTCATTGGATGCCAGATGCAGCGGACGGTCCATCGATTGGATCCTCTGCAGCATTCAAAGTTTGCGATGGCTCGGGTCGATGCAACGTGGCCAGGATCTGCGCAATCTTCTGCGGGACACCGGAACGCGCTTCGCTGCCGGCCACGCGAATTGCATTGGCGAAGGCAAGCGCATCCGCGCTCCCATGACTCTTCACCACGATCCCCTTCAACCCCACCATGCTGGCGCCGTTATGCGTGCGCGTATCCAACCCGGCACGCAAGCTCCTGAGCGCGGGAAACGCCGCAAGCGCACCGAGTTTGCGAACCGCGTTGCGTGTGAATTCCGCCTTGATGCGCGCCGCCAGCATGTGCGCGAGGCCTTCCATCGTCTTCAACGCGACGTTGCCCGTGAAACCGTCGGTTACGACCACATCCACATCCCCGCTGAAGATGTCGTCGCCTTCTACGAAACCGATGTAGTTCAGCGATCCAGCGGCGGCGAGCAGCTTGCCGGCCTCCTGCACGACTCCATTGCCTTTGATGTCTTCTTCACCGATGTTGAGGATGCCAACCCGCGGCTGCGACAAGCCGAACACATCCTGAGCCACCACAGAGCCCATCATCGCGAACTGCAGGAGATGCTCGGCGGTACATTCGGCGTTCGCGCCGAGATCGAGCATGTGGGTGTAGCCACGCGCGCTCGGGATGCGCGAGAGGATCGCCGGCCGATCAATGCCGTCGATGGTCTTCAGAACGAACCGTGCGGTCGCCATCAACGCACCGGTATTGCCGGCGCTCACGCAGGCATCCGCAACTCCGCTCTTGACCGTCTCGATGGCGATGCGCATCGAGGAATCCTTCTTCTTGCGTAGCGCCTCTTGCGGGCGCTCGTTCATCGCCACGACCTGCGACGCTGCCTGGATCGACAAGCGATCACCAAATGCGTGCGACTTGGGAAGGTATTGCTGGATCTGATCCAGTTGGCCGACGAGCACGATCTTCATGTCGCGCTCGTGGCTCAACACATCGACGGCTGCCGGAACACAGACGGCCGAACCGTGATCGCCGCCCATCGCGTCGACCGCGATGGTGTAACTACGTTCGCTCACGGTTCGGGAGGTACATGCGCTCAACGCGCGTGAGGCCTATTCCTCGTCGGACTTTTCGCGTGTCTCGATGACTTTCTTACCGCGGTAGAAGCCGTCGGGTGTGATGCGATGGCGGCTGTGCGTTTCACCGGACGTCGGATCGACGGACAAGGCCGGCTTGCCCAGGTGATCGTGCGAACGGTGCATGCCGCGCTTGGAGGGGGTCTTTCGGCTTTTCTGGACTGGCATGGCAATAACTCCGAAGGGACTCAGCTCTTCTTCAGCATGTCCCGCAAATTGGCAAACGGTGACTGTGCGACGCTCGGCTCTGCTGCCGTCTCTTCCGCCGCGAGCAAATCGCCTTGCGGACATCGATCGGGCTCATGCATCGGAACCAGCGGCATCGCCAACAACGCTTGTTCCTCGGACAACCATCGCAGATCCAAGCGGGTTGGATCTGCGACGACATACTCGTGCTCACCTTCAGCCGGAGCGAGCTCCTCATCCCGTATGACGCGAAGCGCGATCGGCTCGTTCAATGCGAACTCGGCCGGTTGCAGACAGCGCTGGCACATCAACACGAGTTGCCCACCCAACCCACCTTCCAACTCGACGTGGCCGTCGCGGTGGGCACTGTGCAGACTCAAGTCCACCTGAGTGCCCGCCAGGGCACCGGCGTCCTGCAAGCGAGTGAGCTCATCGAGATTGAATTGCCGTTGCCAAGCGGTTCCGACCGCAGCGCTCGCAATCGCGTCGACGAGATCTGCGCGATGTGGACCGGGCCTCGACATGGGGCGCGTATCATAGGGACGCACCTTGCGGGCTGTCAAAAGAAATTAGCCCATAAATCCTTGTTTTTCTAAGGGATCGCCCGATCCGAACGACCCTCGATGATTAGCCTGGCACGACCCCCGAAGTTGCTCCTCGCCTCGACCTCGCCCTACCGGCGGGCGCTGCTCGAGCGTTTCGGCGTCCCTTTTGAGGCGATGACCCCGGGTGTGGACGAAACGCGCCAACCGAACGAGGAACCCATCGAGCTCGCACACAGACTGGCGCGGGCGAAAGCGGAGGCAATCGCCGAGCGGCATCCAAATGCCGTCGTCATCGGTTCAGACCAGTTGGCGGCCTATGGGCGCCAGATACTGGGAAAACCTACAACCGAGGAACGTTGCCGGGAGCAGTTGCGATCGATGAGCGACCAGCGCGTGAATTTCTATACGGCGGTCCACGTGGTCGGGTCGAAGGCCAATCGCGAAGCCCATCTCGACGTCACGACCGTGACCTTCCGCAACCTGACCGAGGATGAGATCGAGCGCTATGTGGCACGCGAGCGCCCGCTCGACTGTGCCGGTGGCTTCAAGATGGAAGGGCTGGGCATCACCCTGTTCGAACGCATCGACTCCCAGGATCCCACGGCGCTCATCGGCCTGCCCCTGATCTGGCTGGCCGGCGCGTTACGTCGAGCCGGCTTTACGCTGCCCTGATTCTGCCCGCAGCCGGGCCAACACACCGGTCAACTCCTCATCGAGCTCCGCTTCGATCTTGAAAGGGCGCCCGTTCCCGGGATGCACGAACGCCAGCGATCGTGCGTGAAGAAACATCCGTTTCAAGCCGACCGCGCGCAGTGGGTCGTTGACCTCGCGCGTACCGTACTTTTCGTCCCCGGCTACCGGGTGACCCGCATAGGCAGCGTGAACTCGAATCTGGTGAGTGCGTCCGGTATCCAGCAGGACATCCATCAGGGTCGCGATCTTGCCGAACCCCTCCGACGGCTTGAAATGCGTCCGCGCCGCCTGACCCTCAGGATGGACACGCACCGTGCGCTCCCCGCCCTGTCGATGCTCGGTCTGCAACGGCACATCGAGCGTCTTCGCGCCTAACTTCCATTTGCCCACGAGCAAGGCCACGTACCGTTTCTCGACCTCCCGCTCGCGCATGACCCGATGCAGCTCCCGCAGGACCGATCGGCGCTTGGCCAGCACCAGACAACCACTGGTCTCCCGATCGAGCCGATGGACCAGCTCCAGATCCGTGAACTCGGGGTGCACGGCACGCAGCGCCTCGATCACCCCGAAGCTCAGGCCGCTGCCCCCATGCACGGCCACTCCGCTCGGCTTGTTGATGACGATGAGATGCTCGTCTTCGTAGATCTTCGCGGCCGCCACGAACTCACGCAGCGATTTCGATGGAGCGGCTTTGTGCGCCGCCGACTCCTGCCGCACCGGCGGAATCCGTATCCGATCCCCCGCCTTCAGCCGGTAATCCGGCCGCACACGGCCGGCGTTCACTCGCACTTCGCCGGAACGGATCACGCGGTACACGAGGCTGCGCGGGACGTCCTTCAGCTCACGGATGAGAAAATTATCGAGCCGCTGGCCCACATCCTCCGCGGTCGCATCCACATAGCGTGCGCGGGGACGCTGTGGTGCTTCATCGACGTGCTGCTGTGCACCGCTCATCGCTTTCCGGTTCAAACCTTCGAAATCATGTGTAAGCCATTGAGCCAACATGGGTGCCCTGATATATTCCGCCGCGGTTTCAATGCCCTGCGCTCCTGGTGGAGCACAGGTGCAATCCGTGCGGTGACTCATCGGGACCTGCTCCCATGTGCACCGCATCTTAGTTGGTCCAGCTGAATCCTGTCTCCGATCGGTCTGCCTCGCTGCTGCCCTTCGCTCCATGCGCGCTGAATCTCGCCGCTCGAGCGATCTGAAGGGCTCCGCTAAGAGCCCTAAGCCTTGCGCCGACGACTGACCGCCCTGGAAGTTCTCGATTCACGTCTGAACCATCGCTCGGTCGCGTGCTGCGCCGGCGCCGGACTCGCCACCTGCGGCTCCGGGCCTGGTGAAAGTGGAACGAGCGGAACCGAAGTCATCGGCAGGATAAAAAGCGCGTCGCCTTGGGGTGACGCCGGAAAGTCATCGGATGTACTCGACACTCCACTCATCCTCCCGCCCACCCTTGGTGTCCGCTCCCCGTGAGCTCGCGGCCTCTTACTCACTAGAAGAAGGGGCTCATGAAAAGAATGCTCGTCAATGCAACTCAAGACGAGGAGTTGCGCGTCGCGCTGGTTGATGGCCAGCGTATCTACGATCTCGACATCGAAATACCGTCCCGCGAACAGAAGAAAGCCAACGTCTACAAAGGTCGCATCACACGCGTAGAACCCAGCCTTGAAGCCTGTTTCATCGATTACGGTGCAGAACGCCACGGTTTTCTGCCGCTGAAGGAAGTCTCCAAGACCTACTTCAAGAACGCCGCCGCTCCCGGCGGCAGAATGAACATCCGCGAGCTCCTGAGCGAAGGCCAGGACGTGCTCGTGCAGGTGGAGAAGGAAGAGCGCGGCAACAAAGGCGCCGCACTCACCACCTTCATCAGTCTTGCCGGTCGATTTCTGGTGCTCATGCCGAACAACCCGCGCGCCGGGGGTGTTTCGCGGCGCATCGAAGGCGAGGACCGCGAACAGCTGCGGGAGGCACTCGATCAGGTGCAAATCCCCGAAGGCATGGGCGCCATCGTGCGTACAGCCGGCGTGGGGCGCTCACCCGAGGAACTGCAGTGGGACCTGAGCAACTTGCAGGAAGTCTGGAAGGCGATCACCGAGGCCGCCGACAGCAAACCGGCTCCGTTCCTGATCTATCAGGAATCCAAGGCCATCATCCGCGCCCTGCGTGATTACCTGGTCGATGACATCGGCGAAGTCCTGGTCGACAGCACCGAGATCTTCACGGAAGCCCAGCAGTACATGCAGCGCTTCATGCCGGGCTCGATGCGCAAGCTGAAGCTGTACGAGGACGAGGTCCCGCTCTTCACCCGCTTCCAGATCGAAAACCAGATCGAGTCCGCCCACACCCACAAGGTCAACCTGCCGTCCGGCGGCTCGATCGTCATCGACCACACCGAAGCCCTCGTCTCGATCGACATCAACTCAGCCCGGGCGACGCGCGGCAGCGACATCGAAGCCACGGCCTTCAACACCAACCTGGAAGCTGCCGACGAGATCGCTCGACAGCTCAGGTTGCGCGACATTGGCGGACTGATCGTCATCGATTTCATCGACATGGAATCGCAGAAGAATCAGCGTGCGGTTGAAGATCGCCTGCGCGATGCCGTCAAACAGGACCGCGCCCGCATCCAGATCGGACGGATCTCGCGCTTCGGTTTGCTCGAGATGTCGCGCCAGCGCCTGCGCCCCTCGATCAGCGAGTCGACCAACATCGTCTGTCCGCGCTGCAGTGGCATGGGGACGATTCGCAGCGTCGAGTCGCTCGCGCTCGCTCTGTTGCGACTGATCGGTGAGGAAGCACGCAAAGATCGGACAGCAAAAGTGATCGCCATGCTGCCGGTCGACGTTGCGACCTTCCTGATGAACGAGAAGCGCGATTGGCTGCGCAACATCGAAGCCAAGAACAGCGCCGAGATCGTCCTCATTCCCAACAAGTACATGGAGACACCGGCCTACGAGATCCGCCGGGTCCGCGACGATGAAACAACGCTGACCGAGAACAGCACGGTCAGTCATCAAATGGCGGTGGCGCCGATGGTGTCCGACGACGTGAGCGGCCGCGACAAGCGTCCTGCGGCACCCACACCGGCTGTCACCACTATCGTGCCGACGGTGCCTGCGCCACCCAGCATCGCGATGGAGCCGCCACCTGCCCCACCGGCTCCCGCGCCTGAGCAGGTCGGTATCTTCGTGAAGTTGTGGCGCTTTTTCTTCGGTGGCGCCGGCAGTGCGAAACGCGCAGAGGCGCAACCGCAAAGCTCACGCGAACAGCGCGATACGCGCTCCGGACGCGACCACCGCGATCGCGATCGAGGGCGCCATCGCGATCAACGGGGCCGCGACGACGAGCGTCATCGTGATCGCTCACGCGGTCGCCCGGACAGAGCGCCGGAAGGCAAGCGGGATGCAGCGCCTGGCGAGCCGCGCAGACACGCCGGCGGTGGTGAGCATCGACGCGATGCTCATGCGCCTGGCGGACAGCATGGACAGCGCCCCCCGCGACCCGCGCCGGCTGCGGCTGCGGCTGCGGGAGCCTCTGCTCCAGCGGCAGCGAAGCCAGAAACCGAAGCATCGGCAGCGACTCCGTCCGACTCAGCCCGACAGGATCGTGGTGAGCGCGGCGATCGTCGCGGTCGAAGAGGACGTCGACGACGGGGCGGACGCGGACGTGGCGAGGGTGAACAGCAAAGCGGCAGCGGCAATTCAGAGATGGCCGCCGCAACCACGGGCGACTTCTTCGCCGGCAGCTCGCCAGCTCCCGATCGCGACGGCGCACCTGCGCAATCCGAGTGGCGACCGAAAGCTGCCAGCGAGGAGACCCGGTCTGCGCCTGAGAGTCGTCAGGACTCCGCGCCCGCGCAATCTTCCACGCCACCTTCGGCCGCACCGGCACCCGCCGCTTCAGAGCCGGTCCATCGCGAAGCACCCAGAACACACACAGTGTGGTCTTCGACTCCGTCGACAGGGTCATCGTGGACTTCGGGCGGCGGATCGAGCGATCGAAGGGAGTAGAAGGAAGGCCAACGGGCTACGGGCAACAGCCAGACACAGCACTCTGGCCGTAGCCCGTAGCCTGTAACCCGTCAACCCCGACGAAGTCGTCACCGCTCGCTTCGTCCCACCACCTCTTCGATCAACCCCATCGATGCCTGCTCGAGCAGATCGAGCACCTCTTCGAATCCCTGAGTCCCGCCGTAGTACGGATCGGGCACGACACGGGAATGCGCCTGCGGTGCGTACTCCATGAACAGACGGATGCGCTCCTGATACGTCGCCGGCGCACGCCGACGCAGTTCCGCTACGTTTTCCTGATCCATCGCCAGCAACAGATCGAAGCGCTCGAAATCGCTGTACTGAATCTGCCGCGCACGCAGTCCTGACATGTCGATTCCACGTCGACGTGCCGCAGCAAGAGCGCGTCGATCGGGTGCTTCCCCAACGTGGTAGTCGTGCGTCCCGGCCGAATCGATTTCAACTGTGACATCCGGCGCTCGCTGTTGCAGCAAATGCCGGAAGACCGCTTCCGCCGTCGGTGAACGGCAGATGTTGCCCATGCAGATGAACAAGATGCGCATTGCCTATACCACGGTCCCAAAGGTCGATTGTTCCGCAGACATGCTCGTGTAGAACAGTGTCAGAAAAACCGTCAGCCGGCTCGCTTTGAAGTTTTTTCATTGAGGCTCCGCCTCATGATCGATTGCGGAGATGTGATGCGGCCTCGCGACGTATGTTTATGCGCACAGATTGCAGTTGTCCATGCCGAAGGTTCGCTGATTTTGCGAGCTATCTCGCAGTCGACAGGTGCACATCTGACCAATATCAGCACGCAGGCTTGCACACCGAATTGCTCCAGGAGAACTCTCGTGAACATCAGCTCCGAACAGAAGAACTCCGCACTCGTCGTCAATCACGCATGGCTGTTGGTCATGAAGCGCGGCCTGCCGATCGAAGCCGCCGCCGCTCAGTTGGGACTGCCGCGCGAACGCCTGGAACAGATGCTGTTGCAGACCGCCGAGCGTCCGCATGCCGCGCGTCTGAACTGATTCCCTGATTTGATGCTCTGATTTGAAGCTCTGTGCGTCTCGTGCAAGCTCACGGACGAAAGTCACGCTAGAGTCAATTCCCGGCCAGCAGCGTGCGCGCACGCTGCAGGTCGTGCTCGGTGTCCACTCCCGGACCCGGCACCGCCCTCGCCTGCTCCACCACGATCTGCATCCCTGACTCGAGCGCCCGCAGCTGCTCGAGCTTTTCAGCCTGCTCCAGGACTGTCGGCAGAATCTGCGTCAACGCCTGCAACGCCGCCACGCGGTACGCGTAGATACCCAGGTGTCTTTGCGCTCCATCGTAGGAACGCTGACTCTGCAAGTCCGCGCCGGCTCCGCTTCGATGCCATGGAATCGGTGCGCGGCTGAAGTACAGCGCGCGATGATCCCAGGCCCGCACGACCTTCACGACGTTCGTATCGAGGAAGTCATCGATACTGTGGATGGGCGTGCTCAGGGTTGCGATATCCGCTTGCGGATGGCTTTGCAGCAGTCCCGCCACCTGATCGATGAGCACAGGCGGCAAGAGCGGCTCATCGCCCTGCACGTTCACGACGATCGTGTCGGCGCTCCAGCCGCGCAATGTCGCAACCTCGGCAATTCGATCCGAGCCCGAAGGATGATCCGAGCGTGTGAGCTGCGCGTAATTGCGACCGTCTTTATCGAGTGCCTGGGTAGCGACGCGCTCATCATCCGTCGCCACGACCACTTCATCCGCCGCGCTGCGCAGCGCGGCTTCGATCACCCACTGCACCATAGGCCGCCCGCCGATATCGAGCAGTACCTTCCCCGGCAGCCGTGTCGAACCGAGGCGCGCGGGGATGCAGACTTTGAAGGTCATGCGCACCTGCTCACTTCACACGCAACAGCTCGTCATCCGCAGGCAACTGCCGCGCTTCCTCTTCCAGCATCACGGGAATGCCATCGCGGATCGGATACGCCAGGCGATCCGCCCGGCACACCAGCAGCTGCTGTGTCCTGAAGTACTGCAACGGTCCCTTGCACAAGGGGCACGCGAGAATGTCGAGCAGTTTGGAATCCATGATTTCACTCGCTGGGCGTCATTCGCTGGGTGATCGATTCAGTGCGCGCTGAACCACACGCCATAGCACGGCTTGATGTTCCGCGGAGATCTCCACGCTCAAGGGTACTCGCCACAACCGGCCATCCGCGAACGCGCGGCATTTTACGGCATCCTTGTCCGTCATGAGCACGGGATGACCGTCGCCGAAATCGACGTCGCGAGCGGTGATGGCGGCGTGATCGGGGAGCGGACGTGGGTCAGGCGCAAGGCCCTGCGACCGGAGCATCGCGAAAAACGCGTCCGGATTGCCAATGCCGGCCAGCGCATGCACGGGTCCCGCGCGAAAACTCACCAGCGGACGCTGCTCACCGGACGCAAGGGATATCGCCGACTCGATGGATGTACGGACGACGATGTGAGGGGCTCTCGTCGAAGCGATCTCCTGACTGCCCTCCGCACGCATCGTGTGGACGAGCAGCTGTGCTTCGTTCACACGAGTGACCGGCTCCCTCAAGGGCCCGGCAGGCAGCAGGCGTCCGTTGCCCCACAAACGAACTGCATCCACGACCACGACTTCGGCGTCCCGCTGCAACCGGTAGTGCTGCAAGCCATCGTCACACAGGATCAGCTCGACGCCCCGCGCCACCGCACATCGTGCGGCAGCCACGCGATCTGCACAGGCGATCACGAGACCATCGAAGGCTTGTGCGAGCAGGACCGCCTCGTCACCGACCTCGCCTGGATCGCTCGTCGCGCTCACGACGATTGGCGAGTTGCTGCGCGAGCCCCCATAACCGCGGCAGATGACGGCCGCCTTGATACCCCGCGCCTTGCACTCGTTTGCCAGCCAGAGCACAAGCGGCGTTTTGCCAGTGCCACCGACCGTCACGTTGCCAATGACGATGATCGGGCACTCAATGCGAACACTTGCGAACACCCCGACCCGATAGCCGCAACGACGCAACCAGACCATCGCACCGAAGAGCCAGGAGAGGGGCAACAGCAGCACGCTGAACCAGGTGACGCGCCGCTCGTACCACAGTCGCTGAGCGAAGCGATCGAGCGACATGCTCACTCTTTGAACTGCAACCGATGGAGGGTTGCGTACTGCCCTTCTCGCGCCAGCAGCTCGGCGTGCGTGCCGCTCTCGATGATGCGTCCCTGATGGAGCACCAGGATGCGGTCGGCCGCTTCGACCGTCGAGAGTCGGTGCGCGATGACCAACGTCGTGCGATTGAGCATCAGCTGATCGAGCGCAGCCTGGATGATGCGCTCGGCTTCCGTATCCAGCGCCGAGGTCGCCTCGTCGAGAATCAGGATCGGCGCATCCTTCAAGAGCGCGCGCGCAATCGTGATGCGTTGGCGCTGACCGCCCGAGAGCAGCACGCCGCGGTCGCCCACCACCGTATCGAGCCCGTCCGGGAGCTCGCGCACGAATTCCATCACATGAGCCGCCGCGGCCGCGCGTTCGATCGCCTCGTGACTCGCGTGGCGACCGAAGGCGATGTTGTTGCGGATCGTGTCGTTGAACAGGACGACGTCCTGACTCACCAATGCAACCTGTTCGCGCAAGTTGCGCAGTTCGAACTCGCGCACGTCGCGGCCATCCACCTTGACGCTGCCTGACACCACATCATAGAAGCGCGGCAACAAGTTCACGAGCGTCGACTTGCCGCTACCCGTGCGGCCCACGATGGCCACCGTCTCGCCCGCGGCCACGTGAAAGCTGACGTCGTGCAGTGCCGCCGCCTTGCCGGTTTCATAGGCAAAGTTGACGCGATCGAACTGCACTTCCCCGCGCGCGCGGGGCACCGAGGCGGTGCCGGCACTCGTCTCGATCGGCTCATCGAGCAATTGAAAGATGCTCTGCCCCGCTGCGATACCTTGCTGCAAGGGGCCGGCGACCGTCACCAATCCACGCAGCGGCTGCGCGACCTGCACCATGGCTGCGAGGAATGCGAGCAGATCCCCCATGCTCATGCGGCCGGTGATCGCATCGGAAATGGCGATCGACAGCACGATGGCAGCGCCGATGGACGTGACGAACTGCACGATGGGATTGGACAGTCCCTTCGTCAGCACGAGCCGCATATGCGAACGACGATTGTGCTCGTTGACCGCTTCGAACTGCTGGCTCTGATAGGGCTGCGCGTTGTAGACCTTGATGACTCGCGGCGCTTCCAGCGATTCCTTGGCGAGTCGCGTGACATCGCCCATCGATTCCTGGATGCGCCGGCTGTAACGCCGAAACTTGCGATTGATGACCGACACGAGCCACGCGAGCAGCGGTCCCAGGGTGAACGCGATCAACGCGAGACGCGGACTGATCCAGAACAGGATGCAGATCGCGCCGATCAACGTCAGGCTCTCGCGCACGAATACGACGATGGAGTCGGTGGTTGCCTGGCCGATCTGCTCGGTGTTGTAGGTCACCCGCGATTGCAGGACACCGGATGAATTGCGATCGAAGTAGCCGATGGGCAGATTGAGAACGCGATCGAACACCTCGCGTCGCAGCTGCTTGATGACGCTCCGCCCGACATAGCCCATGTAATACGTCTGGATGAAATCGCCCAGGCCGCGCGTGAAGAACAATCCCACGAGCGCAAGCGGCAGCCAGAGCACCGTGCGCGGGTCGCGATGCAGGAATGCACTGTCACCCAGCACCTTGGCGAACAGCGCGAAACCCAACTGACTGGCGGCGAATATGGCGGCGCCCACCAGCCCGAGGAAAAAACGACTGCGATAGGGCCGCACATAGCCCAGCAGCCGTCGATACGTTTGCAACGGCGTGCCGGTGTAGGCAGTGGTAGTGGTGGTGCGCTGGGCGGGGCTCATGCAGTTGGACGAAGAAAAGCGTGTAGCGTCGTTCGCTGGCAGACGGCACACGGCCCACAGCCGACGGTCAGACCCATCGCTCTCTGGCCGATCGCCGATGGCCGATGGCCGACGACCTGATTCATGCTAGCGCTGCTTCGTACCGGCAAGATCCGACTCGTTGACGGTCGCGATATTGATGCTACGGAAACCCAACCTGGCGAGCACGTCCATGGCCGTCACGACGGACTGATGGGTGGTGCGCGCATCCGCTCGCACGGTCACTGGCACGGCGCGCGATTCGCCCGCGGCTCTGGAAATCGCGGCCGACAACGTCTGCGGACTCGTGTTCAGCAGCGTCTTGCCATTCACGCGATAACTGCCCTGCGCCGTCACGGTGACTTCGATGCGATCGCGCGGCGTGTTGCGATCCGCTTCCTGGCTCGCAGCGGGCAGCTGGATCTTCACTTTGGCTTCGTCGACGAAGGTGGTCGACAGCATGAAGAAGATCAACAGCAGCAGCACCACGTCGATCATCGAGATGACTGTGATCTCCGGATCCGGCGGCGGTGTGCGCGGCCGCAGGTTCATTGTGCCGCCGCCTGCAGACCGTGCCGCTCGACCCTGCGGTGTCCGGAACTCGCGGCATCCATCGCATGCACGAGCTTGATGGATTCCTTTTCCATCTCGATCACGAGCCCCGTCACCTTGCTGGACAGATACCGATAAGCGATCAACGCGGGAATGGCCACACTCAACCCGGCGGCGGTCGCGATCAGCGCCTCCGCAATGCCCTCGGCCAGGGCTGTGGGATTGCCGACGCCTGCATCGGAGATGGCGTTGAACGTCTTGATCATGCCGGAGACCGTGCCCAGCAACCCCAGCAACGGACTCACCGCAACGATGGTGCCGAGCGTGTTGAGAAAGCGCTCGAGCTCATGCACGACGTGCCGGCCGGTGTCCTCGATGCTCTCCTTGATGATGTCGCGATCGCGGCCTTGGTACATCAGACCCGCCGCGAGGATCTTGCCGAGCGGCGAATTGTGCTGCAGGGCCGTGATGTGCTTCTCCTGAATCTGCCCCTGCTCCACCCAGCGCCACACTTTGTCGGTGATCTCGGCAGGCAGCACGCGGCGCTCCTGCAGCGTCCACAAACGCTCGAGAATGATCGCAGCAGCAACGATGGAGCACAGAATCAACGGCACCATCATGATGCCGCCAGCCTTCACTATTTCGAACATTCACGACCTCTGCCGGGCACATGCCGCGACGCTGGGAAGTGGCCGCGGATAGTAGCAAGCGGAGGCGGTTAGCGGTTAGCGGTTGGCGGTTCGTGAGCTCGAGGCGCGTCGGAGTGCCAACTCCAGAAGCGTCGATGGAGTGCACGATGGGTCCGTACTGCGGCAACCGCTTGCGATGTGAGTTGCAATTGGACAGCGCCCGTATCGGCCGTCGTCAATACACGCGCGCCGACGCCGCGCCAACGGCTCGACACCTCAGGCTTGGGAAATCCCCAGCGATTGCGATAACCCGCACTGACGATCGCATACCGGGCGTGAGTCTTCGCAACGAACGCCGGGCTCGAAGAGCTGCGGCTGCCGTGATGGGGTACGACGACGACATCGACCGGCGAAATGGTGGGCAGCACGCTCGCTTCCGCAGCGCTTTCAATATCGCCTGTCAAGAGTATCGACCCGCCCGCCGTCTGTACCAGCAGCACACACGAAGAATCGTTGTCGCTCCAATCCGAGCGCGCAGCCGGATGCAGCACCGTGAAGATGACGTCATCCCACACCCATCGTTGTCCGCTCGCACAGCGCTGCGCCCCGGAACGCGGTGGCAACGATGGCCCATGCAGCACCCGGGTGTGTTTCATCTCCCGCAGAAACGTGCGCATGCCGCCGGCATGATCCATGTCGCTGTGGCTGATCATCAGCCTATCGACGTGCCGCATGCCTGCGTGCCACAGAAACGGCAACACGACGAGCTCGCTCGTGTCGCGCCCACTGCGAAACAGCGGCCCCGTGTCGTACACCAATGTATGGCCGCGAGTGCGCACGACGGTCGAAAGTCCCTGCCCCACATCCAGCACGGTGATCTGAGCTTCTCCCTGAGCCGGCGCACGGGGCGCGTTCATGAAGGCGGGCAGGCACAGCAATCCCGCAGCCAGGCGCACCGGCCAGACGGCAGGAATCAGAAAAGCGAGCGCACCCAGTCCGAACAGCAAGTAGGCCCAGGGTTCGACGGCGGGCATGTGCCACGTGGCCCAGGGCCACTGAGCCATGGCTTGAAGCGCGCGCCACGCGACGTGCAGCAACCACAACGGCACCTCGAAGCACAGCTCGCCCGCACTGAGCGAGACCATGGCAACCGTGGTGCAGATCAGAACCAGCGGCACCAGCAAACCGGTGAAGACCGGAATCGCCACAGCGTTCGCGAGCGGCGAGACGATCGACACGGTGCCGAACGCGGCCACGACCACGGGCAGCAACCCGATCGTGACAGCCCACTGCACACGACCGAACTCGGGCAATAGACGGCCGCGAGCGCGCCGCCCCAGCGTGCGGAACAGGATCGCCGCGACGGCAAGGAACGACAGCCACGAGCCGGGCGCAAGCGGCGCGAACGGATCGACAAGCAGCACGAGGATCAACGCCATCGACAGCGTATGCGTAACATCGACTGGGCGTCGCATCGCCCGCGTGACGAGATACAGGCACAACATGATGAGCGTTCGCTGCGTGGGTACGGACATCCCGGCGAGCGCCGAGTAGCCCAGTGCGCCGGCAATACCGCCCAGGGTCTGACCTTGAAAGATCGTGAAGCCCCAGCGTTGAGGACACAGGCGCACGATGCCGACGCCCGCGAGCCAAGCGAACACCGACGCCACCATGCCGATATGCAGCCCTGAGATGGCCATGAGATGAGTCGTGCCGGTGACGGCAAACACACGCCACTGCTCCACGCTCATGTCATCTTGAACACCCACCGCAAGACCTTGCAGCACGCCCGTGAAAGGATCGCCGCGCGTTGCTCGTGCGATCGTCGCTGCGATGGCGCCACGCAACCTCAAGAGCGTCTCGCGCGGTCCAGAGGCTGCCAACCGTACGTTCGCCGTGTCCTCGCGAACGTAGCCTGTCGCCCCGATACCCGCCCGAAACAGGGCTCCTTCGTAATCGAACCCGCCGGGGTTGGCGAACCCATGTCGGCGTTTCATGCGCACGCGCAGTTGCCAGCGTTCGCCCGGTTGAAGCACAGCCGCGGAGCTGTACCAGTTCAGCCGCGCGATCCGCGGCAATCCTGCGGAGTGCCACGAGCCGCATCGATCTTCGAGCTCGAAATCGAACTGCACGCCACCTTCATGGCGCGCAGGCAATGACACGACCCGCCCGCAGATGGAGACCTCTCGCCCTTCCAGCTCCGGCGCGAGATCACCGTGCAAGCCGTCGATCCCCGCCATCCACGCCAGCAAGCCGCCGACACCCAGTGCGCCAAGCGCCGGCCGACGCAGCAGGGCGCTCGCAATCAGGAGAGCGCCCAAGGCCAGGCCACCTGGCGAGGGCGATGGCAACTCAGTCAAGAACAGTACGGCGCAATGGCCGAGCAGAAACGCAATCGCGATGCCTAACATTCCCGCCTCCCTGCGGAATGAGGATAATGCGCGCCCTCCAGTCACCCGGTGACCGTGTTGTCCCGGTTCTCCTCACCCCATCGCGCGACTCGTATCGAGCGTGCCGAAGTAGCGGATGCCTCGAAGAGTCTTCAAACACATCAGCCGCCAGCGCCATTACTTGAAGGACCGCTGGTTCATGCGGCCATTCAAGTTGCTGCTGGAGAATCCGGCGTATTGGTCCTTGAACCGTCGCAACGTGGCGCGAGCGTTCGCGCTCGGCTTGTTCGTCTCCTTCACGCCGCTGCCGATTCATGTGGCGCTGGCAGCTGTCCTGGCACTGGCACTTCGACTGAACATTCCTGCCGCAGTGGCCGGTGCGTTCTTCACGAACCCGCTCACGATGGTGCCGCTCTTCTATCTCGCGTATTGGCTCGGCTGCCACATGCTGGGCCTCGGCGAGCGCCGCTTCCAGTTCGAGCTCTCCTGGGACTGGCTCACGACCGGCTTACTGCCGATCTGGAAACCGCTCCTCCTGGGGTGTCTCGTCATGGGAACGATCACCGCCATCGCAGGCTATGCATTGCTGGCTGGCATCTGGCATTTGAGCTTGGTCATGAAATATCACAAGCGCAAAGGCGCCGCGCCCGCGAGAAACTCCGGGAGAGTGGAGAATGGAGAGGAGGACTAGGGGCGGCTGGCTTGCTGGTCTGCTGGCCAGAGGGGCTTGAGGCTGTGGTGAAAGTCGCATCCCAACGACTTCTGGCCAGCAAGCCAGCCGACCAGCTTGCTAGTCAACCAGCGACGAGCCGCCCATCCTTCAACGTCAACACCCGCTGCATGCGCCCCGCCAGTTCCGGCGCATGTGTCACGACGATCAGCGCCGTACCCAGCGCTTCGTTGAGCTCCAGCATCAGCGCGAAGACTTGCGCTGCGTTGGCGCCGTCCAGATTGCCCGTCGGTTCATCCGCCAACACGATGCGCGGCTGAGCAACCAGCGCACGAGCCACGGCCGCACGTTGACGCTCGCCGCCGGACAGTTGCCCCGGACGATGCTCGAGCCGCGCACTCAAACCGACACGGCCCAACAGCTCACGCGCGCGCGCTTTCGCTTCGGCGACCGGAGTGCGCCTGACCAGCAGCGGCATGGCGACGTTCTCCAGCGCCGTGAACTCCGGCAGCAGATGATGAAACTGGTACACGAAGCCGATGGTTTGATTGCGCAGCTCACCGCGCTGCGCATCGGACAACTCGTTGATGTTCTTGCCCGTGACACTCACGGTGCCCCTCGTTGGCAAATCGAGCCCGCCCAGAAGCTGTAGCAACGTCGTCTTACCGGAACCCGACGCGCCGACGATGGCGACACGTTCTCCCGCCCGAACGTCGAACTGCACACCATGCAACACCTCGACGCGCGTGTCGCCCTGTTGGAATTGTTTGTAGAGATCGCGGCAGGCGAGGACGGTGTCGGTCATGTTGAGTTACTTTGCAGGTCCTACAGGTAACAGGCCACAGGCAACGGCCAGAACACAGATCAGTTTCTGGCCGTTGCCCGTACGCTGTAGCCCGTTTCCCATTCTCAATCCTGCCGCAACGCCCGTGCGGGTTCGGTGCGGGCGGCACGCCACGCGGGATACAACGTCGACAGGCAGCACAGGGCAAACGCCGTCACGCAGATCTGAGCGGCGTCACGCCAGTGCACCTCGGCGGGCAAATCGCTCATGAAGTAGATCTTGGCATCGAGGAAATGCGTGCCCAGGACAGCCTCCAGACCGTGGATGAGCGCTTCGAGATTTCCAGCAACGAGCGCGCCGAGCAAGAGGCCCGCCAACGTGCCGATCGCACCGATCGCCGTTCCCTGCATCATGAAGATGGCGAGCACGCTGCGCGGCGTCGTACCCATCGTGCGGAGAATCGCAATGTCGGCTTGTTTGTCCTTCACGACCATCACGAGTGTCGAGATGATGTTGAAGGCCGCCACTGCGACGACCAGCAGCAAGATCAGGAACAGCGTGGACTTCGCGAGCTGGATCGAGCGGAAGAAGTTCGCATGCTGCCGGGTCCAGTCATCGATGTAATAGCCGCCCCCCAAAGACAAGGCCAACTCGCGCACGGCTTTCGGCGCGGCAAACATGTCCGCCAGCTGGATGCGTAGGCCGGTCACGGCGTTACCCAGCCGGTACAACCGCGCCGCATCGCTCAAGTGGACGTAGGCCAGATTGCGGTCGAGCTCGTACATGCCCGCGGAGAACGTCCCCACGACATTGAAGCTGCGCATGCGTGGCAAGACACCAGCGGCCGTCACGCGTCGTTCCGGTATCACCACGACAACTTTGTCGCCGACGCGCACACCGAGATGTTTCGCCAGCTCCGCTCCCAGTACGATGCCGTAACCCCTGGGACGAAGCTGCTCGATCGCGCCGTGTGAGATCTCGCCGATGCGTGAGATGCGCATTTCGTCTTGCGGCAGGACGCCACGCAGAGCAAATCCGCTGCTCTTGCCGCGAGCCAGTACCAGCGCCTCATCCTCGACGTACGGCGCCGAGCCCACCACACCGGGTTGTGCAGCGAGCTTGCTCTGAGCCTGGCGCCAATCGCCGAGCGGACCGTCGATGCCGCTGATCGTGGCATGGGCCGTCAGACTGAGGATGCGTGTGCGCAATTCGTGCTCGAAGCCATTCATCACGGACAGCACGACAATCAAGACGGCGACGCCCAACGCAACGCCCGCCATCGAGATCATCGAGATGAAGGAAATGAATCGGCTACTGCGGCGAGAGCGCAAATAACGGCGCGCGATGAACAATTCGTACGGCAGTCTCAAGCGCACCCTCACTCGTACCGCAGCGCTTCGGCCGGTTCGGTCGCGGCTGCACGCCGTGCCGGATAAATCGTCGCGAGCACAGTCAGGAGCAATGCAATCGTCGTGACGGTCGTGACCTGCGGGAGCTGCACTTCGGATGGGATCTGGGTGATGTAGTAGACGGTCGGGTCCATGACCTGTCGGCCGAAGAGCCGCTCGAGCCAGGGCACGATCGTTTCCACGTTCAGCGCGAGCGTAAGACCCAGCACGAGCCCGAGCACGGTACCCACGCCGCCGATGAGCACGCCTTGCGTCATGAAGATCGCGATCACGCTGCGCGGTCGCAAACCCAGCGTGCGCAGAATGGCGATGTCGTTGCGCTTCTCGTTCACCACCATCATCAATGCGGCCACGATGTTGAATGCCGCCACGGCAACGATGAGCATCAACAGCAACGTCATCATCCCTTTCTCGATGCGGACGGCTCGGAAGTAGCTCGCGTTCTCTCGCGACCAATCGCTCACGTCGAAGCCCCCGCCCAATCGTTGCGCGACGGTCGGTGCGAGGCGAGGCGCGGCGAAGATGTCCTCGAAGCGCAAACGCAAACCGGTCGGCGCGCCATTCGTACCGGCCAACGCGGCTGCGTCCGCCATGTGCACGAGCACGAGTCCATTGTCATGTTCCGGGACGCGCGCTTCGAAGATGCCGGCCACGGTGAACGTCTGCACGCGAGGCCGCAAACCCGTTTCGAGCATCCCGCCCGCGTGATCGGCAACAGGGACGAGCACCGTGAGCTCATCGCCGATGCGAGCATCCAGCGCCCAGGCGAGCCCTGCACCGAGCACGACATGCGCCGACCCCGGCGTGAGCTCATCGAGTGAGCCCGCCGTCATGTACTCACCAAAGCGCGACACGTTGCTTTCGACGTTGGGGACGATGCCGCGAATCATCGCGGCATGGAGCGACACGCCATTGCCGATCATGCCTTGCAGCTCGACATAGGGCGCGGCGCCTTCGACGCCTGGCACCGTCGTCGCTTTCCGGATCAGCTCAGGCCAATTGCGCAATCGATCGGGCGCGGCGGACAGGCTGGCATGCGAGGCGAGACTCAGCAGGCGCGTCCGCAACTCGCGCTCGAAACCGTTCATCACCGAGATGACGGTAATCAGCGCGGCGACGCCGAGGCAGATGCCCAGCATCGACACCCAGCTGATGAACGAGACGAAGAACCCACGCCGCCGCGTGCGCACATATCTCAAGCCAACGAAGAGCGGCAGGGGGTGGAACATAGGGGCGGCAAGCCTACACGATCTCCATTTGTCGAAAGACAGTCCCTTCCGTGGGCTGCTTTCGACGTCGTTTGCGAAAAGCGTGGTGTTCGCGCGCTCACGCAATCGGTCGTGAAGAACCCACCGATGGCGTCTGGCCTTCCGTGGCCCGGCCTGCAAAATGTGAACTGCGACAACAAATTAGCCCATGTCGCTTGGCCCTTATGTCAGCGCCTGCTTATAGTGGCTCCGACGTTCCAGGGAGACTTCAAATGCTGCGCTCACTGACCTTGTCGTGCCTGCTGGCCGCCTCGCTTGCCGCGAGTATTTCCGGTGCCGAAGAACTTGCCGTACCGCAAGCACCTGCCGCAACGGATCGCCCGAACCGCGGCATGTCGATGCACACCGTCGAGTCCCGATATGGAGAGCCGACCAAGCGCCTGGAAGCGGTGGGGCAACCGCCGATCACGCGCTGGGAGTATCCGGGGTTCGTCGTGTACTTCGAGAATCAGATGGTCATTCATGCGGTGGCGGTGGGTTGAAGACCGCTTCGCTCTTGCCCCCACCCCAACCCTCCCCCGCTCCGCAGGGGAGGGAGTCGATCTCACGCTTCTAAGCTGACGCTTCGCGCATTCTTCTCCGCTCCCTCCCTTGCGGAGCGGGGGAGGGTTGGGGTGGGGGCATTCTTCAATCCCCACTGCCAATCAGCGGGCCGCTCTTGCAAGCCGCCCCACATCCCCAACCTGCTACCCTTCGCGCCCTTCGTGGAGGCACCTCGTGCCGTTCCACGTGTTGTCCATTGCTCACGAAACCTGATTCATGTTGAAAGACGATCTCCTGCTACCCGACACACCCGGCACGCGAGTGCGCTGGGGTCAGCTGTACGGTTCGGCCGCTGCCTTGCACCTGGTGTTGGCAGCACGACAAGCCAAGACGCCGCTGCTGGTCATCGCCGATGACGCACGTTCGGCCGCGCGCCTGGAAAACGAGCTGCGCTTCTTCGCCGGTGAGGGATTTCCGATCGCAACGTTCCCGGATTGGGAAACGCTGCCCTACGACCTGTTCTCGCCGCACCCGGACATCGTCTCCCGCCGACTGAAGTTGCTGGCCACGCTGTCGCGTCAGCACAAAGGGATCGTGATCGTCGATCTCGTGACGGTGCTGCAACGGCTGGCACCGCAGAGCTACATCGATGCTCATGCCTTCGACTTGCGCATCGGCGAACGCCTGGAGTTGGAGCAGTTTCGCGCGCGCCTGACGGCCGCCGGCTACGTACACGTCTCGCAAGTCATGACACCCGGCGAGTTCGCCGTGCGCGGTTCGCTGTTGGATCTGTTTCCGATGGGCAGTTCCCTCCCGTACCGCATCGATCTCTTCGATGATGAAGTGGAAACGCTGCGGACCTTCGATCCGGAGACGCAACGCTCAGGCGAGAAAGTGGATTCTCTGCGGCTGCTGCCCGCGCGCGAGTTCCCGCTCACCGCCGAAGGCATTCAGTTCTTCAAGCGGCGCTATCGCACCCGGTTCGAGGGCGATCTCACCCGCATGAGCGTGTATCGGGACATTGGCGAAGGGGCACCACCGCCCGGCATCGAGTATTACCTGCCGCTGTTCTTCGAGCAGACGGCGAGCTTTTTCGATTACTTGCCACGCAACACGCTGGTCGCGATCGAAACCGACCTGCAAGCGTTTGCGGACCAGGCATGGAACGACATTGAAAGCCGTCATGCGCAACGTGGACACGATAGTTCGCGGCCGATTCTCAGGCCGGATGAAGTGTTCACCCCGCCCGCGGAGCTGATGGCGCGCCTGCAATCGTTCGCCACGATCGAGCTGTCGCGCGTCGAGCTGGATCCGCTCACGCAGGACTCCCGGTTCAAGAACTACCGGACGCGATTACCGCCACAACTGCGCATCGACGCGCGCAACGAAGAACCCGTACGTCCACTGCTCGAGTTCTTCCGTGACTTCCACGGCCGTGTGCTCATCGCAGCGGAATCCGCAGGTCGCCGCGAGATGCTGCTCGACATGCTGCGCAAGCGGCAGCTCGATCCGCGGGTGATGACGGAATGGGCGGGCTTCGTCGATTCGAAGGCAGCGCTGGCCATCACCGTTTCGCCGTTGTCCACCGGCCTCGTGCTGGAAGATCCGCCGCTGGCGCTGATCGCTGAAGAGCAACTGTTCGGCGAACGCGCTCGCCAGGAACGACGCCGACGCCGACCGGAGCGCGATCCCGAGAAGATCATTCAGGATCTGGGCGAGTTGCTGCCCGGTGCGCCGGTCGTGCACGAAAACTACGGCGTCGGTCGCTACCTCGGATTGAAGACGATGGAAGTCGGCGGCCTGCCGAACGAGTTCCTCGTGCTCGAATACGCGGGGGGCGACAAGCTCTACGTGCCCGTCCATTCGCTCGAGCTCGTGAGCCGCTATTCGGGCTCGCCTGCGGAACAAGCGCCGCTGCACAAGCTCGGCACCGATACGTGGGACAAGGCCAAGCGCAAAGCGGCGCAGCGCGTTCGCGATACGGCAGCCGAGTTGCTGGATTTGTACTCGCAACGGGCCGCGCGCAAGGGCGAACAGTTGAGCATCGGCGAGCTGGACCTGCGTGCCTTCGAAGCCGGCTTTCCCTTCGAGGAAACACCCGATCAATCGCAGGCGATCGAACAAGTCATCGGCGATCTCGGCAGCGAGAAGCCGATGGACCGAGTGGTGTGCGGCGACGTCGGCTTCGGCAAGACCGAAGTCGCCTTGCGTGCGGCGTTCGTCGCCGTGCAAGCGGGCAAGCAGGTCGTCGTGCTGGTGCCGACCACGTTGCTGGCGCAACAGCACTACCAAAGCTTCGCCGATCGATTTGCCGACTGGCCCGTGCGCATCGAGTCGCTCTCGCGCTTCCGCAGCAAGAAGGATGTCGATCAGGTGCTGGCAGGATTGGAAGCCGGAACGGTCGACATCGTGGTCGGCACGCATCGCCTGCTGCAGGCGGGTGTGCGCTTCAAGCGCCTGGGTCTCGTCATCATCGACGAAGAGCATCGCTTCGGCGTGAAGGACAAAGAGCGTCTCAAGAACCTGCGCGCCGAGGTGCACGTACTTACGCTGACCGCCACGCCGATTCCACGCACGCTCAACATGGCGCTGGGCGGGCTACGCGAATTGTCGCTGATCACGACTCCACCTGCCTCGCGCTTGTCGATCAAGACGTTCGTCACCCCGCAGGACACCGCGACGGTACGCGAGGCCTGTCTGCGCGAGATCCGTCGTGGCGGCCAGATCTACTACGTGCACAACAGCGTCGAAACCATCGAACGCACGGCACGCGAGTTGGGCCAGCTCGTACCCGAAGCGCGGATCGCAATCGGGCATGGACAGATGCGCGAGCGCGAGCTCGAACAGGTCATGCTCGATTTCTATCACCAGCGCTGCAACGTGCTCGTCTGCACCACCATCGTCGAGAGCGGCATCGACGTGCCGTCCGCGAACACGATCGTCATCGATCGCGCGGACAAGTTCGGGCTGGCTCAACTGCATCAGCTGCGAGGACGCGTGGGCCGCTCGCATCACCAGGCGTATGCGTATCTGCTGACACCACCCCGCAGCGCGATGACCACCGATGCGCAGAAGCGTCTGGAAGCGATCGAATCGCTGGAAGACCTGGGCGCAGGCTTCACGCTGGCAACACACGACCTGGAGATTCGCGGCGCCGGCGAATTGCTCGGCGAGGAGCAAAGCGGTCAGATCCAGGAGATCGGTTTCGCGCTCTACATGGAAATGCTCGAGCGCGCCGTCGCAGCACTGAAATCAGGCAAGACCCCGCAGCTGGACGAGCCCATGCACCAGGGACCGGAACTGGATCTGCACGTGGCAGCGTTGTTCCCCGAGGACTATCTCCCCGACGTACACACACGCCTCGTGCTGTACAAGCGCATCGCGGCGGCTCGGGATGCGGACGCTTTGCGGGAACTGCAGGTGGAGATGATCGATCGTTTCGGACTGCTGCCGAACGTCGCGAAGAACGTGTTCCGCCTCGCGGAGCTGAAGCTCACCGCGCGCAATTTGGGGATCCGCAAGCTCGACTTCGGCGCCGGCGGCGGTTCGCTCACCTTCGACAAGGACACACGCGTCGATCCGGGCACGCTCATTCGCTACGTGCAGGCGAACTCGCGCACACATCGCTTCGATGGCCCGACCAAGCTGCGAATCACACTGCCCATGGAACAGGATGAGCAACGGTTCGTCGCCGCCGAAAAGCTGCTGGAGACACTCAGCAAGCCCGCGCCCGTGGAAGCGGCGAAGCGGGCGCGAAGTTGAGACGGCCGACGGGCTACGGGCTACGGGCTACAGCCAGAGAGTCCGTTCTGGCCGTAGCCCGTGTGCCGTAGCCCGTGTGCCGTAGCCCGTGCGCCGTAACCCGTCTGCCGCAACCCGTTCACGTACACTGCGCCCTCTGAATCCAACCGGACACGCCATGCACGCTTACTGCCACCGCCTCGCGAACGTCGCAACGCTGTTGGTTGCGCTGCTCGTGGTACCAACGTTCTCCACGGCACAGGCACCGGCTCCCGCAACTTACGACATCGAGCTCGTCATCTTCCGCAATCTCGGTGGCGGCAGTACGCCCGAACAATGGTCGATGAACGATCCCGTGAGCGAATCCAGCGCCGACGCCGAAGCACCGGACCCGTCCGCCGCTGAAGCACCGTTTCCGAAGCTGCCCGCAGAACGTTTGAAGCTCAATGCCATCTACGATCAATTGAAGCGCAGTCGCGGCTATCAGCCGCTGGCACATCTCGGCTGGACGCAACCCGCGACCGATCGCGCCAGTGCACACTACGTGTCATTGAATGCGCTGGGATTGGACAATGGCGTCTCTGGACGTGCGGCGTTGGCGCGCGGACGCTATCTACATCTCACACTGGATTTGGCCCTGCAAATCCCCGGCGATGGGACACGCTACGTATTGAAACAGACGCGTCGCATGCGGAGCACGGAGATGCACTACATCGATCATCCGCGCTTCGGGGTCGTGGCGCTGATCACGCCGACTGCGTCGGGGTGATGGGGCTTTGGGCTTGGGGCTTGGGGCTTGGGGCCGGAGCATCGCACCACAGGTCCCAGGTCCCAGGTCCCAGGTCCCAGGCCTCAGGCCTCAGGCCTCAGGCCTCAGGCCTCACTCCCCAACATCCACCGCCACGACCTGATTGCGGCCTTGATCCTTCGCTGCGCGCAACGCTTTCAAACCCGCCTCGAACAACTCCGCCGGTTGTGCAGTCTGCGGCGGAATCCACGAAACGACTCCCGCACTCGCAGTCACGAAGCGTGAGATCGAAGAACGCGGGTGATGGATGGCGAGATCGCGCACGCGCGTCAGCACCTGCTCGGCCAGCTTCGTCGCCTGTGCCAGCTCGACATTGGTCGTCATTGCCGCGATTTGATCTTCATCGAACCGTCCGCAGAGATCGCTCGCGCGCCGGAAGCTGCTGCACACGGCACGCGCGATACGACGGAACGACTGGTCGGAACCCGCCCGGCCGAAGACATCGCGATACTGCATGAAACAATCGAGGTCGAAGACCAGGAAGTTGAGGCGCCGGGATTCACGCTGTGCGAGCGCCCAGTCGCGCTTCACCAATTCTTCGAAATACGGCCGGCGCAACAGACCGGTGAGCTTGTCGTCACGCAGGTAGGCCATCATGGTCTGCGTGCTCATCATCGGATCGGCCTTCTCGCGGGCATCGCCCTGCGAGCGGTCGGCGACGTCGCGATGGAAGCTCGCGAAATGCGTCAACTTGCCCGAGCCGTTACGGATCGGAAACAGCTGCACCTCGTTGAAGAACTGGCGTCCATCGCGGCGGTAGTTGCGTATGACGGCCGTACAGCTCTGTCCCGCCTGCAAAGCAGCACGAATGCGGGCAAGGCCTTCCTGATCGTGGTCCTCACGGGCCAGTACGCGCGGGCTCTGGCCGAGGAAGTCGGCAGCGCCATAGCCGGTCAACTGCTCCATGGCCGCGTTCACGAACACGACGCGCCAGTCACCTTCGTGCGGCTCGCAGATCAGCACGCCCGCCGGAGCGGAGGCCAGTACCGTCTGCAATATTTTGGAGTCGAGGCTCATACGTTTCGTCTGCTGCGTTGCGAAGCCTTCAAGGCCCGTCTGGACTTCAGGGGTCCAGGCTCAGGGCCGGGGGCTCCAGGCAGTCACGAACCGCCTTCTCGCATTCACGCCATTGAGTTGAACTCAGCAATTCCCCACGTGTGGGCCCGATTCGGCCGTGCAAACGCGCGAGGCGTACCTGGCTGACAGGATCGGCGCTGTTTTCGAAGCCGTCGATGACGTGGAGCACACCTTTGCGATTGTTACAGACCGGCAGCATGTCGCAGCCCGCATTCCATGCGGCCCGAACGCGCTCCAGCGGGCCGCCGGCGTAGTTGGCACCTTCCATGTTCAGGTCATCGGAGAAAATCGCCCCTGAAAACCCGAGCCGGGTCCGTAACTCGTCCTGGAGCCAGCGCCGGGACATGCTCGCGGGACGATCGTCCACGTCTGCATAGACGACATGGGCCGCCATGACGGCGGGCAAGCCGTTGGCGATGAGCCTTTCATAGGGGTAGAGGTCATTGGCCATGTCGGCGGCCGGGCGCCGGTCCACGGGCAAGGCCAGATGCGAATCGGCCACCACGGCACCATGCCCCGGGAAGTGCTTGGCCGTCGCGACCATGCCTGCCTCCTTCATGCCGCTGATGAAGGCCAGCGCGAGATCGGCAACGACCTGTGGATCGCGGTGAAAGGCCCGATCGCCGATGACACTGCTGATGCCGTAATCGAGATCGACGCAGGGTGCAAAGCTGAGATCGATCCCGATGGCCAGCAGCTCTGCCGCCATCAACCATCCGCACTGTTTCGCCAGTTGCTTGCCCGCCGGCTTGTCGAGTTCATACCGACGGCCGATCAAACGCATCGAGGGCAGCACGGTGAAGTCCTTCCGGAAGCGCTGCACGCGACCGCCTTCGTGATCGACGGTGATCAAGAGCGGTGGATTGCGCAGCGCACGAACCTCGCGCACGAGATCGGCGAGCTGATGAATGTTGTCGAAGTTGCGCGTGAACAGGATCATCCCGCCCACGAGCGGATGACGAAACAGCTCGCGATCCTCAGCCGTGAGCGTCTTGCCTTCGATGTCGATGAGGAGCGGACCGAGGGTCATGGAGTCAACAGGTAACGGCATACGGGCTACGGTCAGAGAAGGCGCTCTGGCTGTAGCCCGTAGCCAGTCGCCTGTAACCTACTTCTCGAACACAGCGATCGATTCCACGTGCGCCGTATGCGGGAACATGTCCATCACACCGGCGGCCTTCAATACGTAGCTGTGCTCCCGAACCAGAATGCCGGCATCACGCGCAAGGCTGCCGGGGTGGCAGGAAATATACACGACACGTTTCGCTCCTGAGCGCGCAATCAGGGGCAACACTTCACGCGCGCCGGTGCGCGGCGGGTCCAGCAGCACTTTGTCGTACGCTTGCATGGCCCAGGGCGCTTGCTCAGGCTGATCCGCGAGATTGGCTGCGATGAAGGTGACATTCGCGAACCCTTGGCGCTCGGCGTTCGAACGTGCACGGGCGATGAGACCGGCGTCGCCTTCCACACCGGTCACGTGTGCCGAACGGCGCGCCAATGGCAGCGAGAAATTGCCCAGTCCGCAGAACAGATCCAGAACGCGCTCATCGCTCGACGGTGCCAACAGCTCGATGGCGCGCGAGATCATGGCGCGGTTCAGGCTCGCGTTCACTTGCACGAAGTCGTTGGGCTGGAACTCGAAGCTCACATCGAACTCGGGCAGCGCATAGGTCAACGGTGTTTGCGGACCGGCGAAATACGCGATCGAGTCATAGCCCGCCGGTTGCAACAGCACGGTGATGGCGTGCCGTTCCGCGAACTGACGGATGAGCAGCTCGTCAGCCGGTATGAGCGCATTGAGTATGCGGATGATCATGGCCGCGCCGCTGTCACCCGCGGCCAATTCGATCTGCGGCACGCGGTCACGGACCGACAGTGCGCTCACCAGATCCGACAGCGGCTGCAACATCGCATCGAACGGCGGCTGCAGCACTTCGCAGCGCTGCAAGTCCGCGATGAACGAGCTGGCCCGCTCACGGAATCCGATGACGGTTTTGCGTTTGGCAGGCACCCAACGAGCGGCCAGGCGAGCACGGCGACGATAGGTCCAGCGATCGGCAGTGAGTGGCTCCAGCACCGTCCCAGGCTGCACGCGGCCGATGCGCTCGAGCGCCTGCATCAGCTGCGCTTGCTTGAATGCGAGTTGCGATTCCGGCGCGAGGTGCTGCAGCACGCAGCCGCCACAGACACCGAAGTGAACGCAGCGCGGCTCAACCCGATCCGCCGAGGGCGAGAGCACCGCGCGTAGACGCCCTTCATCGAAATTGCGCTGCCGCTTGAACGGCATCCATTCGACACGCTCACCGGGCAGGGCATCCGTAATGAACGCCGTCTTGCCTTCATGATGAGCGACGCCACGGCCTTCGTGATCGAGATCCGTAACGTCGCTCGTGATGATCGCAGCGGGCTTACGCACCATGAGAAACCGAATCGGCAGGCCACGCGTCGAGGAACTCGAGGAAATGCGGCTTGGCCTCACGCCCCAGCGTTTCGCGCACGCGGGCAACCTCGAGCGCATGTTCCTCGCGCGACAACCGTCCCCGCATGAGCTCGAAGCGCAGGAAGATCAGGAACGTGTTCAGCACGTCGGTTTCGCAATAGTTGCGGATGCGCTCGATGTGGCCGTGCTGATAGGCATCCCAGACCTGATCGCCGCTCATGCCGAGCTTCCCGGGAAAGCCCAGCAGTTGCGCCATGTTCTGCAGACTCACCCGCGCACGCCCCTGGAAACCGGAGAGCACGTCCATCAGATCCAGGTGACGCCAGTGATACCGATTCAGATAGTTGTTGAAGCGAAACCCCTGATCTTCATCGCCGACTTCCCAATAGCGCGGCGCCTGAATGCCATGACGCAGCGCGCGGTAGTGCAGCACCGGCAGATCGAAGCCACAGCCATTCCACGAAACGAGATCCGGCAGGAAGCGATCGATGCCATCGTAGAAGCGCTGGATGATCTCGGCCTCGCCGCTTTGAGGATCGCCCAGGCTCCAGATCTTGAACGTATCGCGCGTTCGCAGGGCCACCGAGATGGCGACCACCTGCTGCTGTTCGAGCGACAGGAATTCCGTGCCCGAGTCCTGGCGTTTGCGCGTCTGCATCACGTACGCGACGTTCTTGTCGCTCAGGCCTTCGAGCCCATACAAGCGCCGCCCGAACTCCACGTCGGGAATGGTTTCGATGTCGAAGACGAAGATGGCCATGGGATCAGGGGAGGTAAGAGGGTTCGATCTCGGCTAGCTGGTCGGCTGGCCAGAGGAAAACCTCACGGTACATAGATTCTGGCCAGCGAGCCAGCTAACCGGTTCTCCTCATCAACACCGCCACTGCAACGGCCAGTCCGGCCTCATCCGTGAGCGTGACATGACCTTCGCCGATGCCGAGCTCACGGCGAATCTTGTCGCCGCGCTCGGACCAGACGATCTCGGGCTTGCCGATCGCGTTCGGCACGACACCGCAATCGCGAATCCACATGCCGTGAGCGAAGCCGGTACCCATCGCCTTGACGATGGCCTCCTTCGCCGCGAAGCGCATCGCCAGGAAACGCACGGCACGCCGGCCGGCTGCTGCGAAAGCGGGCTCCTCCTCTGCCATCAGCAAGTGCTCGGCGAAACGCTGACCATGGCGTTCGTAGATCTTCTCGATCCGCGCGAGTTGAACGATGTCGGTGCCGATGCCGAAGATCATGCTGAGCGGTGCGCCTGAATCCGGTGTGATGCTCGCCAATGCGTCCCTTCCCTTGCGTAGCGTAAGCGAAGCGGGGGAAGGACAGGATGGGGGCTCTTCGAGCAACGCTCGCAAACGCCGCGCCCCCACCCTAGCCCTCCCCCGCTTCGCAAGGGAGGGAACAGGTTCACTCCGCTCGCGTCCGCCGCAACGCCAGCATCACCTGACGCGTCTTCAGCTCCCGCCCATCCAGGACCCGATCCAACGCCGCGCGCGTCAAGGCACGCAGCTGGTTCGCGACCTCCACATCGTCGAGCTGTTCGCTCGCGAGGGCGCACAATGCGGCGCCGGAAAGTACCAAGCTTCCCTCAGCGACGCCAGCACACGCGACGGGCCCCTGTTCGAGCCGATAGTAATAGGCGCGATCGGCAGCGATGGGCTCACCGGAGAGGGCATCGCGTTCGAGCGACAGCCCGTAGCCAATCGACTCCAGCAACCGCTTCTCGAAAATGCGCAGCACGGCGGCCGCATTCGCGGCTGACTTCAAGGTTTCCAGGGCCTCGGCATACAGCGTGAACACGTCCGGATGGGGATCGTGCCGCACAAACAACTTCATGAGCAGCTCGTTCAGGTAAAAGGCACTCACGAGCTGGGACGCAGGCATGTCCCGAAACTCGCCATCGAACTCGGCATGCGTGAGCTGACCGGCTTCGCCGCGCCCGGACCATGACACCAGCAATCGGTTGAACGGTTGGAGTATCGAGCCGAGCGCGCTGTAACCCTTACGACTCGAGCGCGTGCCGCGGGCAAACACCGACACCCGGCCGTGATCGCGCGTGAACAACTCGACGATGCGACTCGTCTCGCGATATGGCCGCTGATGCAGCACGAAGGTGGGCTGCAAACTGACGCGGTGGCTGTCGGCGCTCATGCGGTAAAGCGGCCTACCGCACTGCTCACGGCGCCTCGTACCCCAACTGCCGCAGCGCCGTTTCGTTGTCCGACCAGTTCTCTTTCACCTTGACCCACAGCTCGAGGTGGATCGGCCGGTCGAGCAGGCGGTTGATGTCCAACCGCGCCGTGCGGCCGATTTCCTTCAGTTGTTCTCCGCCCTGCCCGATCACGATGGCTTTCTGTCCGTTGCGCTCCACCCAGATGATCGCGTGAATGATCAGGCGCCCCTTCTCCTCCGCCATGCGCTCGATCTGTACGGTGAGGCCGTACGGCAACTCCTGTCGCAGTCGCAGGGTCAACTTCTCGCGGATGATCTCGGCGATCTGGAATTCCGTGCTGCGATCCGTGTACTGATCTGCGGGAAAGTGTGGCGGCGATTCGGGCAGGTACTTCGCCACGAGCTTCGCAATGCGATCGGTGCCGTCGCGCTTCAAGCCCGAGAGCGGCAGCACATCCACGAACTCGCACTTGCGGCCGATCTCTTCGATGAAGGGCAGCAACCGCTCCCGACCGCGTACGTGATCGACTTTGTTGATGAGCAGGACGATCGGACGGCCAGCGCGCTTCAACTCCTCGAGCACGCGCTCGTCCTCATCCGTCCAGCGCAGCGCTTCGATCATGAAGAGGTTCACGTCGGAATCGGCCAGCGAGGACAGCGCTGCGCGATTCATGTGGCGATTCATGGCGCGCCGCTCGCCGGCGTGCAAGCCGGGCGTGTCGACGAAGATGATCTGGACGTCCGGTTCGTTGAGGATGCCGAGAATGCGATGGCGCGTGGTTTGCGGCTTCGGACTCACGATGCTGAGCTTGCGGCCCAACAGCGCATTCATGAGCGTGGACTTGCCCACGTTCGGTCGGCCGACGATGGCGGCAAAGCCACAGCGAGACGACGACGACAGTTCGCTCAACTCTTGGCTCCGGGCAATACATCGAGTACCCGCTGCGCGGCGGCCTGTTCGGCACGTCGGCGCGAGGCGCCGCTGCTGCATTCGCGCAAGTGCAGCGCGTCGACGATGCAGGCGACATGAAATACCTGATTGTGGGCCTCGCCCTCAATCGCTTCGACCACGTACAGGGGCAGCGGCAAACCACGTGCCTGCAACGCCTCCTGTAAGCGCGTCTTCGGATCCTTGAGTTCCGCGGCACTCGGCAATCGATCCAGGCGCGGCCCCATCAACCGTTCGATCGCGACAGCGGCCTGATCGAAGCCGCCATCGAGGCAGATCGCTCCGAGGAGCGCCTCGAACGCGTCGGCCAGAATCGACTTGCGGCGGAAGCCACCGCTCTTCAGCTCGCCCGACCCCAGGTGCAGGTAGTCGCCGAGCCCCAGTTCCAGCGCGATCTCGGCAAGCGCCTCGCCGCTGACGAGGCTCGCCCGGAAGCGCGACAGGTCACCCTCGTCGGCGTTGCCGAATTCCCGAAACAACAGCATCGCCGTTACGCAGTTGAGCACGGCGTCGCCCAGGAACTCCAGGCGCTCGTTATGCGCCCCGCCGGCACTGCGATGCGTCAGCGCCGCTTCGATGAGCGCAGGGTCGCGACAGGTGTAACCCAGTCGTTCCTGTACCCATGCTGCCGAGGTCTTCAATCGCGCTACTGCTTGATCTCGACGGTCTTGTCGAAATCGACGACCAGCGAGACGTTGGCGACGAACGGCGCTTCGGCGCGATAGAACGCGCGCATCGTGACGCCGTTGCCCTGCTTGTGAATCTCCATGTCCTTCGGCTGGATGCTCTTGATGTCTTCGATCGTCCAGCGTCGGTCGAGTGATGTGCGCAGCTGCGCCACCGTGACCGGCTCGCCGTTGTATTCCTTCGCGACCTGATCCATCGCCCGCACGACTTCCATGTACTCGAAATACAAGGGTACCAAGCGAATCCCGGCGTACACGCCGAAGCCCAGGATCGCGAGAATGATCACCATACCAAGGAACGTCGCGCCGCCTTGTCTTGCTCGCATGATGTCTCCCTCTACCGATTGTTATTGCTACTGAATCCGATCGCCGATGCGGCTCCAGATCGGAGCGGCCTCGGGCAACCGCCAGTTCAACCAGATGCGCACCGCCTTGCCCACGAGGTTGCGCTCGGGCACCAGGCCCACTTCCGGATAGCGACTGTCGCGGCTGTTGTCGCGATTGTCACCCATGAAGAAGTAGCGACCCTCCGGCACGACGACTTCGAACGGCTGACCATCGCCGTAAAAGTACGGCCAGCGCTCCGGCATGAACAGCACGCGGTGCCGCACACCGAACAGGTTTTCCTCACCGATGCGTGCACCGTCATGACGCAGGCCCTTGTAGATGCCGGCCGGCTTCACGGGCACCAGCTGCCCGTTGACCACGAGCTTGTCCTGAAACACCGCGATGTGATCGCCGGGCAACCCGACGAGGCGCTTGATGTAATTGGTCGAAGGGTCCGAGGGCAGTCGAAACACGATCACATCGCCGCGCTTGGGCTCACCCGTTTCGATGATCTTTTCGTTCAGCACCGGCACACGCAAACCGTACGCGTATTTGTTCACGAAGATGAAGTCGCCGTCCAGGAGCGTGGGCATCATCGAATCGGAGGGAATGCGGAACGGCTCGAACAGAAACGAGCGCACCAGCAGCACGATGAGAATGACGGGGAAGAACGAGCGCGCGTATTCGACGAGCGTCGGTTCGCGCACCGGCGTCATGCCCCCGGCGGCGGCCACACGGCGCGGCTTGAACAGCAGTGCATCGATGCCCCAGATCGCACCGGTTACGGCCGTGGCCACCACGAGGATGAGTGAGAAATCAACAGTCATAAGGGGAACATGCCTCAACTAAGCCACGCGGGGTGGCAACGCACTGCACAGTTCTTGGGAAGGGCGTGGGGCCTGGGACTTGAGGCTTGAGGAAGACCGTTCTCTCCCCAGCACCCCAGGTCCCAGGCCTCAGGTCCGATTCAGCACTATTTGTCCTTGCCAACACGCAATACCGCCAGGAACGCTTCCTGCGGGATCTCGACCGAGCCGAGCTGCTTCATGCGCTTCTTACCTTCCTTCTGTTTCTCGAGCAGCTTGCGCTTCCGGGAGGCGTCACCGCCGTAGCACTTGGCCGTGACGTTCTTGCGCAGTGCCTTGACGGTCGCACGCGCGACCACGTGGCTGCCGATGGCCGCCTGCACCGCCACTTCGAACATCTGACGGGGAATCAGTTCCTGCATCTTGTCGACCAGCTCGCGACCGCGCTGATAGGCATTGTCCCGGTGCACGATGATCGACAGGGCATCGACGCGATCGCCGTTGATCAGGATGTCGAGTTTCACCATGGGCGCAGCCTCGAAGTGGCTGAACTCATAGTCGAACGAAGCATACCCGCGGCTGACCGACTTCAGGCGGTCGAAGAAGTCCAGGACCACATCCGCCATCGGCAGCTCGTACTGCAACGACACCTGGCTGCCGAGATATTGCATCTTCTTCTGCCGGCCGCGCTTCTCGGTGCACAGCTTCAACACGGCGCCGACGTGCTCCGGCGGCAACAGCAGATTGGCAACGATGATCGGCTCGCGCAGCTCCTCGATCTCGTTCGTCGGCGGGAGCTTTGCGGGATTGTCGACGTATACCAGCTGTCCGCTCGTCGTCAGCACTTCGTAGACCACCGTCGGCGCGCTGGTGATGAGATCGAGGTTGTACTCGCGCTCCAGCCGCTCTTGCACGATGTCCATGTGGAGCAGGCCGAGGAAGCCGATGCGGTATCCGAAGCCCAGCGCCGTGGAAACCTCGGGCTCGTAATGCAGCGCTGAGTCGTTCAACTTGAGCTTGGCGAGCGCGTCGCGGAAGGCCTCGTAATCATCCGACTTCACCGGAAACAGGCCCGCGAACACGCGCGGCTTGATCTGCTTGAAGCCGGCCAGCGGCTCGCTGCAGGGCTTCGCTTCGGTCGTGATCGTGTCGCCGACGGGCGCGCCGTCGATCTCCTTGATACCCGCGATGACGAAGCCCACCTCGCCGGTGGACAGCGTCTCGCTGCCCAGGGACTTCGGCGTGAAGCGGCCGAGCTTGTCGACGGTGTGACTGCGGCCGGTGGACCACACGCGGATCTTCTGTCCCACGCGCAGCTCGCCATTCATGACCCGGACCAGAGAGACCACGCCCACGTAGTTGTCGAACCAGGAGTCGATGATCGACGCCTGGAGCGGAGCCTCCGGATCGCCCTCCGGCGCAGGAATGCGCTGGATGAGTTGTTCGAGGAGCTCGGTGACGTTCTCCCCGGTCTTCGCGCTGACGCGAACCGCATCGTGAGCCTCGATACCGATGATCTCTTCGATCTCCTTGATGACCTTGTCCGGATCGGCGGATGGCAGATCGATCTTGTTGATCACCGGTACGACTTCCAGTCCCTGATCCAGCGCCGTGTAGCAATTGGCAACGCTCTGCGCTTCCACGCCCTGCGCCGCATCCACGACCAGCAGTGCGCCTTCGCACGCTGCGAGCGAGCGCGACACCTCGTACGAGAAGTCGACGTGGCCTGGCGTGTCGATCAGGTTGAGTTGATAGCGTTCGCCGTCGTTCGAGCGGTAGTACAACGTGACGCTCTGGGCCTTGATGGTGATACCGCGCTCGCGCTCGAGCGCCATGGAGTCGAGCACCTGGTTCTCCATCTCGCGAGCGTCCAGCCCACCGCACAGCTGGATGAAGCGATCCGCGAGCGTGGATTTGCCGTGGTCGACGTGCGCGATGATCGAAAAATTGCGGATCAGCTTCATCAATACCGGCCAGGTCGACGGGGGGAAAGGATCTGCCGGGCCGGCTCATCGGCGCTGCAGGTGCAAAACGGGCGCGGATTATACGGGCTGACGCGGCGCGAGGCTCAGTCCAAATGCGCCCGTACGCGCTCGGAGTCGACCCGATACATGCAAACCACGTCGCCGTCGATCGCAAGGACGGGGATCTTGAGGCCGTAACGCGCCTCGAGCTCAGGGTCGGTCGCAATGTCGATCAGGCGAACGTGCTGCGCCTGTGGCCCGAGCAAGTCCGCAAGCTCCTGCATGAAGGTTTCGCACAAGGAGCAGGAATCGCGGGTGTAGACGACCCAGTCAGTCACGAAACTCACCTTGTAGCACCCTCCAACCCCACACTTTGGAGCCACGAACGGTGAGCGAGGGATTCCCGCCAGAAGTTTCTTCCAGGACTGTGGCCGACATGGATGTCGGCCCTCAGAGCGTACAAGGACGTATTCACAGCGGTCCTGGAAGGAACTTGTGGCGGGAGTCCCTCGCGCCACTGAAGGTCGGTAAGGCGCTCTTGCTCTTTCCAGCCCAGTCGAATTGACGAAGGTCGCCTGATTAGCGAGTCGCTTCTTCCGCTTCCGCCGGCTCACTCGCCGCTGCATCCTGTTGCCGCGACACGTTCGTGGCGATGGCTTCGACCGTCGCCGCAGGCACTTCGCCGACAGCCGTTACCTGATGCCCGTCCATTGGCCGAGAGTAAGCGAACGCCGAGCCGAGCTTCGCCAGCCCCTGTCCGGGCGGCGGTTCGGCCTTGCCACCGCGTGGCTCGATGAACACGGACACCGACGCAAGACCATCCGAGTACACCAGATGGCGCGTGGGTTCGACCGATCCCTCGACCCGCTGAATGCGCGCCGTGCGCAGCTTGAACCCGGCCGGCAAGCGAACCACGTACCAGCCCATCCGGGCGCCCGGCGTGCGCGGGGCGCGGATGTCCTGCTTGACCCACTTGAAGCCCGTGGCATCGACGCCCGGCTGCAAGCGTTCGGCCGGAATGCTCGCCTGCAGCCGCAGCTCGGCGAACAGCATCTGTTCGATGACATTGCCGCGCGCATCGCAGAGCTGCGATTTCAACGGCATCGCAGTCTCCTTATCGAGCCACAGGCGATAGCCGTAGCGGTACTGATCGCGCGGTTGCACCAGGATCAACTGCGTTTTGCGCCCCAGCACCTTGGTCGCAGGGCCCGTTTCGATGCTGTAGTGCGTTTCGAGCTGCTCGCTGTAACTCGGCAGCGACGACAGCAGGGATTGCTGATCGTCGCGCTTCTCCACCAGCACCGTGTGCTGATCCGGCAGATAGCAAATCAGCTCGGATTCGTTGCGAATGATTTCGCGGCCGCTGTTGTCCAGCGCCACGAGCCGCTCGCTGACCTTGCCGTCGGTGACGCTGTGGATGATCCACATGCTCTCGGAGCGCGAGGCACTCAAGTGGAAAAACTTGCCTTCGTAGCTGCGCGTGGCGAGCGCCTTGGTCATGCGTTCCAGCCAGGCGCGCGCGTCGGGATCACCGGCCCATGCCGGCAGTGCGCAGCCACAGATGACGATGGCGAGAACGCGTTGTAGGACCGGCATCGACATCAGGGTTCAGACGCGGGCGACTCGGGTGAAGAAGTTGTCGGTGGAGGCGCGGGCTCCTCAGCCGGATTCTGCTCAGTGAGCAACCCGTTGAGAACCATGGGTCGACCCAGGGGAGATGAGTACTCGCTGTGTGCCACGACGTAGTTGGTCAGGCGTTCGGTGGGCCAGTTCACCGGCGTCGCTGCGGTGGTGGGTGCGCTGAAACTCGACGCGGCGGGCGCATTGGCTGCGACAGGGTCTGCAGTATCGGTATCGGGGCGGTTGGCAATCAACACGGCGAACATCGCAATGCCTGCCGCCATCGCGCCAGTCAGCGCCGGTCGCAACCAGCGGCGTCTATCGACGTTGGCCGCGGGCGCGACTGTCTTGACGGCGGGTCGCTCCTCCGCAGCCACGGTGTGCGCGACACGAGCGGCGAAAGCGACACTGGCCAAGGGGCCCTGCTGCTCGCGCAGAGCGGCGCCGATCAGCGAGTAACGCGAGACCGTACGTCCCAATGCCTCGTCCCGTGCCATCCGTTTCAGCAGCAGATCCATTTCCGCCGGGGGTAGCTCGCCGTCCAGGCAGGCAGAGAGCTGTTCGTTCACGGGGTCTGTCATAAGGGTCACGGAGTGTGATGCGGGCTATGGGTTCAATCGAGCAGAGGGCCAAGTTTGCGATCGATCGCCTCGCGTGCGCGGAAGATGCGGGAGCGTACCGTACCCACAGGACACTCCATTACTTCCGCGATTTCTTCATACGACAAACCCTCAATCTCACGCAAAACGATCGCTGTGCGTAAATCCTCGGGCAACTGCTCGATGGCCTTCGATACCGTGCCGCGAATCTCTTCGCTGAGCAACAGGCCCTCGGGCGTGTCGATCTCTTTGAGCCGGGACTGCCGCTCGAACTGCTCCGGGTCCTGCAAATCGAGATCGAAGTCCACCGGGCGCCGGCGATTGGAAACCACCGCGTTCTTGGCCGTGTTGATCGCAATCCGATACAGCCACGTGTAGAACGCGCTATCGCCCCGGAACGAAGGTAGCGCGCGATAGGCCTTGATGAAGGCTTCCTGCGCGATGTCCTCAGCTTCCGCGCTGTCGGTGGCGAAGCGGCTCACCAACTTCAGCACTCGATGCTGGTAGCGCAGGACCAGAACGTTGAAGGCCGTCTGATCGCCCTGCTGCACCCGCTTGACGAGTTGCTGGTCGGTGTCGTCCTGACTCATGACGCCGCCACTCGGTTCGTGCCCGATGTGGGTACATCGCGAGCGGCCAGCATCGCAGCGGTAGACTCGGCCACCCGCGGAAAGTTCGCCGCAAATGATCGCAGTCCGTGCGAATCGTGAGCCGAATCACACGCGCAATTCATGCTACGGGCTCGCGCTGAACCAGCTGCCGATGCTGCCTCAACAGCACCTGCAGGCGACGAAACTCGTGCGGAGCAACATCGCCCGGACCTAGCAACAGGCGATGACGCGATTCGAACTGCAGCCAAACGAAGCGACGAAAGAAGCGCGTCTGGGGATGCAACCGGGTGTGCATCGAGCCGCCGGCGCTGTCCTCGAGATGCCAATCCTCCATCGTGACGCGAGCCAGCCGCAGGACCCTCGTGCCCTTGCTCAACCAACCGGCGCATGCGCAGCCGATGGTGCTGGCGATCGCTCCACACGCGCTACCCGCCGACTGCAACCACAAAGGGACGTCATGCAAACACCACGGCACCATTGCGCAAACGCCAACAGCGGCGCCGGCCAAGGCCGTCTGCCAACGCCGCGCATGCAGCTCAAGAGAGAACGTTGCGGACACGCTCGATGACATGCACCAGTTCCTGGTCGGCGGACCGCTCGCCGTGCAGAAGGTAGCCGAGAAGCTCGGGATCCGTCAGTTCCAGCAGGCGTTCGAACCCTTGTTGCTCGCCGCGGGTGGCTGTCGGGTATTCACTCTCCAGATAGCGTAGCAAGAGCAGATCCAGCTCGCGCATACCGCGCCGACATTGCCAGCGCAGCCGGGCGGAACTCACGGGTGTGAGCTCCGCAGGCGTGGGGCATGGGACCTGGGGCTCGGGGTAGAAAGCCGGGTCAACTGCCGCACGCTGATTCGTCCCAGGTCCCAGGTCTCGAGTCCCATGCCCGCTCAATGCTGCCGCTCGACCATCATCTTCTTGATCTCCGCGATGGCCTTGGCCGGATTGAGATCCTTCGGGCACGCCTGCGAGCAGTTCATGATCGTGTGGCAGCGATAGAGACGGAATGGATCTTCCAATGCATCCAACCGCTCGCCCGTGGCCTCATCCCGCGAGTCGACGATCCAACGGTATGCCGCCAACAGAGCCGCGGGCCCGAGATAACGGTCGCTGTTCCACCAGTAGCTGGGGCAGGACGTCGAGCAGCAGGCGCAGAGAATGCAGGCCGACGGGCGATCGAGCTTTTCCTGATCGGACTTGGATTGCAAACGCTCGCTATCCGGCGGCGCCGGCGTGCGCGTTTGCAGCCAGGGCTTCACCGACGCGTACTGCGCGTAGAAGTTGGTGAGATCCGGCACGAGGTCCTTCACCACCGGCATGTGCGGCAGTGGATAGATCTTCACGTCGCCACGGATGTCATCCGTCGCGCGCGTGCACGCCAGCGTGTTCACGCCATCGATGTTCATCGCGCACGAACCGCAAATGCCTTCGCGACACGAGCGGCGGAACGTCAACGTCGCGTCGATCTCGTTCTTGATCTTGATGAGCGCGTCGAGAACCATCGGCCCGCACGTGCCCATGTCGACTTCATAGCTGTCCACACGCGGGTTTTCACCCGAGTCGGGATCGAAGCGATAGATCTTGAACGTGCGCACCTTCGTCGCACCGCCGGCTGCCTTGTAGACCTTGCCGGGACGGATGCGCGAATTGGGGGGTAAGCGGAATTGGGCCATG
>DATELY010000055.1:0-2665 GCA_035276085.1 Steroidobacteraceae bacterium | reverse complement strand
CTGTCACTGACCGGCATATTCGAGCCATTCCGGGATCGGCGTAATCGAGCCACCGGATGATCGCCGCAATCGAGCCAGTGCATGTTCGGCGCAATCGGGCCACTCGATGATCGGCGTATTGGAGCCACCGCAGGATCGGCGTATTCGAGCCACGTAGCGGGCTCAATGTTCTGTCGGGCGGCAGCCCGAAACGCATTTCGAATTTCCGCAACCCGGTACCTTCAGGCTTTTTGCCCGGAGGGCCGATGAGTCGAAGGAGGTTCGAAGTGTTTGAGTATCGACAGGTTCTGGCGCGCATGCGTCAGGGCGATTCCGACCGCGACATTGCCAGCGCACGCCTGATGGGGCGTGGGAAGCTGAAGACCGTCAGGCAGGTCGCGCTCGCTCGGGGCTGGCTCGATCCCGGTCGGCCCTTGCCGGACGACGCTGAACTGGCGGCGATATTCGGACGCAATCCGAAGCTGCCGCGTAGCTGCGTCTCCACGATTGAACCGTTTCGCGATCTGGTGCGCGGCTGGTTTAACGCCGATGTGCAGGGCACGACGATCTTCAATGCGCTTCAGCGCAATCACGGCTATACGGGCAGCTATTCGGCAGTGCGGCGCTTCCTGCTGCACCTGAAGGCCGAGCGCGGCGCGAGAGCGACGACGATCCTGGAGTTCGCACCCGCCGACGCTGCACAGGTCGACTTCGGCGCCGGTCCGGTGCTCATGCATGAGTCCGGGGTTCAGCTCAAGACATGGTTCTTCGTGATGACGCTGTGCTGGTCGCGCCACCAGTATGCAGAGATCGTGCTGGATCAAACGGTCGAGACGTGGCTCGCGTGCCACCGGCGCGCCTTCGAATGGTTCGGCGGCCGCGTGGAGCGCGTCATCATAGACAACGCCAAATGCGCGATCACAAAGGCGTGTATGTACGATCCCGAGGTACAGCGCTCGTACGCCGCGCTGGCCGAGGGGTACGGTTTCCGGATCGACGCATGCCCTCCACACGATCCTGCAAAGAAGGGCGTCGTCGAGGCCGGCGTCAAATACATCAAGCGATCCTTCCTGCCGCTGCGCGAATTCCGCGATCTCGCCGACGCCAACCGTCAATTGCGCGACTGGGTGATGCAGCAGGCCGGCACGCGCGAGCACGGCACGACGCGCGAGCAGCCGCTTGCACGTTTCGCCATCGAGAAGCCGCTGCTCGCCAGACTACCCGATGTGCCGCCAGTGCTGGCCGTATGGTGCGAGGTCAAGGTGCATACCGACGGGCACGTCGTCTACAAGAAGGCACTGTACTCAGTGCCATTCACTCTCGTCGGCAAGCAGCTGTGGCTGAAGGCGACCGACACGGTCGTGCAGGTGTTCCACCGCCATGAGCTCGTCGCGACCCATCCGCGCCTGCGCAAGTCCGGCGATCGCCACACGGTGCGTGACCACCAGCCGCCTGAAGCGCAAGCGTGGCTTGAGCACGATCCACAGTGGTGCCTGGCGCGGGCAAAGGATATCGGGCCAGCCTGCCACGCGCTCGTTCTCGCGATGTTCAACGACAAGGTGCTCGTCAATCTGCGCGGCGCGCAGGGCGTTGTGAGGCTTCGCGAGAAGGTCGGCGATCAACGGCTGGAGGCTGCGTGCGAGCGTGCGCTCGTGTTCGCCAGCCCCAAGTACCGCACCGTCAAGACGATCCTCGACAAGGGGCTGGACAGCCAGCCCACCGCAGCACCAGCTCCGGCGCCTGCCGACACCTATCTGAACGGCGGCCGCTTCGGCCGTGACCTCCATTCCCTTCTGATCCATTGAACGCCCATGCATCCCAGTCCAGAACTGAACACGATCCTCAAGCAGTTGCGCCTCTCGGGCATCCTCGACTCGCTCGAGCAACGCAACCGTCAAGCCATCGACGGGCACCTTGCCTACACGGAGTTCCTCGCCACGCTTCTGCACGACGAGGTTGCACGGCGAGAGCAGAAGAAGCTCGGCGTGCGGCTCGCCCGCGCTGGCTTCTCCCTGGGCAAGACGCTCGAGACCTTCGACTTCGACCGCGTGCCCAAACTCAACCGCGCTCACATCCATGATCTCGCCGCCGGCCGCTATATCGACGAGAAGGTCTGCGTGCTGATGGTCGGCCAAACCGGCGTCGGCAAGTCGCATCTCGCGCAGGCCCTGGGCCACTGCGCCGCACGCCAGGGCCGCGACGTCCTGTTCATCACGCAAACCGAACTGCTCAAGAAACTGCATGCAGCACGGGCGACTGAGCTCTATGAACGCAAGTTGCAGCAGTTCGTGCGCGTTCCGGTGCTGATCGTCGATGACTTCGCGCTGAAACCCCTGCGTGCACCCCACGACGAAGACTTCCACGATCTGATTGCCGCCAGATATGAGCGCGCGGCGACGATTCTGACGTCGAATCTCGACTTCAGCGAATGGGGCGACGCGTTCCCCGACAACCGCATCCTCGGTGCTGCCACGCTCGATCGGCTACGGCATGGCGCCTACCGTGTCGTCATAGAAGGTGAAAGCTTCCGCAAGCCGAAACCGATGCCCGAAAACAGCGAAAACGCGGTTGCAAAATCAGGCAAAAAAACGCATTCTTGAGTCCCTTCGAAATCGCGTTTCGGGGCCATTCCAGGTGGCCTCATTACGCCGATCATCCCCGGCTCGATTACGCCGATCCGTGACAC
>DATELY010000054.1:0-2016 GCA_035276085.1 Steroidobacteraceae bacterium | reverse complement strand
GCGTTCTCGTCGTAGACGCGGATGAGGACCGGCTTCGGCCCGCAGGCATTGCGCATCGCGGAGACATTGCCGGTCAGCGCACAATCGCCGAGCGAAACGAGGATGCGCGTGTGCTCGCGAATTTTGCGGATCTTTTTCAGGTCCTCCTCGCTGGCCACCGCGCCCTCAACCAGCGTGACATCAACGTGGTCGGGAAATATCTTGCGATCGACCAGCGGACTGTAAACAAGCCGGAACAGGCTGCTCAGCTCGATGAGGCGCTCGTCCATATCGAGGAGAGACATATGGCAGCCGGAGCAGCCGTCGAGCCACACCGTCGCCAGCGTCTTCACGTCCGTCATGGCTGTTCTCCTTCGCGCATCATGCGCAGATAGGGCAGGAACTCCGGATGCTTGCGTACCTTGCTGCCGGCGCGAATCTTCTGGAAGAGCGCGCCGGTGGGGCAGACCTGGACGCACTTGCCGCAACTGGTGCAGGTTTCGCTTTGTCCCCACGGCTCTTTCAGGTCGGTGATGACCAGCGACTGGCCTCCGCGGCCCATCACACCCCAGGTGTTCGCTCCTTCAATCTCCGAGCAGACCCGGACGCAACGGGTGCAGAGCACGCAGCGATTGTGATCGACGGTGAAGCGTGGGTGCGAGGCATCAACCGGGAGTTGCGGGTATTGATAGGGCAGCTCGATGTGCGTGACACCGAGCGAGAGGGCGAGATCCTGCAGTTCGCAGTCGCCGTTGGCAACGCAGACTGAGCAGACATGGTTGCGTTCGGCGAAGAGCAGCTCGAGCACCATAGCGCGGTAGCGGTCGATTTTTGGGGAGTGTGTTGTGACTTCCATGCCCTCCTCGACCCGCGTGACGCAGGCGGGCAGCAGGCGCCGCGCGCCTTTCACTTCGACGAGGCACAGACGGCAGGAGCCGACGCTGGAGAGGCCATCGATCTGGCACAGCGTGGGGATCTGGATCTTGTGGTCGCGCGCGGCTTCGAGGATCGTCTGATCGGCGCTCGCGCTGATGTCCACGCCATCGATGATGAGGGTGCGAATGTTCGGTTCGGGGCTCATGCGTGCACCTCCTCACTCCCTTTACGAGCGGGCTCGCCGGCCGGCTCCACGGCACTGCATTCGCAGACGCCCGCCGGACAGCGCTTCTCGTCGATGTGCGCCAGGTATTCGTGTTTGAAGTAGCGCAGCGTGCTGAGGACGGGATTAGGCGCAGTCTGACCCAGCCCGCATAGACTGGTCGCGCCCACAACTTCGCAGAGCTCAACCAGGCGGTCGAGGTCGCGATGGGTCGCCTCGCCTTTGCAGATCTTCGTCAGCAGTTCGTACATCTGGACGGTACCCGCGCGGCACGGAACGCATTTGCCGCAGGACTCGGTCATGCAGAATTCCATAAAGAAGCGGGCGACCGACACCATGCACGAGGTATCGTCCATGACGATCATGCCGCCCGAACCCATCATCGATCCGGCGCTGATGAGAGCGTCGTAGCTGATGGACAAGTCGAGGTGCTCCTCCGGCAAACATCCGCCGGAGGGTCCGCCAGTCTGTACTGCCTTGAACTTTCTGCCTTCGGGAACGCCTCCGCCAATGCCGAAGATGATTTGGCGCAGCGTCATGCCCATCGGCACTTCGACCAGGCCGGTGCGCCGGATCTTGCCGGTGAGCGCGAAGACTTTCGTTCCTTTGCTGCGCGCCGTGCCCATCGACGAGAACCATTCGCCGCCGTGGCGGATGATCGGGGGGACATTCGCGAAGGTCTCGACGTTGTTGATGAGCGTGGGCGCGCCCCACAATCCGGATACCGCCGGATAAGGCGGACGCGGACGCGGCGTGCCACGCTTGCCTTCAATCGAGGCGATCAGCGCCGTCTCCTCGCCGCAGACGAATGCTCCCGCGCCAAGACGAATGTCGATGTCGAAACTGAACGTCGTGTCGCAGATGCCGTTGCCGAGAAATCCGCGCCGCCGCGCCTGCTGCAGGGCGACATTGAGCCGCTGCACCGCCAGCGGATACTC
>DATELY010000053.1:0-49202 GCA_035276085.1 Steroidobacteraceae bacterium | reverse complement strand
CGCTGCAGCCGGGTAAACCTCCTCCGGCGTGTCGACGAGATCAGTGATCAACCCCATCGCGTGCGCATCGCTCGCGTTCAACCGGTCTCCGGAGAGCAAATACCTTTTTGCGCGCAGCAGGCCCATCAACTGCGGCCATAGAACGCACCCGCCATCACCAGCCGCCAAGCCAATCACGACATGCGGGTCACTGATGCGGGCGCTGCGGCAGGCGACCACGGCATCGCATGCCAAGACGAGCGTAGCTCCCAGACCGATCGTGTCACCATGCACGCTGGCGACGACCGGCACCGGCACCTGTGTGATCGCGTTGAACAGCGCGCGGGCGCTCGCCTCCATGCTGGCTCTTCGTTCTGGGTGGGCTCTGTCCTCCAAAATCAGATTGAAATCGCCACCCGCGCAGAAGACTCTGCCTTGTGCGCTGAACAACACTGCTCGCACGTCACGGACGGAACTCAGCTGCCTGAAAACCTCCGTCAACTCGTCATGCATCTCAATCGAGACGGCATTCAACGTGGCTGGCTGGGCGACCTGAATCTCGGCAATCAGACCGTCCGACTTGACCTTGATGGTAGTGTAGTCAGCTCGCATGGCTTCAGGCGCTCTCAGTTGCAGCGTTCGATACAGAGATGTGAATCCCTGGAGGGGCCATCCGCGAACGTACGCTCCGGCCAGGAACTTGAACGAGTGAGACGGATGAGATTGAATCCATTACCCATCGGATACGCGTGAGACCCGCCCTACTCATCATGGCCAGTAATCCTCGTCGCACCACCGTCGTCGCTTCGACCCAGGCTGTAGCTCGCCGCAAGTCCAAGTCCAAAGAAGTCACAGAAAAACGCCCCGTGGCACCGAATGTCTTTCGGCTGGGGTATCTGATCCATGATGTTTCCCGGATGCGCAGACGCGTATTCGACAAATACATGAAACCGGAGGGCATTACGCGGTCACAGTGGTGGGTGCTCGCAAACCTCTCCAGGCGCGGTACGGAGGCCATCGTTACTGCAGATCTGGCGAAGCTCCTGGACATCAACAAGGTGACGCTGGGCGGTCTCATAGATCGCCTCGAGTCGGCTGGTTACGTCTACCGTCGAGTGGACAAAACGGATCGCCGCGCCAAGCACGTTTTCATCACGGAAGCCGGGTATGCGTTGATATCGCGCATGAAAGCCATCACTGAACAGTTGAATAGGCAGATCTGCGCTGGCATGTCCCAGACGCAGATTGAATCCACCGAGCGCAATCTCGCACTGATGAAAGATGTCTTGCGCGAAATGCTCGTAGGCGACGAGGAAGAAGTTGAGCTCGAGGAAGAAGATTGACTTGCGTCCCTCGCCCTCCAGCACGTAAAGGCAGTAAGCTTACTAATCGATCGTGGGTAGTCAAGCAGCGTCGGGTGTAGGTCGCAGTGGCTCGCCGTTCCCACGGCGAGCCACTGTCAATAGCGATGACTCCCCTGCAATCAGAAGCGATAGCTGGCGGTGGCCCCAAATGTCCGCGGCCGTCCCGCGATTCTTGCGAAGATATCGGCCGTGCGAAACGCTGAGGTCCAATAGTCTTCATCCGTCAAATTGCGGACGAACAGACCGGCAGTCCAACCCCGATCGGACTCCACACCGAGGCGCGCGTCGTACGTCTCATACGAAGGGATCTCCGTGATCGGGTCTTCACCCAGATCGCTGAACGCCTTGCTGCTGAAGATCATGCTGGCGCCGACGTACAGTCGAAGTGCATCGGCGATCGGAAAGCGATAATCGGCATCGGCGGTTCCCGACCACTCAGGGGCGTAACTGAACCTGTTTCCCTTGACATTGATAGGCTGAACCTGCGCGTTGTAGGTGTCGAAGTTACCCACCTCTGTTTTCACGTAGGTGAGGCCGGCGTGCAGCGACAGACCGCTCAACGGATACGCGGTAACCTCAGTCTCGAAACCTTTGGCCTTCGATTTCGGAATATTGGCCAGAACCTGGTTGTACCCAGTCACTGGATACGGTTCATACGTCAGGAACTGCTTGTCCTTGTAGTCGTAATAGAACGCAGCCAGATTGACGAACAGCGTTCGCCCGACCAACTCGAGCTTCGTGCCCAATTCGTATGCCGTGAGCTCCTCCTGTTCGACCGGCAATTTGCTCGATGCCACGAGATCGGCTGGAGACACGGGGAACACGCCGCTCTTGTAACCGCGGCTGATCAGGCCGTAGAACAATGTGTTGTCGTTGGGTTTGTAGTTCAGACCCGTGCGCCAGGACACATTGTCTTCGTTTTGCTCCAGGTCGACGGAGCCAGGCAGAAATGTCGGAGCAACGCCCGGAGCAGGAGAGACATCGATGAAGGTCAGGCATTCGCCTTCGTTGATGGCTGGAATTGGCGGCAGTCCATTGATGCCGCGCAGGGCGCCGGTGACGGCGTTACCGACGGCGGTGCCAAGAAAATTCCCCGTCGAGCAACCCTTCGCCGTTTCCTTCGCATCGGTGTAGCGCGCGCCGACCGTGAGAGTCACGCCATCCACGACCTCGAAGTCGACGTTGGCGAAGATGCCGGCGTATTCATTCGTCAATCGACTCGGCGTCTTGAAATCCGTGCCGTAGGGCGTGCCTGAATAACCGGGCAAGTAAAGATCGTTCGCGTCGAGGATCTTATCCTTCTGATAATTGCCGCCAACGATGTAATTCAATTTTCCGTCGTACCCGTTACCATTCAAGCGCAGTTCCTGGCTGAAACTCTTGATCCAACCATTCGGGTTGTACCACAGCACGTCGTACGCCAGGCCGTCGCCGTCGACGAAACGCTGTTCGTCAAAATCGCTGTAGTTGGTCAGAGAAGTGACGCTCAGCCTGTCAGAAATTTCATAGTCAAGCCGCAAGACACCTTGATACATGCGGTCATCCTTGCCCCAGTTCCGACCAGGGGTGTATTCCGCATCTCGAGCATCGTTCGGCAACTCATACGTAGCGGTGCCCGGGAAGGCTGCAGCAGGAATCAGCGGTGCGATCGTGCCGATTTGATAGAACTGCATGTCCCCCTTGTCCCAATAGGCATTGAGGTTGACCCCAACGGTGAGCTTCTCCGTGGGCGTCCAATCGAGCAGCAATCGGACCGCCGTCTTATCCTCATTTCCCTTGTCGCCGTCCGAAAGAAAGTAGCCGCGCTGCCACTCGCCGCCTTGGGTCGTCGACGCTGCCACCCGCGCGCGCAAAGTATCCGTGAGGGACCCGCTGACGAAACTTTCGCCGAATACTTGCCCAAATTCGTTCAGCTCTGTCCTGACGCCCCCAGCGAACGCTTCGGTGGGCTTGGCGGCGATGACATTGATGGAGCCACCGGTTGCGTTTTGTCCGAACAACGTGCCTTGCGGCCCTTTCAGCACTTCGACACGCTCGACATCGAGCAACAAAGCACCGGTCATGATCGAATACGGGAGAATCGCCTCGTCCACATACGTGCTGACAGTGGGTGAAGCGGAGATCTGGGCCGTGTTGAAGTTGATGCCTCGTAACGAAAAGATCTGCTGCCCGGTGTAGTTCTGTCCGACCGAAAACCCGGGCGCGACCTGAGCCAGTTGATCGATGTTCGTCACACCCTTCGCTTGCAGGGTCTCCGCCGTAGCTGCTGTGATGGTGATGCCGACATCGTTCAGATTCTGCTCGCGCTTTTGCGCTGTAACGATGATCTCATCGATCTCCGGGCGCCCTTGGGCGAGCGCCAGCGTAGGCCCGAGCATGATGGCACACATGGCTGAAGGCACACGCAGCGAGCGCTTGCAAGACGGCTTTAGTTTCATGATCCCCTCCAACGAGCTTGTTCGTGATAAGACGGCTGTCGTTCTTCGTATCTATTCCACTGCAGTGTGCGATGGATGGTCGCCACCAATTCCGGACACGTGTCGATGATGAAACCGTCTCGGTGCACGGCCTTGCGCCGCCCACCCGGTCGATCTGCGGGTTCGATCACTGCGACTCATGACCGGCATTCTGGAGCCTGTAGGCCGCTGCAAGACCGGACAGTCCCGCTCCAATGACGATGACGCTCATGCGCGTTCTCTGAAAATGGCGATCGCATTCTTCACTTCATGGAGAATGCGCTTGGTATCGATGCAGATGTTCTGCGCGTTCACAGGTCGGGCATGAGCGGTTGCGCCAGCTTGATACCATTCTTCCATCGCTGCGAGCGCCATCGCAGCAGCCATCATGATGTCCTCGTATCGATTGTTACGCTCAGTCGAGCGCGCCGCGATCGGTCCGACATGCCCTCGCATGTCAGCCTCAGCCGCGGAAATCCCCACCTATCGATGCTCGAGACCCTTTTACCAAACGTGGACATAGTGAGCAAGCTTCCCGTTTTCTGTTGCTTGCTTCGAAGCGCGCCGATGCGTCCATGAAAGGCGATGCGCTCGGGCCACCAGGCCCGCACTTCCAGTCGCCACACCGTAACTCCCTCGCCTGCACTATGCTGTAGCCGAACGTTGCAATGGAGGTTGAGATGAAGTCCTACCGACTCGATGAGCCCGGCACGATCGATGGTCTTCGTCTACATGACGTAGAGAAGCCCGTACCCGGTCCCGGAGAGATTCTCGTTCGCGTGAGAGCCACATCGATCAACAATCGAGACCTGATGGTCGTACACGATCAGTATGGTTTTCCCATCCGTGCCGGCCTGACGCCTTTGTCCGATGCAGCGGGCGAGGTGGAGACAATCGGAGACAAGGTTCGACGTTTCAAACCCGGAGAGCGCGTTTCCCCCACCATGCAACTTGGATGGATCGGCGGTCCGGCAATGCCGGAGTATTTCGGCACCGATCTGGGCGCGTCCTTGGAAGGTGTTTTGCAGCAGTACATTGTCGTGCCCGAAGAGGCTGCGGTTCGGGTACCGTCACATCTGACTTTCGAAGAGGCCGCAACACTCAACTGTGCAGGTGTTACTGCATGGACATCGCTCAACAACCCCTTCCCTGTGGGCGCGGGTGACACCGTGCTCGTGCAGGGCACTGGCGGAGTGGCCTTGTTTGCCTTGCAATTGGCCAAGGCGATGGGAGCTCGCGTGATTGCGTTGACGTCCACCGCGCAGAAAGCCGACAAGTTGCGTTCACTGGGAGCGGATAACGTCGTGAACTATGTCGAGACTGCAAACTGGGATCGTGTCGTGCGCGACCTCACGGCGGGGCGCGGAGTCGATCGGATCGTCGAGACAGGTGGCCCGAATACTCTGGCCCTGTCCCTGGCGAGCTTGCGCATCGGTGGACAGATCAGCTTGGTGGGATTTTCCGGCGGAGTCGGTGCACAACTCGATCCGCTTGCACTCATCGGTCGAGCAATTCGTATCGAAGGGCCTGCCGTCGGCAGCCGCAACGACTATGAAGCCATGAACCGCGTGATCGAGACACATCGGATTCGTCCGGTCGTCGACCGGGTATTCGCTTTCGAACACGCGCGCGAGGCACTGCGTCATCTGGCGGCGCGCGCGCACATAGGTAAGGTTGTAATCAGGGTCGAGTAATACGCGCGTCAGCGCGGCTGAAAGCGCAGCTCAAAAGGCAGGCATCTCACCTGCCCGACGTGAGATCCTGAGCTCTTCAGCCGCGATGACCAGCAAGCATGATCTCAGTCGTTGGATGGCCGCGACGTCGTTCTGATCCGTTCGGCGCGCGGACGACGCTGATATCAGTTCGCTGATGAGCGCCTTGAGCGCATTGCACGCCACATCCAAGGCCGCAAGGTCAGAAGGCGGCACGTTCCGAGTCGCCTCGATCGTCGGCGGGATGCGACTGCGAAGCTCGGGCGTGATGAATGAGACCTCGTCCAGCTCCATCAGCCCTTCCAGCAGCTCTATCATCGCCACGTTGGCGCGACCCAGCGCGTCAGCACCCACCGACAGCGCATCTTCAACGTAGGTCAACAGGGCGAGACTGGATCGCACATCGGCAGCAATCCAACTTGCCTGCTGCAGCTGCGGCAATACTCGCTCCGAAAGACTCACGCGAATCGCCGCGATGATCTCGCTCAGTGGCGCAATCATTGATTGCTCCGCGCAAGATGCCCGTACATGTCCTTTTCTCCTCCGTTGATGATCTCCCACGCTTCGTCCATAGGGCGACCCAAGCAGCGTGCAAGTCTGTGCTCCGTCTCCAGCCCCCAACACAGCGCTGCGAACGCATACGGTTTGTTGGTACGACGCTGATGACAGGGCAGGTACCAGAACGCTCGGCTGGAGATGATCTGCTTGACCAACGCGAACAGGTTTGCGAACGCCAACCGCTCCATCGAGACTTTTTGACCCATGGCTTCCTCATAGTGGCGCAACACCTCCTCGAATCCGACCAACCGCACCGTGCCTTGCGACCAGAACAAATCGGAAATGCCATCCCCGAGGCATGCAAGCTCCCAATCGCTCATGGCCACGATCTTCTCGCCCTGCCAGATTTCTTCGCCCAAGCCATTGTTGCCCTTCACGAGAGAGATCCGGGGCGTGTCGGCAGGCACGCACTCGCCGAGCCACGCAATCGTCTCTTCGAGCACGGGCGAGTTGAACGGCTTGCGCTCTGCCCAGTACCTGGACCAAATCGACAACTCCGTCTTGAAACTATCCGCAGCGCTGGGAGGGGAAGGCAAGAGCTCCTGGAAGCCATACGCCTTCCAGTCGAGCCGGTGCACTAGCGCGAGCTTTTCGACGCATTCGAAGGCAACCCGTTGACGACGCGCGGGTGCGTCCGCGTCCTCATTGAACAGACCAGCCACCGTACTGCTGCCCTCCACCATCCTTCGCACCATGTGCGGACGCCCTGCAGCGAACTCGATACCCTCCGCGTACCAGAGCGGTTCAGCGACGGGGACCTCGGAGCTGTACAGCCGACGGTATACCTCGAACTCATTCTTGAGCTCGCCAGGACAACCGGCGCCTTCGGGCGGCTCTACACGCACCACGTAACCGCTCGCAGCACCCGCGCGAGGTTCACAACGAACCAACCACGTTTCCCGTGAAGCACCGGGAAAACTGCGCTTCACACTCTCGACGACGAGCGGCTCTGCGAGCCTGGCGCGCAAATATTCTTGAACGTCGGCTTTATTCATAGGGCATCTTCGGAATCAACGCCGCTGCTACCGTCGAAAGGCATCTCACTGCAAGCCGAAGGCGGTCGAGGACCTCACGATCGCTCACCCACGACCGTGCGGTAACGATCCCTCAGCTCGCGTTTCAAAATTTTCCCATTCGCGTTACGCGGCAGCGATTGGACGAAGTCAACCGACTTCGGCAATTTGTACCCCGCGATTCTCTCGCGCGCGAATGCCATCAACGCATCCGCGGTGACTGTGCTATCGCGTCGCACGATGACAGCTTTCAGGACCTCGCCCCAGCGAGCGTCCGGTACGCCCACGATCGCGATCTCGGCCACCGCCGGATGCTGCAACAACACGCGCTCGACCTCCGCCGGGTAAATGTTCTCTCCTCCGGAGACGATCATGTCCTTCAAACGATCGACCAGATAAAGATAGCCGCGATCGTCTCGATAACCCGCATCGCCCGTTCGATAGTACTCACCGAACCTGACTTCATCATCCAGCTCCGGCCGCTTCCAATAGCCGTTCATGAGTGACGGCGAGCGAATGCAGATTTCTCCGACGGTTCCGAACGCCACGTCGCGGCCATCCGCGTCGCAGATGCGCATGTCGATCCCCGCTACCGGTCTGCCACACGCACGCAGGAGCTGTTCGTCCCCGCTGAGGTGGTCCTGAGGGGTCAAGTAGCAGATCGTCCCGTTATTCTCCGTCATGCCATAGATCTGAATGAAATCGCACTTGAAGACGGACAACGCTCGCCTCAGCAACGGCAGCGGCATGGACATGCCGCCATAAAAGATGTTGCGCAGCGATGAGGTGTCGAGTGTCGCAATCGTCGGGCTGTCCAGCATCATCTGGATCACTGTCGGGACGGCGAAGAGCTGCGTGACCGAGTGAGTTTCAATGGCCTTGAGGAACGCCTCGGGATCGACTTGAGTCTGGAGGACACACGTCGCACCGCGTGCAAGCCATTGCACTGCCCAACTGGTACCGCTGAGATGGAAATTCGGAAGAGCGACGATTGCAACGTCGTTCGCGCTCCAGTCTGCCCAGCTTCCCTGAAAAGCGACTTCCATGAGCCGCATCGCACGCGAAGCCCGGTGTGAAATCTGCACACCTTTGGGCGCTCCGGTGGTGCCGCTCGTGTAGAACTGGATCATCACGTCTTCCGGCGCAACCGGGCAGCACGGATCCGTCCGCTTCTGCGAACGCCTCCATGCTGCGTAGTCAGCGCCATCCCGACATTCACCGCCAATCCGGATCACGTGTCCAAGTCCGGCTCGCAGCGCCTGAATGCGGCGCACGGATTCCGTGAAGGCATCGTCGAAGAACAGACACTCGACTTCCGCATCGTCAAGGATTGCGGCGAGCTCCGGTGCTGCGAGACGCCAATTGAGCGGCAGCACCGTCATTCCCGCCCGACTGATTCCATAGAGCAGCTCGAAAAACGCCACGCAGTTCTTGGCGAGGATTGCGATTCGCCCGCCTGGCTCGAGCCCGAGCGCGATCAGCCCGTTGGCGACTTGGTTCGCCCGCTCGTCCAGCTCCGCATAACTTAGAGTCTCAGCCTCCGAGATCAGGGCCGGATGATCGCCGAGCGCTCTCGCGTGCTGACGAATCATGTGCGCTTCGGTAAGGATGTCCACTTCGATTCCACGATGCGACTGCCGCGCTCAGAGTACTCACGCTGCAATTCCAAGTAAATGGACAGCTTGCTAGCTATGGCATTACATTCGGAATCTGCTGAACGACAGCGCGAATCGTGCGCTCTTACGCGTGGCGATGCTCAGCCCGATGTGGGCTTGGGTTAAATGCGAAACCCGCAGCGCAACTCGAAACGGGAATACTGAGGAGTCAAACAGTGGCTAAATACGACGTCATCGTTGTCGGCGGCGGACAGAACTCCCTGACTGCGGCTGCGTATCTGGCGGCGGCTGGTTTGAAGCTCGTCGTACTGGACAAGAATGATGTCGTCGGTGGCGGTGTCGTTAGCCGCGAAGTCACGCTGCCTGGCTTCGTGCACGACACCCATGCAGCGCAAATGATTCTCGTCATGGCGAATCCGCTGATCGCGCATGACGAACTCGGATTGATCGGCAAATTCGGTTTGAAGTTCGCGCAACCGGATATTTCTCACGCCACGGTCTTCGAAGATCATACGTACATCTGCACCTATTTCGACGTCGAGCGCACCTGCCAATCCATCGCCAAATTCTCGCAGCAGGACGCCGAGGCACATCGCAAGCTCGTCAGCGACATGCATGCCATCGGAGAGCTGCTCTTTGCCGGGATGTTCCGCCCGCCCCTGCCCTTCGGACAGTTCATCGCACTGCTGGACCAAAGCCCCGCGGGACAAAATCTCATCGGCTCGATGCTGCAAAGCGCTTATGACGTGATCCACCGTGTCTACAAGAACGACCGTGTGCGCATCCATTTCCTCAAGTGGGTGTCGGAAATGATGCTCGGGCCAGAGGAAAAAGGCACGGGCATCACGCCGCTGTTCCTGGCCGCGATCCAGCACAAGTTCAAAGGCGGCCCTGTCATCGGCGGGTCACAGAAGTTCAGCGACGCGCTCATGGCCTGCATTCGCCATCACGGCGGGGAGGTACGTGCGAACACGTTGGTGACGCAGGTGCTGACATCGGGCGGAAAAGCAACCGGCGTGGTGCTGAAGGACGGCGAAACGCTGGAAGCCTCCAAGGCCGTGGTCGCCAACGTGCATCCGTGGCTATTGGGCAGCATGGTGAAAGGCATCGATCCCGTGCTCGCCCAACGCGCGCGTGAAACGCAGCTGAGCGCCTTCGGTGCGGTGAATACCCATTGGGCCCTGAAGGAAGCACCGCGTTACAAGGCGGGGGCGGAAGTCGACCAGGCCGCAGTCGTCGAACCCACCACCAGTGACATGCAAGCCTTCCGACGTCAGTTCGACGAACTGCGTTACGGCCAGGTGCCCACCATGTTCAACGGCAGCATTCACTGTCATTCCAAGTACGATCCCTCGCGAGTGCCGAATGGCAAGGGCGCGGCGCTGTATCTCTATCACTTCGCGCCCTTTGAGCTGGCCGGCCACGGCATCGAGTATTGGGACGAGGTGAAGGATCAGGTCAAGCAGCAGGTTCTCGACAACTATCGCCCCTACGTCGAGAACATGTCCGCTGACAACATCATCGCGAGCAACATCGAAACGCCGTACGACATGAGTCGTTGGAGCCCGTCATTTCAAAAGGGCGACATCTTCGGTCTGGGCACGTATATCGATCAGTTTCTCGGCCGCAGACCCATACCGGAACTAGCGCAGTACCGAGTGCCCGGTATCCAGGGGCTCTATCTATCCGGTCCGTTCATGCATCCGGGCGGCGCGGTCACCGGTGGCGGTCGCGGTACCGCAATCCAGGTGCTCGAAGACCTCAAGGTCAACTACTCCCGTCTGATCAGAACATGATCAGGGGCCGCTGCTCTACTTGAAGCTACAGCAAGCATCTCTCTCGACTTGCCTGCTCGCCATCTCGGTGTCGTTACGAGCTGGTCTGCTTCGCCACACGTCTTCTGAGATGAGGAATTGAAAATGCGTAAGCCATATCGCGTCATCGTTTGGGGTCCAGGCGGTCTCGGCAGTGTCGCCATCTGGGAAATACTTCAATCGAAAACCTTCCAACTCGTCGGCGTTCGCGCCTACGCTGAAAGCAAGAACGGCAAAGATGCCGGCGAACTGCTGGGCATTGGTCCGATCGGCGTCAAGATGAGCACCGATGTCGAGGCGTTGTTGAAAATCGACTGCGATTGCGTGCTGATGACCTCCCGCGATATGGGCGACTTCAATACCGACGACGAGATACTTCGAGTCCTGGCTGCCGGGCGGAATGTCGTCACACCGCTGCCCTACCAAAATGCGCATCTCGTGCGCGACAAGGCCTTTCTCGAAAAACTCGATGCCGCGTGCCGACAGGGGAAATCGGTGTTCCATGCCACCGGTATCGATCCCGATGTGCTGAGCGAGCGCGTGGTTCCCGCTCTCACGGGTATGTGCACGGACGTTCGCTCAGTGAAGCTGCAAGAGAACTGGGACGCGACGTACACAGCTGCCGAGCTCCTCAAGATGTGTGGCTTCGGGAAGTCAGTCGAAGAAGCGGCTCGCGTTCCAGTCGCGGCGGCCATCTCCACCAACTTCCTCAAAGCCGTCGGCTACACGGCGGCGCATACCTTTGGGGTGAAGTACAGCCGCGTCGAGGAAACACATGACTACATCGTCGCGAAGAATGACATTCAGAGCGTCAACATCCATATCAAAGCCGGCACTGTGGGGCGGGTCGTGCATCGCTTCTGCGGCTATGTCGATAGCAAGGGGCCGGATCCTTTCTTCACGCTGGAGTTGAATTGGGTCGTCAGCGACGAGATGCTCCCCAACGGCGTCAATCCGGGCGATAAGTGGATCGTCAGCATCGAGGGCCGGCCCTCGATGCGAACGGTCGTGAACCTGCGCGCATCGCTCAATAACGAGGATCGCACTTACAAAGTGGGGGCGCTGACTACCGAGCCGGGGTATCACGGCACGATTGCGCCGTGCCTGCAATCCATTCCCTTGGTAGCCAAGGCCAAGCCTGGGCTGCTGCCATCCTTTGGACCAGGACTCCACTGGATGCAGGACTTCGGTGACTTGGTGAAATAGGACGAGCCACACGCACTGCCGCCCATGCCCGTGACCGAGCGCCCGGTCGATGATCCGAACCGGGCCGCCCTGATCCGCCGCAACCCGCACTCAATAGCTCTCGCGGTTGCTGTTGGGTGCCCTCAATACAGCAGTTTAAGATGAAAGCGCAGGCTGACTTTGCGCACTTCCGCGGCCAGTCTGGGTCTGTGCAAGCTCATTGGAAGAGGATTTCGTCGCCGCCTGCACCCGTACGACGATCTGGCCCATGAGGGCCAGCATCGACAGCGCCAGTGCAATGGTCGCGAGCGCCCCGATGGTGGTAACCGCGAGGTTGGTCGTGCTGCTGATTGTTGTGTGTACCGGGAAGACCACGGCCATGTGAAAGCCCACTACACCCAGCGGCAACGTGAAGATGGTCACCCAACTGCGTCGCTCGCCGACAAAATGCTTGACGATGAGGAAGCTGGCGGCGCTCGTGCACATCACTGCCATGACCGCACAGAAAGACCAGTAAAGCGGCAATCCCAGGATGGCCAACGGCTGCCCGTCGCCGTAATAGAACCACCAGCGAGCATGCACCGGGTACAACTCGAACACGAACGCGAGAGGAATCCCGATGCTGACCCACTTCCACCATTGCTGGTACGTGATGCCGCGGTTCAGAGCACCGTAGATCGTCACACAGGCAACCGGGAAGTAGGTCATGTAGTTCGTGATCGCGAATAGCGGCAATTCACGGCCGAACGCGGCGAAGGTACCTGGCTCCCCTTGTGTCACCCACATGCAGCGGCCAAGGATATCCGTCAGAAACTCATAGTAGACGGCGACGGTGCCGCCAAGGAACAGGAACAATGGATAAAGCTGTCTCTCGCGAATCGCAGTTCTGATGCAGAACACGAGCGCGAGCGCTGCAGTGATCCCGAAGATCGTGTTGACCACAAGCGATTGTGTGTGCGAGACGCTGTAGATGGGTGCATCTGCCCCTATGCCGTTCGTTAACATCGTGCATTCTCCGTTTATGAATTCTGTTGTCGCAATGTCATCAATGCCCTGCGAGCGAGACCGGAGCTTTCATAGCTTGCTGCGCAGAATCGCCCGCAACGCCTCCAGCTCGAAACGTGGACCGAAAATGATGCCCGCTGTAGCCAATTTGATGCTGCCCACGGGGGCTGCAAGAAAGGATCTCATGCCGCCAACGCAGCCCGCGGCATTGCGGGCATTACGCCAGACTGAGTAGAACCGATCCTGTTCGTCCGTATAAGGCACTCCCCCGTGGGCCTCATACATCTGCAGGAACTCGGGCCAGGGCATCACGCTTTCCACGAACGGGCGGCAGTAGGCGACGTCCTCGCCAGGATCACCGAAGTGCGCGTATTCCCAATCGAGCACTGCAGTGACCCGACCATCCTGGATCAGCAAATTATGGAAGCCGATATCGCCGTGCACCAGCCGCGCGCTCCGGCCGCCGGCCGATGGGATACGCCCGAGGAGCCAGGCAAAGATCAGCTCGAGTCTGCTGTTGGACAAAGACTCGTCTCGATTGCAAAGCGCTAGCATGTCGAGGACGACTTTGCGCGTCCCTTCTGCTGCCGTTAGTCCGGCAAGCTGCGGAAAGCCGAGATCTTCGGGGCCGATGCGGTGCAGTTGAGCCATGACGCGCGCCAGTTCATTTGCGAACCGGCGCACGGCCGCTGAATCACCGACCCAGCTATTCACATCCACCGTGCCGGGCATCCAGCGCACGACGATGAACGGCGAACCGAGTGGGACAGCATCCGGCTCTGCCCAGAGTGGTTCCGGAACGGGAATTCCCGCGCGAAAAAGCGCGACGAGCAAAGGAAACTCGTCCACCGCACTCACGCCCAGGGGTACGACAGGCAGGTCCTTGCGAATGACGACAGGTCCTGCACAGGGCACCATGCCGACGATAGTGAAGAGAATCGTGTCTTTGCCGAATCCTCCCGGCAGCACGCGGACATCGGTGGCGTGAACGTCGCGGACCTCCGGAAAGCGGGTTTTCAGATAGCGCGTAAGCGTCGCCGCGGTAACAAGTGGCTCCCCTGCATCGGCGCTCTTCAGTACAGTTCGGCCACCTTTGTAGTTCTCGGCCACGCCGGCCGTGGCGCCGGGATCGTGTGCAGCAACGGCTGCCTCTTCCGCTTCAAGAAAGCGCTCGAATACGGTCTTGAGCTGTGCGGGAGATTCCTGCAGCAGCCGTTGGCACAGCACATCCACCTGCGCCGGAGAACCTATGGAATGCGGCTTGCCGGATCTGCCGTCGCCAAGCCCGGCTTCCGTCAAAAGTTCATGGAGCCGGTTTGCATGGGGCTCATTGGCGGGCGACCGGGTACGAATGAGAGCAGCGAGCCAGCTCAGAAGGCGGCAGCTCATCTCCGCCGTTGCTGTTGCCTCGGCGCTCTTCACCTCCGGTTGGACTGTGGTGCGCACCGCATGCTCCAACGCGTCCAGGAGGTGCACGGCGACGGCATCGCTCATCGATGAACTCACTCGAAGGTTCTCGCAAGCACTTTAGTCGTCGCAACGTCCGCCGAATATTTACGTGCAAGGACTATAGCGGCCGACGTCGACGCGCACGCGAGAATCCCTTTACACTCCCCCCGCCCGGTTCAAGCTCCGTGCGCTCCGTGCCAGAGAGTCATTCGGAGATTTCTCATGAAATTCGTCAGCGTTGCCGCGAGTGAAGCGGCCTTCGATCCCCGCTCCGTCTTACCGCCCCGCGGACACATTGAAAGTCGTCGTGCGGCGGCCCAGTCGCAGCGTCGGCGGTTGATACTTGCTGCAGCACGGCAGATGTTGGCTGAAGGCGGCTTGAGCAGCGTCCACATTCGAACGCTGGCGCAACGCAGCGGTGTCACGCCACCGACCATCTACAACCTGATTGGTGCTCGTGAAGATGTTGTGTTGCGAGCGATGCGAGAAGCCGTTGAAGACATGGGCGCGCTCGCAGCACGTCACGCCGAAGCGCAGGGAGTGAATGAGATCATCGCCTATTGCCATACAGTGACGACCTCGTTAGAGGCGGATCCCGACTACTATCGTCAGATCGATCATGCCGCCGCTCGGGCGCCAAGCGGCGAGCGTTTGATCCTGTTCTTCGAAGAGTTGATGCGCCCCATGTTCTCGTCGTGGCTGGCGCTGATGAAGGCCAGAGGGGACCTCAGACAAACATCGGTGGACCTCGATGTCGTCACGTCCATCCTGGTCCAGCAGCAAATCAGCACCGGCCTGGCTTGGGCGAGAGACGAGATCGACGTCGGCGAGTACCGCCGGCGGCTGGTTGCCGGAGCCGCCCTCGTACTGCTGGGTCTTGTATCGGCTCGTGAAGCAGCCCGGATTGAACCTTGGCTGCCCAAAGTTTCCTCCGTGTAAGTGTCTCACCGAGACACCGGCCTCGATTGCTTGGCTGGTCGTCTGTCTTCAGAAGTTGTACTTCACTCTGACCCCGTATGTCCGTGGGCGTGCCACCTCATCGGCAACGCCGAAAGGCGCGGACGTCTGGCGATTGACGACGTACTGTTTGTCAGTGGCATTGTTCACATAGAAGCCGATCTGGTAACGCTCATCCTGAGGTCCCACATAGCCACTGATGTTCGTCAGAGCATAACTGTCTTGAGTATCCAGGCGAAGATTGCCGCCCGCTCCCGGGAAGAAGTCGTAGCTCGATGAGTAATGAACCACCGTATTCAATCCCATCAGCCAAGCGCTGCCGATCGCGTGTTTGAAACTGCCACCCAGGAAGCCGGTCCACTTTGGCGCATTGTTCAAGCGCGTGTCGGACAAGTCTTCGAACGTGGGGATGAAGGCACCATTGACAACGGAATTGACTGACGCGCCTTCGAAATTCTCGAATTCGGCTTTCAGATAAGAACCGCCGCCATACAGCTGGACTCCATCCGCCGGCGAGTAGCCGAACTCCAGTTCAACACCCCGTCCAGTCGACGCTGCTGCGTTTCGAGAGACTCCACCACCGGAGCTCAAGTCCACCACGCGCACCTGCAGATCCTTGTGCTTGTAATAGAAGACGGCCGAGTTGACATACATGCGTCCACCGTCCGAGCGCCATTTGGCGCCGATCTCATAGCTATCGATCTTCTCGGGGTCGACCGGCTCGCCAGGGGCGACGATGGGTACGCTGATGCCACCCGCCTTGAAGCCCTTGTTGTAGCTTGCGTAGAGGTTTGTGTTGTTCAGCTGATAGGCAACAACGACGCGCGGGGTGAAGGCGTCGAATGAGAAGTCCTGCTTGAATGCGAACAAGCCTGGAATCCCACCGAATCCCAAGATGGCAGACTGATTCGCACGGACATCCATCTTTCGTTTGTCGTGGCTGTAGCGTCCGCCCAAAGTGACCTTGAGGTCCTCTGTCGCCTTGGCGGTCACTTCAGCGAAGCCAGAAAGCGACGTCGTATCGACCCAGTTCACCGAGCGTGGATCTCCGGGCAGAGCCGCTAAGGCGAGCCCGTTATAGTTCGATTCCTGAAACGCGTTGTCTTGCACGGCGGAAATGCCAACCACACCGTCGAGCCATGTGCCACTGTCGGTGCTGACGACCAGATCCTGGCTGTAAGTCCTGCCTCCAAGCTCGACGGGGCCGACGGTAAATAGGTTGGCGGATGTGGCATCGAGGTCGTTCACGCTCTTGTTGGTGAGATCCAGGTAGCGTGTGACGCTCTCGATGTTGTACATCCCCGTGGTGTACCGGATGCGCAGGTTCGCGCCGAAAGACTTCGTGAGCGTGTTCGGTCCTGTGAGCTCGTTGTGCGCTTTGTAGAAGCCTGAAACCGCGCTCTCGCCCGTGATCGTGCACCCCAGGCAGAGAGGCGCATCGACCCGCTCTGATTTCGGAAACGGTTCCGACGTCGCGCGGCTGTGCTCCAGGGTCAACACGGCCGACAAGTCAGACGTCGGTCTCCAGGCGCCGCTCACGCGCACGGTGTGCGATTTCGACCAAGGCTCTTCGTTGTCGAGCGTCGTATTGTCGATATAGCCATCCTCGCGCGTGTAGCGTCCCGCGAATCGGAGGGACACCGTATCGTTGATGGGCGCATTGAAGACGCCCTCGCCCATCACGCGATCGAATCGCCCGTACTCCGCCAGTGCGTAGCCCTCCGTCCTCTCGGTCGGCTCGGCCGTGTTGACGATGATCGCGCCGCCCGTGGCATTTCGGCCCCAGAGTGTCCCCTGAGGGCCCTTCAGCACCTGGACGCTCTGCACGTCAAGCAAATCAAAAATCGCTCCGATGCCACGTGGCAGGTAAGCACCATTGACGTAAGTAGCAACCGAACCTTCCAGCCCCGGCTGCGGGAAGCTGGATCCGATACCGCGTATGAATGCCTGGGTGAAGTTGTATGCGGTGTTGAACACAAAGCCGGGCGTGACGACCGCAACCGCATCGACACTGCGAAGATTCAAGTCTTCAAGGCGCTCCGGCTCTACCGCCGTTACCGAGATGGGAACTTCCTGGATCGACTCTGCTCTCCTCTGCGCGGTGACAACGATTTCGGCTATCTCGGACTGTGATTGCGGAGTCGTTGATGGCGCGGAAGCTTGTCCGTAGACCTCGCTTGTCATGAGCATCGCCGCCGAGAGCAAAACCAGCGGCGTGGTTGGATCTCCCCTGAGTCGCCAATTCTTCACAGGTCTGCCCCCTACTCTCGCATGGTTGTTCGAACAATCAGTACTGACCAATGGCGGTCGTCCACCATGGGCCGCGAGACGTTTGCCTCGCTAGTGCCTCGAGGACTGTCTACTGTAGATCTCAAACATCGCTAGGATTGGCGATCCTTTGACGTTCGATCGCAAGTATCAAAACGTTGCCTGGACGCCGTGCGAATGGCGAGGCTGAATCATCTCGAAGCAAGGGGGCGAGCACGTGGAGCACAACATTACCGACGTCACCTCAATGAGTTCCCCGGCAGTACCGGATGTTTTTTCGCCGCAGCGATTCAAGTCGTGCGCCGCTGCTCATGTCGCAGAAAGACTGCCGGGATGTATGCGTCAGCGCCGCGCCTCAGTGCTGGCCGCCGCGCGCCGTCGCATGGCCACCGAAGGCTACGAGCGCTTCACACTTCGGACGTTGGCGATCGATTGTGACACCACGGTGCAGACTGTCTACAACCTCATCGGGAACAAGACAGAAGTACTCACCGAAGCCATTGCAGATTACGGCAGAGCGCTTGCAGAGACGGTGGGTGGATGGCGCAATCATCCGTATCGGATCCTCGAGCTGATCGAGGTCATATGGCAGGGAACAATCCTACAGCCTGAGTACATGAGGCAGGCTTCGTTGGGGTATGCCGATCTGGACCGCATCTGGCATGGAAGCATTCATCGCGCCGGGGTTCGATTCGTAGAGATCTGCCTTGCGGATGTTCGACACAACCTGCGACAAAGTATCGACTACCGAGCGCTTGCGGACGCAATGAATTCTGCGATTGCAACCGCAATGCAGGAGTGGGCCCGAGATAAGGTTGATGTCGAATTGCTGCGTGCCAACCTCTTCAACAGATCCGGACTGCTATTGCTCGGCGCATTGCAGCCGGCGGAGACAAGCCGCCTGGAGCGTTGGTTTCGACAGCCTTACCAGCCCAGCCCCTCCTGCCACTTCCATCGATGAGTCAGCCCTATCACAGCAGAGGTTTATCTTCCTATGTCGATCATCGACCAGATTGATCCTGAGCTGCGCGCAGCCTTCCTTGCACTACCAGCCGGGCTCGTTGAGAGTCCGGAAGCGGCACTGAAGGTCCGAGAGTTTCCTACGGAGGGCCTGCATCTCAAGAGCAGGCCGCTGGGCGGCATACATCGCGATGTCATGGTTCCGGGTCCGTCGAACGCACCTGATGTAAAGGTCAGGATCTACCAACCGAACGACAATCCGCTGCCGCAGTTGCCCGCGCTCATCTGGCTTCATGGCGGCGGGTACTACATGGGCGATCTCGACATGGAGGACGGCTGGCTCATCCTGTTGGCCCGTGCCGTGAATTGCATTGTCGTATCCGTCGACTATCGCTTGGCACCCGAACATCCATTTCCAGCCGCGATAGAAGACTCACATGCCGCACTGGTGTGGACCCATGAGCACGCCAAAGAACTTGGCATTGACCCGCAGAGAATTGCCATCGGTGGCGAAAGCGGTGGGGGTGGCCTGGCAGCCGGCCTTGGTATTTACGCGCGTGACAAGGCAGAAGTGCCCGTGGCGTTCCAACTTCTGCTCGCTCCGATGATCGATGACAGAGGCGTCACGCATGCGAACAAGCGAATTACCGACCAACGTCTCTACAATCAAGCGTTCGGTAATCAGCTGTGGAAGTTTTATTTGGGCGCCTCCTATGGAAGCGACACTGTGTCACCGTACGCCGCGGCAGCACGGGCCACGAACCTGAAGGGTGTAGCCCCCGCCTATATCGGCATCGCGGAGCTCGACTTATTCGTCGATGAATGTCTCGACTACGCTCGCAAGCTGCTCGAGGGAGGAGTCAGGACCGAACTCAACGTCTATCCGGGTGCGTTTCATGGGTTCGATCGGTTTGCACCCGAAGCGCGAGTCTCCAAAAAGTTCTTCGCCGACAGCTACGCTGCCTTGATCAAGGCGCTCCATGGATGAATCCGCTGGACGTGAAGCGGCAGTCGGCGGGACGGGTTCGATTCAATCATCGAACGGTCCATCGCGCGCAACTCAGCGTCGCGGACCACGCCCCCGGAAGGCAGAGTCGACCAACTTGCCCTCCTCCATGATCTGCAACTTCAAGTACTGCCGAATCTCATGAATCAGGGCGGTGCCTTGCGCATCGAGCGCAGTCTCGTGGGCGAGCAGCAGCGCAAGCGCACTGCCCACATGACCTCGCAACTCGTTCACTTCCTGGGCGAGCAACGCCAGGGTCAGGTAAACATCCGGTTTGTGCTCGCGCGCCAGCGTCTGCCGCATCTCATTGGCGAGCTGCGCTGTACCGGACGGGTCGAATACGCTTGTTTCGAAATAGCCGCTCACGCGTTCCAGAAGTTCACACACGAGCCTGCGCTCATCGAGAAGGATCTGGCCTTCGTGCTCGAGCCGATGCGCCGCGAACCGCAGCAGGTGTTGGATCGTTGTCGCCGCACTGCGCTCGTTCTGGCTGGATAATCCGGGCATCACGACGTTGGCGAGCGTCTCTTCAGCCGCGCGGATAATGTCGAAAGCCGTGGGAATGATCATCGAGAATCCCCGATCGTGGTATTGAGCTCTTCGAACCACTGCGGGTCCACGGGATCGAGCAGTCCGATTGCGGCACCGAGCATCCGCTTGCCCAGATGGGTGATCTCCGTGCCCGTCCAAGCCTGCCGGATATCGGCACCGCCCGCGTGCGTGATGGTGGCAGCCTTGTGAGAGTAGATGATCGTGCCGAGCGCTCGCAGGATCTGGTAATAGCGTACCGACTCTATCTTCAAGTCGATTCCGCTCACCTCGCGGTAGTAGGCAAGCGCCTGCTCCATACCCCAGACCTTCCGGCCATTACGCACGATTTCCGGGACCAGGCTCTGCAATGAGGCGAAGTCTGCGGCCGGATCACCGATGGTCGCTTCCTCCCAATCGCTCATGGCGACGATCACGCCGTCACGAAATACCTCTTCGCCCAAACCGTTCGTCCCTTTGCAGAGACTGATTCTGGGCGCGACCGGCATGCGCTCTCGGAGCCATGCGACAGCCGCGGGAATCAACGGGAATGCTTCCTGACGGAAGCTCTCCAGTTGCTTCAGCATCTGGTCGATGAAGTGAGCCGCGCATTCCTCTTTACTCGCTGGCGCAGAAAGGCGCTCCTGAAAACCTAGCGCACGCCAATCCACGGTGTGGACGATGCCGAGCTTGCGCATATGCTCCTTGGAAATCGCGATGCGCAGCTCGTCATACATGGGATCGGGGTTCAGGACGTGCGGCACATCCCAACTACCTTCGACCTTCTCGCGAACATAAAAGGGTCGCTCGACCCAGTCGGGATCGTCCTCCCACCAGAGAGGCCGTGCTATGGGCACGTCCGTGCGACTCAACCGCTCGTACATGAAATATTCCTGCTCGAGTGAGGTCGAGATCGTGGCTCCGCCGCGATGATCGCCACGGAATACGACGGAGCGCACCGGTGCCGCCGGTGACTCTCGATAGTCGACGAACCACGTTACGCGGGACGAGCCCCGCGTGAATCGCGACTCGCGTTCCAGCACGGCAGCAGGTCCTACCTTGTGCTGCAGGTATTCAGGCAGTGGGCGCTTGAGAAGATGCATGTGAACTCGCGAGAAGCAACGCTTCAAGTGCGCAGGTATGCGGAATCGGCCGCAAAACCTGCAGCTCAGAAGCGAGGGATCGGGACGCCTGGCGCTGTTGCTTCACCTGACGCTGCGATTCAGACACCGCTTCCCTGCAGTGCCCCGAACGTAGACGGCGGCACCGTCACGACATCCGCCCTGCCTCGCTGCACGGCGATAAACAGTGCGCGAATGGCGACAAGGCACATGATGATCGTCAGTAGTGCGGCCAGATTGACAATGGTCTTATCGGGAGTTGAGTACAGCGCGGACGTGACCGGCCACGAGATACCGGCGTGACTGCCGAACAGCAGTGTCGGCATCACCAGGATCAACAAGGCGGATTGCCACTCCTGAGGAAAAAGGCGCCGGAAGCCGCGTACGCCAGCCGCCATCGAGAACAGGGCCATCGCGTTGACGAAGCCGACCCACAGCGGATAGGTGTTCCATGAGAAGGCTTGGTTGTCCGCGTAGTAACGCCAAGCGTCAGCCTTGATGCCGGGCTGCTCGAAGAGGGTGACGAATACCACCACCGCGAGGTATGAGGTCCACCAGCGCTGCGGTGACACGCCGTCCTTGACGACATAGCGCAGCAGCAATAGCACGGGAACAGAAAAGAAGAAGAAGTAATTCGGCCCCATCCACAACGGCAGCACGCGCCCGAAGGCCTCGAACAATCGCATTTCATCCTGCGGCGGATACGCCACCATCGTCAGAATGTCACCTAACGGTTCGTAAAAAATCGAGCAACCGGCCCCCAGGAATACGAAAACAGGCCATACGCTGCGCTCCTTGCGCGCCATCCACAGCGCGTAAACGAACGCCACGGCCATCAGCACACACGCAACCGTCAACATGCTGCGCTGCTGATCCAACGGGGTAGACCAGGAGGGATAGTCAAAAGTCATCTACAGTCTCCCCTAAAGGATAGGCACAAATTTCGTGACATGATTTCCCAGTCTGCGAACAGGACTGAGCGTTCCGTGGTGAGCGTCAGCCAAAACACTCGGAATGAGTGTGTACGGCCGCGTTCAGCACGAGTTCGAAATCGCTCGATAGACGTTCTCGCAAATCTTCGATGGTCGTTCGTTCGTGCACCCATTCCAGCGAGCTGATGGCGATCAAAGCATGCATCTTGCCAGCCAGCTCTCGACAGTCCACACGACTGTCCCGTCCACCCACATAAATGACCATTGCTCGCATGAAGGCATCTCGGATACGCGCGTCGATCACGGAGTGCACGCGGTCTGGCCGCTCGAAATATCGCCGGCTCAGCGCTTTGATATACGAAGGATTCTGCAGCGCCAGGAACCATAGGATGTCCGCAAGTAGCTCGAACACGCGTTCTCCGGCATCGAAGCGATCGAGCGCCGACAGCATTCTCTTGTAATGTTCATCTACAGCCGCCGTCAGTATGTCGTCCTTTGCGCCCACCAGGTTGTGCACGGTCTGGACGCACACCTCGCAGCGCTCCGCCAGGTGGCGCACGTTGATTTCAGTCAAGCCGTCATCGATCTGAGCCCGAGCCGTACATAGGATCATGGCCCGGCGTTGCCGCTGGCGTTGATGCAGTGCGACGTCGCGACCGCCCGCAGTTGTACTGATTGAAATGAGCGGACACCTGACGTCAGGCACCGCTGCCTTCAACTGTTCGATCGACCACGGGTGGCGAGTCGACCACGAATGCTGAGTTGACATTGATGACCCCCTGAAGTTTGAGAAGAAGGCGTCCGATGCACAATGTCGAGATGACCGCAAACTTAGACTGTTTCATTCATCCTTCCAAGAATCGCATGTTCGGCCCGTGGAGAGTGGGGAGCGCGATCGTATGCTCCCGCGCTCCTTCGACAGCAGAGCGCGACATGGCCAGTGTTCAACCTCCCTCAGGTCTCCCGGACTATCTTGGCGCTCGTCTCGGTGCGAGCGTGGAGGTCATTGAGTGTAAAAGGACGTTTCCGGGCGCTTCACGAGAGACCTGGCTTCTACAGACGCTTGTGAATGGCGACCCGCAGGGATTTGCACTGCGCGCCGAACCGGGCATCGGCCGATCCGGCGGAGCCCTTACGCTGAAGCAGGAGTTCGAGGTGTACCGGCGCCTGTACGGCACAGAGGTCCCGGTCGCCGAACCGCTGTGGTACGACGAAGATGTGGACTTCCTCGATGGGCGGCCGCACATGCTTCGCAGGCTGGTCGAGGGGACTACTGCGGTGCCTGGCTTGACTGAACAAACATCGGCAGGCGATGCGCTGCGTCGCGCCGTGGCTTATGAAGTGGTGGAGAAACTGGCGCGCCTGCATAGCCTCGACTGGCGAGCGCTGGGATTCGGAGAACTTCTCGGAGCACCGGAATCTGCAGCTGACGCGCTGCGGTACGAGCTGCAGAGTTGGATTCAGCGGTGGGATGAAGCCTGCCCGTACCCTGATCCAGTGATCGAAGAGGCGATCTGCTGGCTTGCAGAGCATGTTCCCACCGATACGCCGCGCGTGTCCTTGCTCAAAGGCAACAACGGCGTCGGCGAGGAGATCTGGAGGGGCGGACGCATCATCGCCATGAGCGATTGGGAATTGGCCTCCCTGGGCGATGGCGCCGGTGATCTGCAGTTCTCTTCGGGCACCCTCCAACTCGCACCTGTCGAGGACGTGATCGCCCACTATGGAAGGTGCATGGGTAGCCCTGTTTCGCTCGAACGCCTGGCCTTCTCCGCCTTCCTCGTCTGGCTCAAACAGTGGGTGTGCATGCGCTGCTACATGTTCCGCTCCTATATGGAACTGGACGATCCGCGGATTACCAGCCTTTCGTTCGGCGTGGTGTACACACGGGGTGCGCACAGGAGACTGGCCTCCTGCATCGGCAGGAATCTGGTCGATGCGTGGCGCGATCTCATGACGGACGAACCGGCGATTTACAGCGGGCTGGAGGAGCAGCGCAAATGAAGGAATCGGTAACTGATCTTTTGCGTGCGACCGCCGACGTGCTGGCGCAAGACGTACTGCCACACCTTGGTTCCCGGTCATGGGAGGCAAGCCGCATACGCTCGCTCCTCATGCTGCTGCAGTATTGCGATGACCGCGTACTGCATGAAAGCGCCGTTCTCTCCAAGTCGAATCAACTCATCCGCGAGTTTCTGGCGCGAGCGTCGTCCCACCCGATTTCTTCGCAGCTGGGACCACGTGCAAGAGCAGTTCTAACCGAGGTTACGACAGCACCAAAGGATGGTGGCCATCAGCACGAGGACGACCTCGAGAAGTCCAGCGAGATTCTCAGGTCGGTGTTGAGCCGGGTTATTCGGGCGGCAGGCACCGACCGGCTCAATGGCAGCGCATCCGATGGAGAGTTTCGTGCCCTCCTCCATGCTCTGCTCAAGCAGTTGCATGACACGGAACGGGTCCTTTTCGACCGAGCCTGCCTGCTCCTACCCATGTAAGGTCAGTTCGGAGAAGTAAGTAATGCTCACTGCCTTGGACGAGACTCTGTTGCATCAGGCGCCTGTTACCTTCGATCAAACCCGCAGCAGCGATCATCGTTTCTTCGATCGCATGTGGTTGGGCGGACACTGCGCAGAGAACATTCGGTTCTTGATGGGAATGGCCGTCTACAAGAACACGAATACCGTGGACGGCTACTTCACCGTGCTGATGCACGGTAAGCAGTACAACCTGAGAGCGTCCCGGCCGCTCCTGCCACACCCGACTGCGATGGAGGTCGGACCGATCAAGCTGGAGATCGTGCGGCCGTTACAGGAAATGCGGCTGATCGTGCAAAAGGGGCCCGAACATCCTTTCAGCGTGGACTTGAATTTCGTCGCGACCGTCCCGGTTCGACTGGAATCCCCTCACCTCAATCGCGTGGACGGGCGCCTGGTCCAGGACTATGTGCGTTTTGACCAGCACGGCTACATCAACGGCTCCTTCTGCGTCGATGATGCTCGGGTGGAGATGAAGCAATGGTTCGGTGCACGCGATCATAGCTGGGGTGTGCGACCTAGCAGCGGTGGATATGAACCTGCCACGAGCGTCGCAGTGGATGACACTTACGGCGGTCAGCTGAGCGGAGCCAAGGGCTGGTTTGCCATCTACCTGTTCTTCGAAACACCTCACTATTCGGGATACATTCAGCATCAAGAGGATGGTGATGGTCGTCTCCTGTATATGGACGGCAGTATTGGCGTTCGACGTGAGGGCAGCATCGACGAGCAGCCGATCACGAGCTTGGTCCATGACCTCCAATTTGTGCCCGGCACGCGAACCTGCTCAGGCGGTGAGCTCAGGGCGGTACTGAAGAACGGAACACAAGCCGTCATTCAGGTGCAGTCACTGCTGCCGGGAACGGTCTACAAGGGAACCGGCTACGACAACGGCTTCAACGATGAGCGCGGCCTGGGACTGCACCGCGGCCATCTGATCGAGGCAGACGTTTACGACGTGTCCGACGTGGAACGCGTCAGGCTCCCCGACGGCAGAACGATCCGTCCATGGCATCGCGAACTACCCTGCACCGTCACCGTCAACGGCGAAAATGGCATGGGGTATGCCGCGGTACTCAACAATGGACGCATCCGCCGATACGATCTCAGCGGCGAGTTCACGAACAAGAGAACTGATATGAAAGAAGCGGTTGGCGGTTAGCGGTTGGCGGTTGGTCAGAGGCGCTATCGCGCTTTCATCCCTTCGGGGTCGCGCCGAAGGCGCGATGGAAAACTGCCGTGCAAACCTAGCTGGGATGGTTTGAATGTTCTTTGGTCTTTTGGACTAAGTCCTCGCTCGTGACGGAGTACTCCAACCCACCTCGACGAGACCGATGCCCGTCTCGCCCGTTTCCTTCAGCAGCAGCGGTACGAAGTTCTCCACGATGTCATAGACGAAGGGCGTCGCGCCCGCCTTTTCCGTGTGCAGCGGCACATGCGCAAAGCGTTTGGTGAGATCGGCGACAATCGTGAACGGCTGGCCAAAGATATCCGTCAGCGACAGCTCGACGATGGCAGGCAGACCCTCAGGCCCATCGCCGCTGCCGTTGAACTCGACCTGACGCAGCGGTCGGAGCCCACCGTCATCGTCGTACACGTACCCTGCATTCGCGGGTGTGGTGGGCCGCAGTACGCCGCAGACGGACAATGCGCCGAACACATGATTGGGAAAATGCAGGCCGGTCCAGAAATGCCTCAACGTCATATTGTCACAGCGCACACCTCGCGAGTGGTCGCGATAACCCTTCGCGTCAACGGTGAACGACTTCCCCAGCGCTTTGCCGCGTTTCATCGCCACGGTGCCGCGTAGATACAGTCCTTGCTGCTGATGGATGAAGGACTGGTTCGTGGCGAAATTCACGACTTCCCCCAATGTGACCTTCCCCGGGTTCGCATGGTCGTAATCCGAGTAGTTGAAGACAGGCGAGCGTTTCAGGAAGCTCAAATCCAACGTCATGTCTTCGTTTTTGATATGCAGATCGATCTGCTCGTGCGCTTTCACGAAGTCCAGGCGCAGCGTGCCATCGCCCAGTTGCCTGGCAAAGCCGAAGTTATCGGGAAACGGCACCTCGCTGCCGTGCTGGAAGAGTTCGCCGTGTACGCGCAGATGAGCCGCGAAGCGAATGCGCTCGAACCCAGGTTCGCTGACGACATGGACTGCGCCGAAAATGTCGTTCTGCTTGTCCATGATCAAGAAAAACCAGTTTTCCTTGTAGCGGAGATAGGCCACCGGCGGTACGGGATGGGGCATGTCATCGTGAATCGCGATCACTCGTTCAACCTCTCACAGCGGGCGGTGTTTGGATGCGGATTTCACGGCGTTACGCAGCCACTCGTTTTCGCCCAAGGACGTCCTGGAGAGTCCTGCCGAGGCGCAGCATCAGCCGTTGCAGGAAGTACGCGCCCACGGTGGCTCTAAACACGCTCTGTCCCGGATCACTCTCAAACCCAACGCGTCCTTTTTCCATGGAAAGCATGAATATCCGAACCACGGCACGCACCGCGAAATAGTCGATCTCTGCTTGCGGGATGCGGACTCCTCCGCAGCGGCAATACTCTTCCAGGAACTCAGTCCAGTCCGTTTCCGGAGCAATGAACGGATAGCAGTATCCAAGATCTGCAGCAGGATGACCGATCGCGCACTGCTCCCAATCCAGCACTGCCGTAATCTCGTCTCCTCGCGCGAGAATGTTGTGAAAGACCATGTCGTTGTGCACGACGGATTGCCGGTGCTGAACGACATCTACATTCGCACGCAACCAGGACAATGCCGTTGACATCGCGATTGAAGGTGCGTGCGCATGCAAGCGCCAGGACGTCGCGAATGAGTCCACCTCCGCCAGCAGCCCTTCCCGGTCGAGCGGCCGCGACGGCGGGCGCAGAATGCCGTCGAGCGCTGCTATCGGAATGGCGTGCAAGAGCGCCATCTGATGTGCCAAACCGCGGGCGAGTGCCGGCGATCGGATGGGCGAGAAGTAGTCCTTCTCTGCCACTGTTCCGTCCATTCTTTCGGTTACGAGGAACGGTCCGGAAAGGCTGTCGCCGACCTCTTTGAACAACACGGGTTTCGGAGCCTTCAAGCCCTGAGCGCAGAGCTTCGCCAACAAGTGAAACTCGATCTTCGGTCCGGCGAATTGATCGATACCCGGCAGCTGCATCTGGATGACGAGGTTTGTGCCCAATTCGGAGGCCTTCGCGACCTGCAGCAAACCCGACTGGCGCGAACGTCCTCCCAAAATCGGATGGAAGGAGGTGACCGTGAGTTGCTTGTTGCCCGTGCGTTCCCGCAAAGCGGCCTGCACCGACTCGAGAGTCATCGCGGACGACGCGGCGCCTTTGCCGCTCGAAGCGCTCGGCACTTCAGTTGTGTTCGCGACTCGAATCGCCGCTTCAGCCAAGTCGGTTTCCCACGCGAGCGCCTGTCGTATCTGTTCGCGCTCTGCGGAGTGGGTCCCATCGATGCTCTCGATGACCATCGCGGCCTGACCGATGATCTCGGTCGTGGCAGGGCGAACAGCCGCACTCTCGGGCGGGCCGGAGGGCGCGAACGCGCAGAATCGGGGCGCACCGGAAAGTCGAGGTGGACTCAGTGCACCCGGATCCGGATCCCAGGCGTTTTCCAGCGCTGCGAGTACCCTGATGCAGTTCCGCAATGTTTCGGCCGATCCATCCGTACTATTGCCGAGCAGCTCGCGCAGGGCCTCGACCACGCTGCGCAGATACACTCGATTGATTGCTTGATCGTTTCTCATTGTGTTGGCCATCTGCGAGACATTGTCTTCATTGACATGAGCCGACAGCGATTCCAGCGAGCGTTTGGACGACACGGCTGCCGTCACCTGCTCGAGCGGAAACGAAGCAGCCGCTAAGCGAGGTGTTCGTCACGAAGTATGGCGCCCGGCACAGTCCGTTCGATATGTCCATAACCGACGGTGCCATCAGCCATTGTGTAGAGAGCCGCTTGCTCGACGAGGCGCAGGCTCGGCTTGGCGCCGATCTGTCGCGCGCCGATGTAGTTGTTCCACGGCGTCGTCGGCTGGACATGAACCGTGGTTGGAAAGCTCACGACGGTCATGTCCAATTGCTGTTCGCCCCACGCAAAGCTGATCTCGAGCGGATCATGGACGTGCTCGATCGGATCGGCGTCGGGAAGCGCCGGACCGAACTTCATTACAGCCGGGAACAGCTTTTTATCCTTGATGACGACGGCCTTCGAGAATCTGGGCGTCCTGGTCTCGCTGCCCTCGAACATCTCATACGCCTGCACGCGCAAACCGTTGTCGAAGATTGCGTGGAGCCAAGCATGCCGGGTCACTGCGCCAACCACGCGCGGACCGCGACTATGGTCGCGATTGATTTCGCTGTCGAAAGTGAAAACCTCCGAACCCACGCGAATCTCCGCGACAGTGCGCCCGATTTGCTCCACATGGGCATGACCGGCTACCGCGCTCGACTTGCCCGACTCGCCCAGGTCCCACATCGGCAGCTCAGACTCGAACTCGAAAGCGAACTCGGTTCTCTCCAGCGGACCTTGATCCAGTAGAGCGTGCTTCAATCGGTCACCCGGCACGCGGCGCATTCCGCCGAGGAAGGACCAGCGCTGGCGCCTGCCGTCTTCGAGAATGTCGAGGGCAAGATTCGAACCGCCAGGATTCCTGCCTTTCACTTGCGCATTGCCGACTGCCCGATGTCCCAGTACCGTCCCATCGGGCAAGGCGATCGTGATCATCTCTCGCCAGAGAGATAGATCTTGACGCCACCGCCCCAAGGCCAGGAAGGCGTCTATTCCCGCTTTACGATCGAATCCGCCCAAAGCGTAATTCTCCGACCAGTTGGGCAGATCCGGTACGGATGCAGCAGCAAAGTCTTCCATTCGATTCTCCATCGGGCCGCGGGCAGACTCGAGGTCCGTCGTTGGACGCGCGCGAACGTTCGGATAGCTGACATTAGCGAATGGGCTAATGTTGAGCGGGAACCGTAGTTAGATGCTTCTGCCAGACTGTCTAACAATCGCCCTGCTGTCCGTTGGAGCACGGCCGTAGGATTCCGGATGTCCGACGTACGAGCACGATCCTGTCGCCCGCGGAGCGATCGATACTGACGGGCAGGATGTCTGCCGCACTGCGCAGCCACGCATCGATGTCACGTTCGAAGACCGTACCCGTCACCAATAGTTCGCCGATGGCGGGATCTTCGATCACGATCGGTCGCTTGGAATAACGGTTGATGTCAGCAACCACATATTTGAGCGGCTCGCCGATGTACTCGAGGCGACCGCTGCGCCACGCAGACATGGTTTCTGGCGCAGCCTCACGCACCCTGAGCGTATCTGTCGATCCTTCGAACACGACCTGCTGCCCGGCACGCAGCTCCAGTTCGAGTGGCACGCGGCGTTGGCTGGCCGTTTCCGTAGCCGTATTGAAACCACCACCAACGCTTCGTATCCCTTCGGAGAAGTCGGGATCCGGACGATCGTGCGACGCACGGGCAAACCTCACCGCCCCTTCGGAAACGCCAACCAGCACGCGCTCGTCCGCTTTGCGCACGTTGAACGCAGTTCCGACAGCCGTGATGCTTGCGCTGCCCGCGCTGACCTTGAAAGGCCGTCGCTTGTTCTTGGCCACCTCGAAAAACGCTTCGCCACGCTCCAGCACGACGTTCCGTTTATCGGCGGAGAACTTGATCCACACCAGCGACTGGGCACCGAGCCAGAGCGTTGAACCGTCAGGTAACGCGACTTGTAGATGCTCGGCGGGCCTGGTCGTGAACACCGTCGTCTGCGGCCTGAGCCACATTCCCTCGCCATAGAGCGCGTAGAACGAAGCGAGGGCCACGGCAAGCAGCGCGCAGGCTGCCAAGGTACGTGGCCACAGAGACATGCGCGGGCCGTCAGCGTCTGCTTCTGACTGCCTCGCCGAATTGCCCGGATGATCGTCCAGCGCGGAAGAATGAGTCGAATCTTTCACGCAGGTGCGCGCGTCTGCCGCGGCACGCGGTGTTTCTTCCACTCGATCACCTGAAGCAAGTGCGGGCAAGGTGCGATCCGGCAACTTTCCCAGGTCCTCCCACAACGCGCACATTTGATCGAATGCTTCGCGATGTGCAGGACTCTCTGCGAGCCACTGCTGCCATTCGGCGATCTCGTCCACATCGAGATCATCGTTCTGAACGCGCACGAACCACGCCGCCGCGGTTGTCTGCAGCGGATTCCGTGGGCTCGACCACGCATTCTTATCGTGAGTGGTCACAGGGCACCTCCGTTTGCGTCATCCAGCCCCGCACGACAATGCACCAGGGCTTGCATGATGTAGCGCCGCACCGACCGTTCGGTCGTATTCAGATCCCGCGCAATCGCCGGGATGTCCATGCCGTAATAGCGATTGAGCATGAGCGCCCGTTTGCATTTCGCGGGCAATTCAGCGATCAGTCGCTCGAGCACTGCCAACTGCTCGGTACCGCTGACCGCACGTTCAGGCGTACCGGCATCGGGCACCGTCTCGAAAAAATTCAGCGGCGCGAGCCGCTCCTGATAGCCGCGCGCCCGCAGTCGATCGGTGGCGATGTTCGAAGCCGTCTTGAAGAGAAACGCTCGCAGATAACTGACGGTATCGGTCGAGTCGAGCTTCAGCAGCCGCACGTACGCTTCTTGTGCAACTTCCTTGGCTTCTTGATGCGAGCTCAGACGGTTCGCAAGAAAGCGCAACAACGAGTCATTGTGCTCGCGAAACAGCCGTTCGATCGCCGACGCGGAGGCCAGCGCGCACGTCGGCGTCAAAGATTTGGATGCTTCGTTACCCATAGGTGCGTTATGCCATGACGACTTCAGACGGATCAAACGACCGAAATGGACAGCGATCAGCCAACACGCCTCATGCGCTGTCCGCATTCACGGCCTCGCTCGTCTCAAGCGCACAAGCACCTGGGTCCTGGGTGCAACTATGAGTCCGTAGGGGGAAGCAAAGTCATGCGTGTTCCACATTATCTGTGGCTGGCCGGAATCGTCGTCGCAACCCATGGCGCTGCAGCCGCCGAGTTGCAGGATACCGTGAGCTTCGAGATTGCCGCGCAACCGCTCGATCGAGCCCTGCTGCGTTTTTCGGAGCAGGCCGGCATCCAGGTGCTCGCCACGGCGGCAGCCGTCGAGGGCAAGAATACCCAGGGACTCCATGGGCGGTACGTGGCCAAGGAAGCGCTGACGAAACTGCTCGAGGACTCGGGTCTCAAGTACAAGCCAACCGGCGCCAGCTCCGTCACGATCTCGGCGACCGACACGGACAACGGCCAGCCGCAGAAGACTTCCGATGGAAGTAAAGCGAATAGCCCAGTCCAGCCGCAAGGTACCGCCGACATGGGTGCAGGGGTATTCGAGGAAGTCGTGATCACAGCCCAACGGCGCGCCGAAAACCTTCAGGACGTTCCTATCGCCATTACTGCGCTCAACACCGAGCAGCTGGGCGCTGCGAACATTCAAGGTCAGATGGACCTGCCCAAACTGACGACCAACCTCAATTTCACCTCGAACACGGGATACGCATCGCCCTACATTCGAGGTGTCGGAACGCCATTTGGCAACCCGGGACTCGAGCCCTCCGTCTCGGTGTACTTCGATGACATCTACATCCCGCGCGCGAGCTCGGCGTTGTTCTCCTTCGGAGATATCGAGCGGGTGGAAGTCCTGAAAGGCCCGCAGGGCACGCTGTATGGACGCAATGCCACGGGCGGTGCGATCCGAATTCTGTTGAAAGATCCGGTGTTGGACGCCTTTCAAGGCAGGGTCACCGCCACAGCCGGCAGCGACCAGACACGAATCATCGATGGCATGGTCAATCTGCCGCTGTCGGAGGGTATCGCGGTGCGCTTCGCAGCCCGGCACGACGAGAACGATGGATACATCCGCAACCTGGAGCCGGACGGCGACGCGCGCGGGCATGAGCGCGGCCAGAACCGCAACACGGACCTGTTCACGGGCAGATTCCTGCTGGAGCGCGGCCCGCTCTCGGTGAAGCTGACCGGCGATTACGGGCACAAAGACGATCGCGAGAGCATGGCTCTCGCCAGTTTGTTCCCTGGCGCGCCCGAACAGATCGGCGCTGCGCTCGGCGGCACGGTATCCGACGGCTTCATGACCTACGGCAACGACGATCTCGTCTTCTTCGACGGTAAGGCATACGGCTCTGCGCTGCGGATCGACTACGACATCGATGCGCTCACTCTCTCCAGCATCAGTGGCTGGCGCAAGGAAAGCGAGCGCAATTGTGCGGACATCGATGCATCGGGCACATTCATACAAGCGGCATGCGGACGAATCGCCACGGAACAATTCACACAAGAGTTCCAGGTGACTTCGGATGCGGCGGAGCCGTTACGGTATGTGGGTGGGCTGTACTACCTGGAGGAGCGATCGGGATTCTCGATCAACTTGCGTGCCTCCGCCTTCCCTCCCGGCTTCGGGCTCACCACCAATCGCGACAACGTGCGCGTACGATCGATTGCGCCGTTCGCACAGCTCGACTACGACATCTCGCCGCTCGTGTCCGTCAGCCTCGGCGCCCGCTACACCTACGAGAAAAAGAAGCTGACAGAGGGCCTCGCGGCAGTGAGCGAGATGGATTTCTCCACGGGGTTTCCACCGTCGGATGCCATCGCGTTCCCCTCGCCCGAGTGCACGGGTCCAGCGACACCGATTCCGTGCAACGATCCAGGGAAGTCCACGGATTTCCGCAAAATGACGTACAAGGCCACGGTGAGCGTGAAACCGATGGATGATGTGCTCCTGTACGGCACCATCAGCCGTGGCTTCAAGAGCGGCGGTCTCAACCTGCCTGCGTTCGGATTCGTCGACGTCGTGCGACCGGAGACCCTGGACGACTATGAGATCGGCTTCAAAACCGAATTCGGACCCGTGCGCTGGAACGGTTCGCTCTTCTACTACGACTACAAAGATCTGCAGATTGCGATCACGGACCAGAACACCGGCGTGGCGCGCGCGCTGAATGCCGCAGCCGCGCGGATGAAAGGCGTCGAAACGGACATCAGCTTCGTGCCCATCGCGCCACTCGAAATTGCCTTTGGCGGATCGTTCATCGACGCCCAGTATCGAGACTTTTCGGGCGACGCCTATGTACCCTGCGGTGAAGTGGCCGGGCTTGCGGCGGACACGTCGAGCGCTGCGGCTGGAGTCGCCGCTGGACTCGCCGCCTGTGCGGCCCAGGGCGGCCTTGGATTGGCACTCGTGTCGGGTCAGGATCTGGCGGGCGAACATCTCGTCAACACGCCCAAGTGGACAGCCTACGGCCGTGTCCAGTACACGCTGCCCACCGATGTGGGTACGTTCGTGTTCGGAGGTATCGCCAATTACCGCAGCACTGCCTACTTCGATCCGGCGAACCGATTCCCCGATCGCGAACGCACGCTGTTCAGCGCACGCATCAGCTGGACCTCGCCGAGCGATCGCCTCACCTTGGCAGCGTATGGCGAGAACTTGAGCGACGAGCGTTTCGATACCATCCAGCAACCTCAGAGCGTGGGTGGCTGGCGCGTCCCGGCACCGCCGCGACAATTCTTCTTCATGGCGCAAATGAACTTCTGACGTTCGACGAGCAGGACCGCACCTATGATCTCACGTGCAGAATGGTTCCGACGACCCGACGGCAGCGCCATCAGCGATCTGCTCGGGTCCACCACCGAGCGCGATTGGCGCACACTCATCACGCCGGAGGCGCGTCAACGCTACGTGCAGGACGGTGTTCTGCACGTGCCGCAGCTCATTCATCCTGAGTGGCTCGCGCTGATGGAACAGGGCATGAAGCGCAACATCGACAATCCCGGCTACAACCATGTGCGCATGCATCAAGGCCTGCCGGGCGAATACATCATGGATCACGACAACTATCACGTGAATCCGGAGTACCAGTATCTGCTCAAGTATTCGCCCATCGCGGACATCATGCAGTTCATGTTGGACACGAAGAACATCTGGCTATTCCACGATCAGATCTTCGTGAAGCGCGGTGGCAACAACAAGCGCACGTTCTGGCATCAAGACCTGCCCTACTGGATCATCGACGGGACGCAGGTGGGCTCGATGTGGATCACGCTCGATCCGATCGCGCGCGAACAGTCTCTGGAGTTCGTACCCGGCTCCCACAGATCGACCATGTACGGCGGTTCCACATTCAATCCCGCAGATCCGACGGAGCCGTCGTATCCGAGCCTGCCTCGAATTCCCGACATCGACGCCGATCGTTCACGGTGGAATATCGTCTCCTGGCCAATCACACCGGGCGATGTGCTCATCCTGCATCCCGGCGTTCTCCACGGTGGTGGCGGCACCGGCGCCGAACAGCAACGCCGCACGATCACACTGCGTTTTTTCGGTGACGATGTGGTGCTGGACGGGAGGTTCGAACGGGAAGGCTCGGTGCCGTCGCCCCATTATCCCGGCCTGACGCTGCGATTGAAGCCAGGTGAGCCTGTTCGCGATCCACGCTTCCCTTTGCTCAGACCGATTGAGGGCAAGTAGTGACCTGTCGCCGGCTTGTCCAGAGCCCCTCAGGCGGAGATTGGATCTTTTGTTGGAGAATTCCAAGGATCGCCGGTGTGACTCGCTCCTCTCGGCGGTATTGTGGCGCATGCTTTCAACCAGGACTCAGGATCGATGCCAGATAAGTCCGCATCGTCGAGCACAGTGCATCCCTTGTCTCCATGGGAGCAGGCGCGCGTTCTGAGAATGGCGAGCCGTGAAATCGAGTCCACGCTGACGCCGGAGCTTTCGTCGGTCTACGCGCAGCACGTCGCAAAAAGCTTGATGGCCGTACTCAACAATGTAGCGCTGGCCGCCGAAGGCCTTCGCTTGCAGGGAACGATCGAGCAAGGCGTCGCCGGTCAGTTGCAGCGCGCGCGTGCGGCCGATGCCGCGATCTCGCAATCGTGTACGAGCGAAGTCGCTCGTCTGGCGGAGCTCGACGTTCCGGTGACCGCCGAGCGTGTGGATGCGTATCTACGGACCAACCCAGAGCTGAAGAGCGAGACCACTGCCAGGATTTCGCAGCTTCCCGGTGGGTTTTCGAAACAGACCTTCATGCTGGACGCCGCCTCCGGTCGCAACCTCGTCATCCGTCGAGACTTGCCCCGCGGACCGACTCCTGCATCTGCAGCGGACGAGTTCCCGATACTGAATGCGCTGGCAGCAGCAGGCTTGCCGGTGCCGCGAGCACTGGGCGCTGAGAAGGACCCTCGATTCCTCGGTTATCCATTCATCATCGTCGAACGAGTCGAGGGCCAGAGCGCAACTCAGGTCGCCAGCCAATCGCCGGAACTGGGCAGGCGCGTGTGCATCCAGCTCGCGCAAGTGCTCGGGCGTCTTCACTCACTGGACCCGTCGGCCGTTGGACTTGCGCCATCACGGGACCCGGTTGCTTGTGTGAGTGACTATGTCCGCTCCTGGCATGAGCTGTGGCATCGGCGTTCGACGGACCATTCCGACATGGTTGAGGCGGGATTCGCGTGGTTGCAGGCTCACATACCTCGGAATGTGCAACGTCTCGCGCTCATCCACGGGGATGCACGTCCTGACAATATGCTGGCCACTGCCGATGGCCGCGTCACGGCACTGCTCGATTGGGAATTCATCCATGTCGGAGATCCGGTCGAGGACCTGCTGTATGCATGCCAATTCATCGGGTCGTTCATCGATACGCAAGCGTTTCTCGACGCGTATCGTGATGCGGGTGGTGTCACGCACGATGACTCGAGATCGCAGTTCTACGAGATCTGGCGCAATGTGCGGAACCTCGTCTGTCTCGATCTGAGTTGGTCTGCTTTCGCCACCGGCGACTACCCCGCATACGTCGCCGGCACGCCTTCCTTGTTGTTCCGTCGCGCGCTGATCGTCGATCTCGCCCGCTGTCTTCAGGCCACCGGATTGTAGTCGTCGACACTTCGATGTGACGACTTGTTCTTGATTGATTCGATTCGCACGCGAGGCATCGATCATGGCAGAGTTTCTGGGTTGGAAGCCGAGCACGACGCAATACTTCGGCAAGGGCGATGATTCGCTGGAACGGTTGCGCAAGCCCTGGCCCGCCGATGCGCCCTGGAACCTGGTCGAGACCAGCTATTTCGGCTTCGCCATCCCAGAACACAACATCGATTGTGAGATCTACTTCTGGGCGCATCCCGTGCTCGGGGTGATGAGCGGCGGCGTGTTTTGCTTCCAAGGCCTGAAGTCGGCCCAGATGGAAGCGGACTATTTGCAGTACTTCAACTACATGCCGATTCCGGATGACATCACCGACGTGACGTATCCGATGGGCCTTCGGGTCAAGATGATCGAGCCGTTCCGCACCTTCGAGGTCAGCTACAGCGATCCCGCCAACGAGACTTTCATCGAGTTCCGCAGCACCGCCATCATGCCCGCTGCATTCCGGCCAGTCGGCGGTCACTTCACCCAGGCGATGAAGAACCGCGGCAAGCTGGTGCTTCGGGGACGTGAGTACGCCATCGACAGCTACTTCTCGCGTGATCGCTCATGGGGTGACCCGAGACCGGAAACGCAACTCAATGTCGCACCGGTCGGATGGCACGTGGGCATCTTTGCGGATAACCTCGCCTTTCACGTGATCGCATTCGATGGTCCGGACTCTGGAGAAGGTCCAGGCGCGGGTTTGCAGGGTGGCGATGCATCCAACTGCATCTGGGGTTATGTGTGGCGCGACGGCCGCCTGCTGGGTGTGCGCGGATGCGAGAAGCGCACGTTCCGCTCAGGGAAAATCTTCCCACACCGATTCGAATTGCGCATCACCGATGAAGAAGATCAGGTGCACGAGTTGATCGGTACGGTCGGCGCCCGGTACCCGTTTTCGATTTGGCCGAATTCCACGATCGGCTATTCGTTTACCCACTGGACGTACAAAGGCCGCGCGGGATATGGAGACTCGCAAGAGGCTTATTACAATCGCTTCGCATTAGACACAATGAAGCAAGCCGCTGAGTAGTGCGACGAACAACACGTCGGGTGGTGGCCGATCGCAGCTGTATGACCTACTCATTCGGGATCCTGAAATACTCCTGATAGCGCTTGTAAGCCCGACGTGCAGTGGCGAGTGTGATGTCATCCACCGCATGGAAACGGTGTTGGGGTCGAGCATCCCGCGGATGCTCGGCCAGGTAGTTCGCCATGGCTTGTCTGCCCTCCGCAGTCAGCGCGATACCGAAGTGATCGTACATGGCCTCCAGCACCCTCATCGTGTTCGTGACCAGATCCACGTAGAGCAAATTGAACATCTGCCCCGGCGGTACGACGCCGGACTCCAGTTGATCTATGGCGGCATTCAGCCGCGCGGCAGATAGTTGTGGATTCGTCACGTACTCGAAGGACCCACCTTTGAACGGATGATCACTGCGCCCCCACTGGATGGTACCGATCAAGCTGTGCATCGAGGCAAGCGCTCGCACTGGATCTCGATGTGGCCAAACGAAGCATGCATCGGGATACAACTCGAGCAACGGTGCAAATCGATCCAGATGGATCGGATCCTTCAGCACCCAATGCCGACGCGGCCTTTTCCATTGCAGCAGCTTCAACACCCGCCGCTCATAGAGCAGCGCCGGCATGGGATCCTGCTTCATCATATACGCATCGTAGCTGCTGGCCTGTCCGAGACTGTCCTGCCAGGACGGCGCTCTGAATGTCAGTGCGAGCACTTCGCAGTCTTCCATCGGCACGTTGCCGGCGAACTCGTGCATCGAACGCAGCGTAGGCGTCACTCGATTCCATTGATCGATCAACTTGTGAGCTTTCTCGATACGCGCGTCGGTTGCGTAGGTCGCCGTTTCGGGTGGTGGACAGGGGAACATGGCCTCCCATTGCATCAGAGCGCCATTGTCCGGAATGGCGGCAAGCACGTTGCACAGAAATGACGTTCCGGAGCGGCCCTGCCCGACGATGAAGATCGGCTGCTTGATCTCTTCGTCCTCGATTTCAGGATGTCGTTTGTATGTGTCTTCGATCTGCAAGCGCGCCTCGAGCAATTGCAAGATCTCCGATCGCGTTCTGATCCTACCCATGAGGTTCAGCTCCGCGTCCTCCTCGAGAGAGCGCAGGAACACTCGAAACGGTTCACGCCACTCCTCCGAACCGAAATCGGACAAGCCGGTAGCCTGCATGGCCGATGCCAACAGCGATGATTCGTCCAGAGGCACCACGCCTCGGATGTTCATGCAGTAGCCTTCCTCGTTGATTTTCTGCACCCACTCTGGACGTTGCGGTGGCTGCCACGTCGTTTGGCGGTCTCCAGTCTTCATGTACCTTTCCCCCCGTATTCGGTCTTCGAACAGAGCTGTCTCCTGGAGTGTTGCGACAGTCTCGCCGCTCGCGAGCCTGTGTTCGAACAATCGATGGTAGATTAGCAGTGATAGGTCATGAAACGTCGAGCGTGCAGCCGAGGCTGTCCCTCCGATAACAGCGTCGCGCCAATACGTCGAATTAGGATCTTCTGATGGGCCACAAGCTTCCCACCGTTGTTCGCGATATCACCCAAGCACGCATCGGCAGCGACGCGAGCACACCCCCACCACTGCTGGTGCCCGATGAGCACTACATCGCCTCACGCAATCCCATTCTGACGGCAGACCAGCGCGCACTCGAAGAGCTTGCACTGCGCCTGTGGAACAACCCGGCGGTCGTCCGCGGCCGCGAAGCATTGGCTCAACGCTGGCGAACCATCGTCGGCCGGGATCCGCCGCAGGAGGCCTGGGCTCGCTTCGATGAGCTCGTTGAAGAATTTGCGTTCAACGATGTACTGAAGGTCACGAATAGCGATCCGAATTATCCCAAGGTGCTCGGAAATGTGTGGGCACCACCGCGTCAGTGGTGTGCGCGGCGAATTCCAGGCTCCCGCGGCTCCGGCGGGGATGGACTGGACAACCATTACACGCTCATTCCACTGGATGGACATGCGCGGTTCGAGGTGGTCGGACAGTGCTTCGAGCCGCGACCTGCCGACGTGCCGATCATGGTCCTTACGGACACGGCTGTGACGTCGACGTGCGCCATGCTCGATTGGCAAGACGTTGTGGTGGATGACGTCGGACGCTTCTCCATCACGCTCGGCCCGGAAGCCGCGAACGGCCGCAGACATCACATTCAAACGCCACCGGATGCGCGGTGGCTCTTCATCCGCCATTGTCGCGCCGACTGGCGCCAGATTCCGATCGCATTGAGTGTAGAGCGGCTCGATCCCCCGACCGCACCGCCGCTGACTGAACAGCAACTCGCAGAACGGGCGGGCCGCTGGATGGTGGACAACGTGGCACCCATGTACTGGTACATGCGGGTGTTGGCCGCGTTGGAACCCAATAGCCCGACCCCGCCGTTCGGCACCGGCGCAATCAGCGGCTTGGTCACGCAGTTGATCACCTTGATTCGTCTGGATCTGGCTGCAGATGAAGCCTACGTCATCACGTTCGGCATGGGCGATGCGCCCTTCCGCGACGTCGTCTTGCACGACTGGTGGTTTCGCACGATCGACTACTGGGAACGTCAGACCAGCCTGAACATCGGACAAGCCGTGCCGAATGACGACGGTACGACGACCTACGTCATCTCCGCTCGCGATCCCGGCGTGCACAACTGGGTGGACAATACGGGTTTGCGTCACACGCTCATCGTGCATCGGTGGCAGGGCATTCCACGGGAACCCAACCGCCCGCAGCCCCTGGTTAGCGGCCGCGTCGTGAAGTTCGCGGATCTGGAGCAAGCGCTGCCTCCGAAGATGCGCCGCGTATCTGCAGAGCAGCGGCGGCAACAATTGCTGGAGCGTCGAAGGACTTTCCAACTCCGCGTGCTGGAAGATTGAAACGAATCAAGTCTCGTCAGGGACGCCGAAATATTCCTGATACCGCTTGAAGGCAGGACGGTCGCGATCCACCGCCGCTTTGGTTTGCAAGTCGAGCTTGTGCGCCGGACGATTTTCGCGCGGGTTCTGGCGCACGTATTCCTCCATGACGGCGCGGTGTTCTGCCGTGAACGGCAGGTTGAAATAGCGGTGAATCTTCTCTGCCGTATCGACAGGATAGGTGACCAGATCGCGATAGAGGATGCTGAACACGCGATCCTTGGGCACAACGCCAGATTCGATCTCCTCGATCCGGTCGGTCAGGCGCTTGGCCGCGCCATACGGATCGGTATACGCGTCGAAGCTCGAGCCCTTGAATGGGTGATCGCTGCGATTCCAGAGCATGGTGCCGATGATGCTGATGGTGGACGCCACCGACTTCGCGGGATCGCGATGGGTCCACACGAAACAAGCGTCGGGATAGACCTTCAGGATCAACGGCAGCTTCTCCAGATGCGTCGGATCCTTCAACACCCATTGCTTGCGTGGATTCTTCCATTGCAACAACTTCAACACGCGCTTGTGATAATCGTAGGCCGGCCGCTGGTCGGCGGTCGCCATATATTCATTGTATTGCGCGATCTGGGCCATGACGTTGAACCAGCCGTAGGAGCGGAAGCTCAACGCGAGAATCTGCGTGCAATCTTGCGGGATGCGCCCGGAAAACTCGTGCATGCCCAGCAACTCCGGCGTTACGCGATTGCATTGGTCGGCGAGCCGATGCGCGCGTTCGATGCGTTCGTCGGTGAGATAAGTTGCCTTCTCGGGGGGCGGACATGGGAACGTGGCTTCCCAAGTCATGATCACGCCATTGTCCGGATGCGATGACAAAAGGTTCAGCAGGAACGAGGTGCCCGAACGCCCCTGGCCCACCACGATCAAAGGATGTTCGATGCGCTCATTCTCTATTTCGGGGTGGCGCTTGTAGGTTTCCTCGATCTGCAAACGCGCTTCGAGCAACAGCAGCAATTCGGAACGCGTGCGCAGCCGACCCAGGAAGTTGAGATCGGCGTCTTCGTCCAGTGATTTGCACAGAATCTCGAAGGGCTCGCGCCAGTCGTCCACGCCAAAATCGGAAAGACCGGTGGATTGAATGGCCGAGCGGATCAAGGACTCAGGATCCAGTGGGCAGACGCCCACGATGTTCATGCAGTTGCCTTCGTCGTTGATCTTCTGCACCCAGTCCGGGCGCGGTGGCGGCATCCATTTCTTGCGGATCCCCGTCCCTTCCATCGGCTTCTCGATCGACATGGCGTGCTCCTGAATGCGTCGTGCGTTCGTTCGGCCCTAGCGATCGACGAGGCGCAGATTGTAGGTATCCATGCGATCTGCGACCTGCTTTCTGCGGCCGGCGGAATCCAGATGCGGTGTGCCGGCGGGCAAGGCGAAGTCAAGATCGCGCAACTTCACCCGCTCGCCGGAAATCTTGGGCTGTCTGCGACCCGGGTGCATGGGCAGACGCTGCCACCGCTGGACCAACAGCGCTTCGTGCACACCGTTCGTATCCAGCCAGTTGTGCACGCCGGGATCCTGGATCGAGACGACATAGGTGATCGTCCCGTCGGGATTGCACGCGCTTTGCGCACCGTTGAAAGAGGCGGTGCGGCCGACATAGTCACCAATGGAATGAAACCAGTAATCATTGATTTGCACATCGAAGAACGCCGCGTCGGCAGGATCGACGTGCAACACGAACGCCTCGTCGTCGGCGAGCTTGATGTCGGCAAAGCTCACGGATTGCGCAACCAGGCCGCCAAAATCGCCTGTGCCGAAGGGCACGCTTACCGTGTTCGGAATCATGTTCTGGAAGTAGCGCATCCAGACATACATCGCAGCGGCGTCTTCCAGCATGATATGCGCTGCGCGATCGGCCATCTGCTGATCGTTCCAGGACGGGCGTGACGGCGGATCGAGCCGCTCGATGGTGAGCGCCGTCGCCCTTTCGCGCCAATCCGCGCGGCAATCGCGGATGAAGAGATACTGGGCGCCCGGCTTGGTCAGAATGTGATTCGCCTGCTCACCCGGATCGGGGCCCACACCGATCACGAAGGTGCCGTCAGCCTCCACCTTCAACTGCGCATACTCGAGCTGCGAAAGGACATTCCACATCGAGGGATTGCCGACGACGTTGTAGACGTGATCGGCTGGTGCGGGATGAATCCACTGCCCGCGTATCTCGTAGCGCGTACCGAAATCGATCGGTGCGATGGCGTAACTCTGGTCGATGCCGGGACCGCCCGCGAACCGCGATCCAGGAACTTTCATTCCAAACCACTCGTGCGGCGGCATGACGATGCGCGTGATCTTGGGATAATTCGGGTCGCCGTTGACGGCCTTCATCAACGCCGCAAAGACGCATTCCTCGATCAAGCTATCGAACCGGCTCCAGGCTTCCTCGTTGGGATCGTTGCCCACGAGAGAGCGCCAGCGATGCGCGCAGGCTTTTTTGGCGGCAACAATGGTGGGATGTTCGATCAGAAGGAGTGCGTGCGCTTCGCAATCGCGCTGATCAACCGTGGCGAGCGGATTGACCTCGCTCACGAAGTGACTGTTCTTTGCGATCCGGTCTGCGAGCTTCAGCACCACGTCGCGTGCTCACGATGCGAATTCATGATGCTCATCAGGATTGCAAGATATCCGTCGAAACGGACGAATGTGCGCAAATCGCTTTACGACGCACATTCCATGTTAAAGATTGGAGTAACCATGCCGCACGCCCTCGGCACGAGGCGTAGCAGGCTGCTAGCCGTTCATAGGAGCCAAAGCAGCAGGAATACGACCCTGTGCCGCCTTGAGCACGAGTTCGAAATCGCTTGAAATCCGGTCTCGCAAATCCTCGATCGAGGTTCGCTCATGCACCCATTCCAGCGTGCTGATCGAGATCAAGGCGTGCATCTTGGCCGCCAGCTCCCTGCAAACCACGCTGTTATTCTGGGTACGTACATAGCTGACCATTGCTCCCATGAAGGCATCCCGGATACGCGCGTCGATCACAGAGTGCACACGGTCCGCGCGCTCGAAGTACCGCCGGATCAGCGTCTTAATATAAGAAGGATTCTGCAGTGCGAGGGTCCACAAGATGTCAGCAAGTAGCTTGAAGACGTGGTCCCCGGCATCCACGCGATCGAGAGCCGACAGGATCTTCTTGTAGTGTTCATCGACAGCCGCCGCAAGTATGTCGTTCTTTGCACCTACCAGATTGTGGATGCTTTGAACGCACATTCCACAGCGCTCGGCCAGGTGGCGCACGTTTATTTCACTCGAGCCTTCGTCTATCTGGGCTCGGGCGGTAGATAGGATAACGGCCCGACGTTGCCGCTGTGCAATCCCACGGCCGCTCGCGGGGGTATGGACGGAAAAAAGTGGCTGCCTGACGTCAGGCACCATCGCACTCAGTTGCTCGATGGTCCACGGATGATGAGTTGGCATCGGATTGACTCCGCTATAGTTTTCAGGCGGTGACGGTTCTGCGGCGCAACGTCGACCGCGGTGCTCGAGGCTAGTGTTCTTATGGTTCACGGGCGTTGATCCATTGAATGCCTGGAGAGCCTTCGCGTGTTGCCATACACCCTTCAATACCCGAGTGCCGCATGTCAAGTGTTGGGCGGCTCCCAGACCTGTCCGACTGTTGTGCGCGCACGTCGCGGCGCCGGGAGCGAAAGGCCTCAAGTGTATGAGACTTTTCGGGCGCTTCAAGCGAGCTGCGGTTTATATGCAACGTCCTGGGCGGCGTGGCGCGAAGCGCGGATCCAAGCCGTGGTCGATCAGGAGTGGCCAACTACGCGGAAACAAGGGCATTCGAAGCCTATCGGCACCTCGTCGGGCGGGCGACGGAGCAGATCCGTGCCATTGATCGATTGGGCCTGGAAGATCCGCCCAGATACACTGTCTTGTGCAGCCGCAAGACCAGGGGGAAGTGCCAGGCGCTGTGGGGGTCAGCGCGCTTCAGCACCAAGAATGACGAAGCTCGTCGCCACACGTGCTTGGATCGAGCGCGCAGCATGTCGCCACGTAACTCACGGATGCATGGCTGTGCGCGGTTTAGATCCGTGCGAGTTCACGCTCCTACGAAGTGCGCGTAGCGCGGCAGTGACGGCTTCGACGGGCTGTTCGTTAGCCGAAGGACGTCCAGCCGGCAGAGCCGCCTACACCGTCACCTTGCGCCTTCCGCGTCACGGTGGGTAGCCTCCTTTGCATCGCGAGGCTATGCCTCCCACCGATTGCGCCGACGCGCCGCACGCAGCTTGAGATGCGCGATGTTCGCTAGAATTTGTAGCTCACGGTCGCTGACCACGTTGCAGGATCGGCGGCGCTGAAGTTGTCGCCAAAAGGCTGAGCTGCCGAGTAGAGGGAATATTCTTCGTCCAGGATATTCTGCCCTTGGATTCGAAGCCCCCATCCATTGTTCCACGCATAGCCAACACTGGCGTTCAGCACCGTATAGGCATCTTCCTTGAGACGTTCACCCGCCTCCCAAGGCATGCTGCTTTGATACTGCCCACGCACGATGGCGGTTAGTGCCCCATCGCCCCACTGTTGGCTGTAGGTGAGCCCCGCGGACGCCGTGTATTTCGGTGTGCGAACGAGCCGATTGCCCGAAGCATCTATGCTGATGCCGGCGTCTCCGCCGACGGGCTGACCGTTGGCATCGACGTTGGGAACGTAGACTGACGCGTTCTTGAAGTCGGTGTACTCGCCATCAACGTACGAGCCCCCAAGATCAAGCGTCAGCCGATCAGTGACGTTGAAGCTGAAGTCCGCCTCCAGGCCTTTTATCTCAGCACCCGCCGCGTTGAGAATTTCAGTCGCTACGTCCGTCGCCGTTTGCAGCTGAAGGTCCTTATAATCGTAGTAGAACGCCGCCGCATTCAGGCGTATGCGACCGTCAGCCAACGTACTCTTCAACCCGACCTCATACGCATCCATGATCTCGGGATCGAATGCTTCGGTAGTTGCCGGGATGATGTTGTAATTGCCGCTCTTGAACCCGCGGTTGTAGCCGCCGTATACCATGAGATCGCTACTGATCTGGTGGCTGTAGACGACACGATAAGTGGGTTCCTCCCACCGTTTCGACGGGTCCAGGGGCTGCACGGGAAATCCAGGCACGCCGAAATCAGGATTGCCGCCGACGGTGCCTCGCACATGACGCTTGTCGATGGTGTAGCGTCCGCCGAGAGTCAGCGTGCCCGCGTCATCAAAGAATTTCAGGCCCACTTCGGCAAACGCTGAGTAAGATTTGGTGAAGGACTTGCCCACCAGGACCAACGGAACCTCAAGGTAGTTACCTGAGTCGCCGTCCAGATAAAAAGCACCGACGATCCAGGAAAAGGGGCTTTTATCGTTGGAGGTCAATCGAACTTCCTGGGTGAAGTTCTTGGTGAAAAAGTCGACGGTGGCCTGGGCCAGAAACGGGCGGCCAAAATCGTTATCCCCGAACAGATCCTGTGACGCGTCGCGGTAAGCGCTGATGCTGATCGCATCGAACCAGTTGAAGCTGTGCTCGATGGTCAGAGAGGTTCCCCAATCCTGAGAATCACCAATGAACCTGGTTAGCCCATTGGCGCGTCGGTGCGGCGGCGAAGTTTGCGGCAAGGCCGCATTCTGGATGTCGTGGAAGTCGCCATTGAACGTCGTCCACGTATCCGGTTGATTGGGGAGACCGACGATTGCGCCAGGCACAGGCTCGCGCGCGAAGCCTCGGTCGTCCTGCACATAAGCATAGTCACCGGACAGAGTGATCTTGGTGTCGTCTGACTTGTATTGAATCTTTCCGCGATAGTTATCTTCGTCCCGCTTGGACACTCTTCCTCCAATGAGCAGGTTCCTCCCGTAACCCTTATCTTGTCGGCGGTTATAGGTGGATATCGACGCGGCGATCGTGTCGGTGAGCCCGCCGGTGAGAAAACCCTTCCCTTCGTATGTCTCGTAGGTGCCCCCCGTAACACTGAAGTCTCCCCCGAATTCCTGCGAGGGATCTTTGGTAATGATGTGGATCAGGCCACCCGTGGTATTGCGGCCATAGAGTGTGCCCTGCGGTCCCTTCAAGACCTCAATCCGCTCGATGTCGGACAGGGAACTCGTATTTGTGAACATCGCCTGGCGGTAGACTCCGTCGACATACATGGCGACGGCAGATTCTTGGCCTGCATCCGAAGCTCCCGATCCGATGCCCCGAATGAATGGAGTACTGGCGTTTCCGTTGCGACTCATCGTCAAACCAGGCGTTACCAGTTGCAGCCCCTCTACACCGGTAATTCCCGCCTTCTCGAGCGTGTCTCCCGAGAAAGCCTGAATCGTGATCGGGACCTCCTGGATATTTTCAGAGCGCTGCTGAGCCGTGACGATGATCTCTTCGATCTTGCCGCTGAATCCTTCCTGTCCCTGCTTTTCGGACGCCGCCGGCGCACCTGCAGCACCCTGCGCAGCGACAGTCGCCGGGATGGCCCCGGCAAGCGCCAGAATGCCGCACGAGAAAAACGACGCTTTCAAAACGGATGCGCCAGTCATACGGATAATTCCCCCAAGCGATCGGAAATTGCTAGGAAGTAGTCAAGCTGTCCTTGTGACTCTCCGGCCACATGAGCGCGAGGGATCGTCTTCGAACAGCACGCTACTCGTTAAGAATGTGCAAAAGCGTAGCATCGACTTGCACCCGCACGCTTCGAATATTGGATTGAATCGGAAATCCGTCCAAAAGTGTGATGACGGGTGTCCTCGAAGTGTCGCGGCGCCGCCACGCCGTGCCGCGGTTCCGGACCTTGAGAGTGGTTTCAGATTCTTACCACAGCGACAATCCTGGTGGCGAACGTATACGTGTTTACCCAGGATGGTCAGGCCAAATTGGGCAGCATGTCTGGGTGCCGAGATCCACACTACCAGCCGCTGCAGGGTCTTTCCCCACGTACTTCAGCTTTGCGAAATAGACGTCTGAACTGGTGATTCGATCTGAGTTGCGTACGGATGCGGCGACTGGCAGCCCGGAGAGTGAAATGAGCAAGCGCATGAGAGTGATCGTGTGGGGACCTGGCGGCCTGGGAACCATCTGTATTCGCGAAATCGCGCTGCTCGATGAGTTCGAGCTCGTCGGCGTGCGCGCGTACAGCCCAGCAAAACACGGCATCGATGCGGGCACGTTGGCGGGCATCGAGCCGATTGGTTTGAAGGCATCGGCGAACCCTCAAGAGCTGATGGCAATTCATTGCGACGCCGTGCTCTACACTCCGCGCGATCTTGCAAACTTCAACAACGACGAGGAGATCGTGCAACTCCTGGCAGCGGGAAAGAACCTCGTGACCGCTCTACCCTATCACTACATGCACATTACACGGCCACCCGAGTACGTCGCGCGTGTCGAGGCAGCTTGTCGGCAGGGCAAAAGTGTTTTCCATGCCACCGGCGTGAATCCAGATCTCGTCGGCGAACGCTTGCTGCTGGCACTGAGTGGCCTGTGCAACGACGTGCGTCACGTGAAAATGCAGGAGAACTGGGACTGCTCGTTTCTGGAACCCGAAACGTTCAAGGTGTGTGGCTATGGAGAATCCGAAGAGGTTGCTCGCAACAGCCCCATCGTGCGAGCGATCTCCGGCAACTTCGTCAAACAGGGCCTCGCGGCATGGGCTGAGACCATGGGAGTCACCTACGATCACGTCACCGTCGAGCACGACTATCCCCTTGCAGCTCGCGACCTCACTCACGGCAGCCTGTTCGTCAAGAAAGGCACGGTCTGCTGTATTACGACGCGCATGTGCGGCTACCTAAAAAATGAACAGAAGCCCTTCATGACGGTTGAAGTCAACTGGGCCGTGACACATGAAAGCCTGCCTCCAGGCGTGGAAAAAGTTCAGGGCTGGGTATTGACCATCGAGGGCCGTCCGTCCGTGCGTACGGTGATTGACATCAAATCCGATTTCGCTACGGGTGAAAGGTTCATCGTGCCAGGCGACAAACGCTCCGAATCGGGCTATCACGCGGTGGTGGCAACCTTACTCAAAGCAGTACCGAACGTGATGCGCGCAAAACCGGGCATCCTCAAGCCTGTGGGCACGCCGATCCATTGGCTGCCAGACTTACGTGACCTCTAATTAAGAAAGAAGCGATTGGCGGTTGGTCAGAGGCGCTACGCGCTTTCATCCCTTCGGGGTCGTGCGCAGCGCGATGGAAAAATAGCTTGCGCAGGAGCGAACTTGGGAGCCACACATGAAGACCCGGTACCAGCGATTCTCAGTGTGGTGTGGGGTCGCCTTCTTCATTCTCTTCTTTGCGGTCTGCTGGCCGATTAGCCGCTTCATTCCTCCTCCCAGCCCGCTGTTGACGGGAGCCGAGCTGGTGGCGATGTACGCTGACCATCTCTTCAGGATCCGCTTTGGAATTGCCCTTGGGTATCTGGCAGCGTTGCTGCTGGTTCCCTGGTCGGCGGTCATTGCGATCCACATGATGCGTATCGAAGGACGCTATCCGCTGATGTCGTTGATTGCATTCGGCGCAGGAATAGCCAATGCCGTTGCGTTCTGCATCCCATTCATGTTCTGGGCGGCGGTGTTCTATCGCCCAGAACGTTCAGCAGAACTCTTGCAACTGCTCAATGACATCGTTTGGCTGGAATTCGTGATGCTCTACGCGCCTTTCGTCATGCAGACGCTCGCCATCGCCGTAGTAGGCTTTTCGGACAAGAGTAAGACACCCACCTTCCCCCGGTGGTTCTGCTTCTTGAGCGTATGGGTCTCGGTATTGATCTTACCGGGTGGACTGGCGGTGTTCTTCAAGACCGGACCGTTCGCCTGGAATGGCGTCTTCGCATTCTGGGTGCCAGTGGCCGCGTTCACCGTTTATTTCGCCTCCCTGGTACC
>DATELY010000052.1:0-22605 GCA_035276085.1 Steroidobacteraceae bacterium | reverse complement strand
TCGAAGAAGCGTGCGTTGGCTGCATTCACGATGACGGAGCCGACGTACTCTTCGTCGGTGATGTTGTCGATGCGCACGAACGCGCTGAGCGCCCACCCGGCCACTTCCTGCCCCCAACCCGCATGCCAGTTGAGGGTGATGGAATCCTTGGCAAACGTGGAATTCGCATCGTCGACGTAGAGCCGATCGAGCCAGCGCGCTTCAAGGCCCGTAACGATGCCACTGGGCTCGTGTCGCCAGGAGAGCTCGGCGTATGCCGTTTGTTCCGGCACGCCGGGGATCTGGTTGTCACTCAGATCGACACCCGCGAAGTTGATGAACTCATCGAAGCGCGCGCGCGTGTACGTATAGGCGACGTAGAGATCGAGGCGGTGAGACAGCGTCGTTTGTGCTCCCAGCTCCGCACCCTCGCGCCGCGTGCGTGCGGCGTTCACGAAAGAGTTGCGACCGGGAAACGGTGAGGGCCCGGTCACGATGTCCTCCTTGGTGTCGGAGCGAAACAGCGTCGCGTTGAGCAGCGTGTGATCCTTGAAGCGCAGCTTGGCTCCGCCTTCGAAATTCGTGCTGGTGGCTGCATCGAGATCGAAGTTGAGGCCCGGGGCGCCATCGGGCCGATACGCAAGCTCGGCAAAGGTGGGCGTCTCGAACGCGCGGCCGCCGGATGCAAACAGGTTGAGCTGTGGGGTGACTTCGAACAGCACGCCGGCAACCGGCTGCGTGCTGTGGAAGCGTAAACGACCGCTGTCATCCGGGTTCGGACCGACGATGAAATGGTCGTCGACCTCGAAGCGGACGTTGCTGTGGCGCAAGCCTGCCGTGAGTTTCCAGCGTTGCGCGGGCTGCCAGGTGGCGATGGCGTACTGATTCACGCCATAGACGGTGTCGTCCTCATCGCGTCGTAGTTCACCGCGCGTGCCGTTGACGTTGACGAATCCGCGGCGTCGCTCCTCCATGCGGTCGTACTCGGCGCCGAGCGTGAGCTGATAGGGCGCACCGGCAAGGGCGCCGGAATGGTCCCATTGCAGGCCCGCACCGCCGAATTTGCGGGCAAGATCGACCACCCCGCCGGAGCCGGTCAGCGCCGTGCTTGGATTGGCGAGGTACTGGGTCACGTCGCGATCGCCAAAGTAACCGATGGCACGCAGGTGGTTGCGATCCGAGGCCGCAAGCTCGTATGCCAGACCTCCTTGCACGTGACGGGTGCTCTTGCGCGTGTTGAATGCAATCGCATTGGTGCCGGCCTGTCCGGGATCGGCATCGAGCTGCTCTTGCGTGAGTCCCAGCGGATCTTCGGTGTCGGGCTGATCCAAGGCGTTTGCGATCAGCGTCAAGGAAGACTTGTCGTTCGTCGCATAGCGCATCCTGAGGTTGGCGATGTCGCGCCGCGCCGCGCTGTGCTCGCGCACTCCGTCCGTCATGAATCGCGACAGGTTGCCGTTCACCTCCAACGCACCCGCCCGGCCGGCAAACTGCGACGCTGCGCGCCACAATCCGTCTTCTGCATCGAGAGCGCTCAACTCGAGCCTGGCTTGTTCGGCGCGGGGAGCGCCAATCAGGTTGACGACACCACCCGAGGAGTTGCCGTAAAGCGCGGCGAACGGGCCGCGCAACACTTCGACCCTCTCCGCGCCATCGAGATCGAATAGCCCGGTCTGTCCCTGGCCGTCCGGCATCGTGAGCGGAATGCCATCTTGGATCAGTCGCACGCCGCGCACCCCAAAGGAGGCACGCGCGCCGAACCCTCGCGATGAGAGTTGCAGGTCCTGCGCGTAGTTATAGCGGTTGAGCACGTTCAATCCGGGAATGCGCCCGACGCTTTCCGACAGATTCACGCGCGGCTTGTGCTCGCGTAAGGCATCGCCGTTCACGACGTCGATGGCCGCAGGGACATCGAAGCTCGACTGCTGCGTGCGCGTGGCCGTGACTACGATGGTTTCGGCGGGATTGACCGTCTCTGCCCGAGCGCTCGCTCCTGCGAGCAGCATCATGCATAGGGTGGCTACGAAGCGGTTGTCGTACATGCGATCGTCTCTCGACAGGACTGCGTGTTCGAGCGCGTTCGGATTCATGGTTCGATGATCCATCCACGCGCCCGCGCCACATCCAGAAAAGCGACTATGTCCGCAGCGAGCGTATGCCGTCGCGACCCCGTTGCAAGCTCGGCAACGATCTCATCGCGATTGCGCGAGCCGTCGCACAGCAGAAGGATGGCAAGCGCGCTACCGTTCAACTGGACCTTGCCGTTCGGGCACACCAGAACCGGAACGTCTGCCTTCTTCCCGCCATCATCGAGCCGCACACCCGGCGCGAGCCGTACTCCGCGGCGTCCCGACTTCGGAGCATGCCTCTTGCTCTGACTGTTCTTCCGTACTCGCCCCCGGTCGCGATCTGTCGACATGAATCCATCCCTACGCGAGCGCATGACGTGCACGCTGCTGGCATAGGCAGAGGAAGCAGTTTGCGTGCCAAGCCCCTGACAGGAATGGCGCGCCACGAGCACGGATGCGACGGCTGCTCGTGCGGTGAGTTAGAAGTGCGCGTGCGTAATGGAGTGAGGCGGCATGGCGGTATGGCGTCAAGCGCGTGATTTCTGACGCCATTGCGCCGTTGCGCCATTTTCGTCCCGTCGCATTGCTAGGTCACGCTCTTCAGGGCGATGCCGAGCTTCTTGCACCGCCGGTAGAGCGTGTTGCGGCTGATCCCGAGCACTTGTGCGACCCGCGACATATTGCCGTCGCAGTCGCGAATGGCGCTCAGCAGCGCTACGCGTGTTGCGCCTTGATCGGCAATTGCAGGAGCCGGGACCGTTGATTGGGTGGATACGCCGGCCGGTGCTGCAGCGCTATCGACCCGACGCAGCTCGCTCGGCAGATCGTTCAGGCGCACCACGCCGCCATCGCAGATGGCCAATGCAGTACGGATGACATTGCGCAGCTCGCGGACATTGCCCGGCCATTCGTAATCGAGCAGGCGTTGGAATGCATCCACTTCGATGGCCGCGGGTCGACCGTCGTTCGTTTCTGCAGCGAGGAACTCCCGAATGAGCCGTTCCTTGTCGGTGCGTTGCGCAAGCGGCGGCAACTCGAGCGTGATGCCGTTGAGACGGTAGTACAGATCCTCACGGAACTCGCCGCGCGCGATCATGGCACGCAGATTCTGATGCGATGCGCAGATGACGCGCAGGTCCACCTTGAGCGGCGTTTCCGTTCCGAGCGGCACGACTTCCTGCTCCTCCAGCACGCGCAACAACCGCGTCTGCAGCGGCAGGGGCATGTCGCCGATCTCATCCAGAAACAGCGTTCCGCCCGAGGATTGCAGGATCCTTCCTTTCATTCCTTCCTTGCGTGCGCCCGTGAAAGCTCCGGATCGGTACCCGAAGAGCTCGCTCTCGATGAGGGTTTCCGGAATCGCAGCGCAGTTGATCGCCACGAACTGCTGCGCCGCCCGATCGCTTGCCGCATGCAGTGCGCGGGCGAAGACTTCTTTGCCCGCGCCGGTCGGGCCCTGGATCATGACGGGCACTCGTGAGATCGCGATGCGATGCGCACTGCGTATGTTGCGAAGCATCTGCGGATCTTCCCCCGCGATGTCTTCGAGCGTCAGGCGGGCGTTGCGATGACCGGCCGGCGCGACCTGCACGAGTTGTGACGGCCCGGACGCGAGCGCTCGGGTCCTTTGCTGGCGCACGCGGGCCATGCCGTGATCCAGACTCGCGTAGAAGCGCCGTCCGTGCAGGATGTCATAGACGGGTTGCAGCAACAGTGTCGCGGCTGCCGAGCGATCGAGCACTTCTTCGGCGCGAATATCGAAGATCTCGTCGATCCTGCGCCCGATCAGGTCGCAACGCTTCGTCGCACCGAGCAAACGCAAGGCCGTCTCATCGGCGGCAATGACCGTGGCGTCGCTCGCAAGTGCGAGCGCGCCGTCATGCTGCAAGTCGACGAACTCCAACCGGGTGTCGAAGCGGAACAGGATGTCGTGCTGGAAGCGGCTTTGAAACAGGCATTTCTCGATGAGGTGCGCCGAATGATTCACGAGTGCCATCGTGTGCCCTCGGATCGAACAGTCCGCGGGCGCATTCAGCGTAGAAGCATCCAGGACCGCAATCAGAGATCCGTTCGAGTCGTGTATCGGTGCGCCGAAACACGTGAGCCCGGCATGACACGCACGAAAATGCGCGTCGCGATGCACGATGACCGGATCGTCCTCGACGATGCACGTGCCGATGCCATTGGTGCCTTCGCATCGTTCACTCCAATCGGCACCGATCATCAGTCCGGCAGCGTGAAATGTGTCGCCGAGCGTCGGGTCCGTCTTTTCGTACAGCACCAGGCCGCTCGCATCGGTGAGCACCAGTGCGTAACCGGACTCGGCAATCTGCTCGTAGAGCCAATCGATCTCCGCGGAGGCGATGTGCAGCAGGTCCGGATACCGGGCACGCAGCTCATCGAGCTCGAGCGCATCCACGACCCTCGGCGAATGTTGACTGGACCGATCGAGCGAATAGTCGCTGGCACATCGACGCCACGAATCTGCAATCGCTGTCGTCATTGCCCCTTGACTCCATGTCGCCGTCTCTTTTGTGCCACCGAGCAGTCGGATGACATCGGAGGCGGGCTGCATGTCACCCAGGATTCTCATGGAACATCCGCAAGCGCGTGGGACAGCCTGAGCACATCGACGCTAAGTGACACGTGAAACTGTGTCGACTGTAACACTGTGTCTTCTGTGTAGACACAGTGTGACATGCGTACGTCACACGCGACACAACATGCGTGACGTGCAAGCAACAAGCGAATGCAGTCCGGGCAAATGCGTCGGGAGAAGCTAGACAAATTGGTGGCATACGCCTTGCTTGACTAGCTCCGCGATGCGTCGAGTCATCGATGTGACGCGGCGCAAGGGGATGCGAGTCCATTTCCGCAACGAAGGGGAAGCGTCATGCCAACCAGAGAATGGGCGAATGGGCTTTGGCTTGCGCCGCTACAAAGCCTGGCAGTCATCACGATGACCTGCTTTTGTATACCAGCGAGCGCCATTGAAATCGATGCGGGAGAGTGGAAGTTCACTGCGAGCGGCAATGTGAACGTTCACTACATCGCGTCGAACTGCGAGGATGAAACCACCCCACCGGTGACCGGCGGTGTTGCATGCATCGGCGCGGCGGGCGAGGACAAGAGCTCATCGATCAGCAACGGCCTGTTGCCGGCAGCACTTGCGATCGGCGCGAGCACGACGCAGAGCGGTTACGATCTATCCGTGACGTTCGGTTTGTTTCCAGGCATCAGTACCAACGATGGCAGCCCGAATCTGCAACAGGGCGCACCGGCGTTGAACACTGCGCTCGGCACGACCGGTCTCGATATTCGTCAGGTGTTCATGACCTTTGGCAACGAGCGGATGGGTACCTTCAAGCTCGGGCGCGACATCGGGCTGTTCGGCGCGGACGCCATTCTGAACGATATGACGTTGCCCGGCGTCGGCTCGGGAAACACCAACTACGCGTCACCCGCCAACACTTCGCTCGGATCCATCGGTCTGGGTTACATCTACGCGGACTGGCTCGGTCAGATCACGTATACGACGCCTGATTTCAGCGGCTTCAAGGTCTCCATCGGCGTGTTCGATCCGCTCGAGCCCCTTCTGCAGGGTGTCCCCACGCCCAAAGCCAGTCCGGGTTTCCACGGCAAGATCGCGTACACGAACGGTCCGGTCTATGTGTCGGCGAGCTACATCCAGCAGAAGCAGGAAGGCGTGACGGACGCTGCCGACTTCGATAGCAGCGGCTTCGATGTGGGCGGCAAGGTGACGTTCGGAGGCTTCGAGGTGATGGGGTGGTACTACCAAGGCGAGGGCCTGGGTACGACTGCGCTGTTCTTCTTCAGTGACGACGGCGCCGGGAACGAGCGCGACTCCGACGGCTTCCTTGCGCAGGTCACGTACAAGTTCGGCGACACGAAGGTGGGCGTGAACTATGGCGAAAGCAATCTGGATCTCGCCTCGGGTGAGATAAATCCCACGCTCGTCGAAACCAACAAGAAGTACACAGTCGGTGCGTATCACTCGTTGACGAAGAACCTCACGCTGCTCGCGGAGTACTCGGATACGAAATCCGAAGCGCACGGTGGGCTGGAGAACGACAGCAGTAATTTCAACATCGGTGCGTACCTGTCGTTCTGAGGTTTTGTCCCCTCCCCTGCGTAGCGCAGCGAAGCGGGGGAGGGCTAGGGTGGGGGCAAGAATCTTTACTCACCGGTTGAATGTGAATGAAGAATCCGGACCCCCATCCTGTCCTGGCGCGCCACTTCCTCCGGTCGTTCTGATGTGCAGGGACGCACGAATGGCGCGGGCGCATGGATGCGCAGGAGCGGCCCCCGCTGCGCAAGGGAAGGGACGCTTTAGCCACTGTTATGCGTGAGCTTTATCCGCATCATCTGAATTGCAGTCCATCGGTACTGTGGCTCGCATGCGCGCTCGGCATGCTCGCGCCCGCGGTGCAAGCAGAACGAGCCTACATATCCAACGAAGATGGTCATACGGTCACGGTCCTGGATACCACCAAGGACGAAGCAATCGCCACGATCGCCGTGGGCAAGCGTCCGCGCGGAATGAAGCTCAACCACGACGCTTCGAGACTCTTCGTTGCCGTGAGCGGATTGCCGAAATGTCCGCCGACGGTTCCGGACGAAGAGTGCGCCAAGCTCGAACGCGATCTGAAGGCGGATGGAGTCGCAGTCGTCGATACCGCAACGCGGAAGGTCATCAAGGTACTGTCGGCCGGGTCTGACCCGGAGCAGTTCGATATCAGCGCCGATGGCAAGCGACTGTTCGTGGCCAATGAGGATGCGGCCACGCTGTCGGTAGTGGACATCGACAACGGGAAAGTGATCAAGCGCATTGCCGTGGGGCGCGAGCCCGAAGGCGTGGTCGTGGCGCCGAATGGGCGCTGGGTGCTGGTCACGAACGAATCCGACAGCTCCATTTCCGTCATCGATACGCGCACGCTCGCGGTTGTGAGCTCGATTCAGGTTGGCAAACGGCCGCGCGATCTGGCGTTTACAGCCGATAGCCGTACTGCGTTCGTTTCGGGTGAGTTCGATGCCTCGCTCTATCGGATGGGCGTGCCGGAAGGCAAACCCGTCCAACGCGTGCTGCAGATGCGTACGGAGGCGCGCCCGATGGCTGTCGTGCTCGACGAGCCGCGTGCGCGGTTGTACATGAGCACGGGGCGGGGCGGTACCGTTGCAGTCGTGGATCTGCGCGGCCCGACATTGATGACTGAAGTAAAGGTTGGGACGCGGCCATGGGGCATCGCGTTATCCGGCGATGGAAGACGGCTGTATACAGCGAACGGACCGTCCAATGACGTCAGCGTCATCGATGTCGCGACACTGCGCACAGTGAAGACCATCCCGGTCGGGCGCTCGCCCTGGGGAGTCGTGATCGGTCCGCGGTGAGAAGAAGCGGTTAGCGGTTGGTTCAGAGACGCGCCTTCGTTCTGACCAACCGCCAACCGCCAACCGCCAACCGCTTCCTTCCTACAACCCGCACGCTCGTCGCGCTGCAGCTTCCGTATCCCTGAACAGCTGGGCCAGTTTCTTCGCGCGCTCGGAGTCGCGAAATACGGCGCCGCCTTCGCCGGCCAAGCCTGAGTACCTGGCAAACGTCGAGGCTTCGACGAAATCATCGTAGCTCAGGGACGTCGCGATGCGGTCGATCACGCACGAACACTGATACAGGCTCGCCAGCTGGCCACGGCTCTTGCCGATGCAGTCGTTGACGTACTCGACGCGCGCCTGCGTGGGGTAATCGTGCATCGCCGGATCGCTTACGGCGGGTCCTGCCGACGATCCCAAGAATATCGCGCCGCCAAGGACCACTGCCGCGCGTGCGTGGCATAGGCGTTGCATTGTCATGGGTGGCCTCGCTTGCCGTGGTCTTGCGACTACTTGCACGCCGCGGGCCAGGCACACGACGCATGAAGGGTTGTTGGTGGACAGTAATCGGGGGTTGGTCATGAAAGCTCATTGTCACTCGGTTCGAGTGAGTCTGGCGACAGCCGTTGCGACGGCAGGTCTGTGCGGCCCGGCCTTGGCGACCGATCTCGAGGAAGCCATGGCAAAGCCGGCGAACTGGGCCTCGCAGACGGGCGACTACGCGAACCATCGCTACAGCACGCTCAATCAGATCAACGCCGGCAACGTCGGCCAGTTGCAAGTCGCATGGACCATGTCGACCGGCGTATTGCGCGGTCACGAGGGCGCGCCGCTCGTCATCGGCGATACGATGTATGTGCATACGCCATTTCCGAACAATGTGTATGCAGTCAACCTGAAGGACCAGTCGTTCAAGTGGAAGTACGAGCCGAAGCAGAACGCCGATGTCATTCCGGTGATGTGCTGCGACACGGTGAACCGCGGGCTCGGATTCGGCGGCGGCAAGATTCTGCTGCAGCAGGCGGACACGACCTTGGTTGCGCTCGATGCGAACACCGGCAAGGTGTTGTGGAGCGCCAAGAACGGCGATCCGAAGAAGGGTGAGACGAACACCAATGCGCCGCATGTCTTCAAGAGCACCGTGATCACCGGCATCTCTGGCGGTGAGTTCGGCGTGCGTGGGCGTCTCATCGCCTACGATCTCGAATCCGGCAAGAAAAAGTGGATCGCCTGGAGCACGGGGCCCGACAACGAGTTGCTCGTCGATCCGGCGAAGACCATGACCTGGACGAACGGCAAGATGGCGCCGATCGGTAAGGATTCCTCGATCAAGACCTGGAAAGGCGATCAATGGAAGCTCGGTGGCGGCACCACCTGGGGCTGGTTCTCCTACGACCCGAAGTTGAACCTCGTCTACTACGGCACGGGTAACCCGGGTACGTGGAATCCAGCGCAGCGCCCTGGCGACAACAAGTGGTCAATGACCCTGTTCGCGCGCGACCTGGACACGGGGATGGCGAAGTGGGCGTTCCAGATGACCCCGCACGATGAATGGGACTTCGATGGTGTGAATGAAAACCTGCTCGTGGATCTCAACATCAAGGGCCAGAAAGTACCGACCCTCGTGCATTTCGACCGCAACGGTTTTGGCTACACGCTGAACCGCGAGACGGGCGAGCTGCTCGTCGCACAGAAGTACGACCCGAAAGTGAACTGGGCCTCGCAGGTCGACATGAAGACCGGTCGTCCGATCGTGGACAAGAAGTACTCGCCGGCGACGACGGGGCCCGATGTGAACGTGAAGGACATCTGTCCGGCGGCACTGGGTTCGAAGGATCAGCAACCGGCGAGCTATGACCGCAAATCCGGTCTGATCATGGTGCCGACCAATCATGTCTGCATGACCTACGAACCGTTCCAGGTGGAGTACACCGCGGGTCAGCCGTACGTCGGTGCGACCTTGACGATGTATCCGGCACCGGGCAGTCACGGCGGCATGGGCAATTTCATCGCATGGGATGCAGCACAGGGCAAGATCGTCTGGTCGAAGCCGGAGCGATTCTCCGTGTGGTCCGGTGCACTGACGACGGCGGGCGACGTGGTTTTCTACGGAACGCTGGAAGGCTACCTCAAGGCCGTGAGCACGAAGGACGGCAAGGAGCTGTGGAAGTTCAAGACACCGTCGGGAATCATCGGCAACGTGTTCACGTATGAATACGGCGGCAACCAATACGTCGGTGTGTACTCAGGTATCGGGGGATGGGCCGGCATCGGAATGGCCGCAGGCTTGACGGAACCCACGGCGGGACTCGGCGCGGTTGGCGGCTACAAGGACTTGGCCAAGTACACCACGCTCGGTGGCTCGCTGTTCGTGTTCTCTCTGCCGAAGGCCAGCACGTCGCAGCGTACGGCGATGGAGGCGGAGTGAAGCGCCACTGAGCGTGAAGCAGAAAGGCGTTTGTTTGGGGTGGGGCGGAGCAACGGTATGCCGTGTGTCGATCGCGCGGCATACCGCAGTAGGGCAGCGCGAATGAGACGAGCCATCATCATGTGCCTGTTTGCCGCCTCGCTCACGAGCGTATCGGCACAGGTCACGGAGTCATCGGATCAGGCTGCAACCTCAGCGCCCAGTAAATCGGAGTCGACGTCGCTCTACACGGTCAAGGATGGCGACAAGGTGGATGAGCAGACACTGCAGGGTTGGAAGACCTGGCGTGCGCTGGCGTGTGAGCGCTGCCACGGCGCAGAGCAGGAAGGCTTGGTCGGTCCGCCGCTCGTGGACTCGATGAAACGCCTCACCAAGGAAGAGTTCCACACCACCCTGATGCAGGGACGAGCCGAGAAAGGCATGCCGCCATTCAACGCGAGTCAGATGGTCACGAAGAACTGGGAGGGTTTGTACGCCTATCTCAAAGGCCGTTCCGACGGCCAGATCAAACCCGGGCATCTGTATCCGATCGACAAACCGTGATCGTCTGTTGCGGGACATGATTCATGCGCGCTCGTTTCCTGCTGCTGTGCTCGACGGTCGCCGTGGTCGCACTGTGCACGGCAACGCTCGCCGCTGACGAGAGCGAATCCGTGCTGCGCGTGTGCGCAGATCCCAACAATCTGCCGCAGTCGAACCGCCGTGGCGAAGGCTACGAGAACCGCATCGCCCAGGCGCTGGCGGCCGATCTCGGCCGGCGCGTCGAGTACACCTGGTTTCCCCAGCGCATGGGATTCGTGCGCAACACCCTCAGATTGCGCGATCCGCAAACTCAGCAGTTCAAATGCGACGTCATCATCGGCGTGCCGAAGGGCTACGAGCTCACGGCCACGACCCAGCCGTACATGCGTTCGACGTATGCGCTGGTTTTCCCGTGGCGCAAGGAACTCGAGGGGCTGCATGTCGCGGACGATCTGCTGCGAGTCCCGGCGCAGACGCTGAAGTCGCTGCGTATCGGCGTGTTCGGACGGTCGCCGGGTGCGGACTGGTTATTGCGCAACGGCCTCATGGAGAACGCGGCGGTCTACGCAGCGCAAAGCGGAGATCCCGATGAAAACCCCGCCCATGAGATTGCGCGCGATCTGCTCGAGAAGAAGATCGATCTGGCGATCGTGTGGGGACCTGTCGCGGGATTCCTGGTGCGCGAGCACGCTGCAATGCCGGCCTGGAACGCCGTGCCGTTCCTGCCCGATCCAAAGATCAAGTTCGATTATGAGATCGCGATGGGTGTGCGCTTCGGGGAAAAGGAATGGAAGGCGGCACTGGACGATTGGATCGCCGCACATCGAAGCAAGGTGGACGAGATTCTCGCCAGCTACCGCGTTCCGCTGCTCGACGCGAACGGCCGCATGATCGCCGGCTTCGATCTCGACGAAAGAGCGCGAGCCGGCAGCGTGCGCAAGGAAATTCCACTCGTGATCGCCGAACCTCGGCAGGAGAACTAGTGGCGTGTAACAGCTGATGCGAGATCGTGGTATTGCGCTTGCTAGCGTGCTGGTCGGCTGGCCAGAAGCCTGACAGCACCTTCTGGCCGGCAAGCCAGCTCGCTGGCTTGCCGTTACACGCCACCAGACAACGACGAACAGGAGAGATCGATGAAGACGAAGGCCGCAGTTGCGTATGCCGCCGGCAAGCCTCTCGAAGTGACCACCGTGGACCTGGACGGTCCGCGCGCCGGCGAAGTGCTGGTGGAAATCAAAGCCACGGGGATTTGTCACACCGACGAGTTCACGCGCTCGGGCGCAGACCCCGAGGGGCTGTTTCCGGTGATCTTCGGTCACGAAGGCGCCGGCATCGTGGTCGATGTCGGTCCAGGCGTGAGCTCGATCCGCAAAGGTGACCACGTCATTCCGCTCTATACGCCGGAATGCCGGCAATGCAAGTCGTGCCTGTCGCGCAAGACGAATCTGTGTACAGCGATTCGGGCGACACAAGGCAAGGGCGTGATGCCCGATGGCACGAGCCGGTTCTCGAGCGGCAAGGACATGATTCATCACTACATGGGTTGTTCGACCTTCTCGAACTTCACCGTGCTGCCCGAGATCGCGGTGGCGAAAATCCGCGAGGACGCACCGTTCGACAAGGTGTGCTACATCGGCTGCGGCGTGACCACCGGCATCGGCGCCGTGATCAACACGGCGAAAGTGGAACCCGGCGCGAATGTCGTGATCTTCGGGCTCGGCGGCATCGGTCTCAACGTCATCCAGGGGGCCCGGCTTGCCGGGGCGAACAAGATCATCGGCGTGGACGTCAATCCCCGTCGCAAAGCGCTCGCGGAAGCGTTCGGCATGACTCATTTCGTCAATCCGAAAGAAGTGCAGGAAGAGCTCGTGGCTCACCTCGTGAATCTCACCGACGGCGGCGCGGACTACAGCTTCGAATGCGTAGGCAACGTCGAGCTCATGCGGCAGGCGCTCGAATGCTGTCATCGCGGCTGGGGTGTGTCCGTGATCATCGGCGTCGCGGGCGCGGGGCAGGAAATCAGGACACGTCCGTTCCAGCTCGTGACCGGGCGTGTATGGAAGGGCACCGCCTTCGGCGGTGCGCGCGGACGCACGGATGTGCCGAAGATCGTGGACTGGTACATGGACGGCAAGATCAACATCGACGATCTGATCACGCACAAGATGCCGCTCGAGAAGATCAACGATGCATTCGATCTGATGCACAAGGGCGAGTCGATTCGCAGCGTCGCATTGTTCTGAGCGGCTTACGAACCAACCAAAGAGAGGCGCATATGAACGCGATTTCCATTCATCCTCTGGTGGATAAGGGCGTGAAGCCTGGCGCCAAAGACTTCTCCGGCGGCACGCTCACCTGCAAATGTGCCGCGCAAGCGGTCACCGTGAAGCTCGCCGGCAACGTTGCCTTCAACCATGTCTGCGGCTGTACCAAGTGCTGGAAACCGGCGGGTTCGTTGTTCTCCCTGGTTGCGGTGATTCCGCGCGACAAGCTCACCGTGACGGCGAATGCGCAGAAGCTCAAGGTGGTCGATGCATCGGCTCCGATCCAGCGCTATGCCTGCACGGGATGCGGCGTGCACCTGTACGGCCGCATCGAGAACAAGAACCATCCGTTCCATGGTTTCGACTTCGTGCACGTGGAGCTATCGAAGGATGAAGGTTGGGCGGCGCCCGAATTCGCGGCGTTCGTGTCATCGATCATCGAGTCCGGCGCCAAGCCCGATCAGATGGGTGCGGTGCGGGCGCGTCTGAAGGAGCTCAACCTCGAGCCCTATGACTGCCTGTCGCCCGCGTTGATGGACTTGATCGCAACCCACACGGCCAAGGCGAAGGGGGTTCTCGCAGCCACGTGAGGAGACCGACGCTCTCATCGGCAGGATGCAACGCGATGCGTCTATCGTGCGGCGGGCAACCGGTGCCCGCCGCCTGTTTCCAGAATGATGAGATCAATCCTCTTCCACCGAACGCACCGGGGGAAGGTCTGCGCTGATTTCGGAGACATCATCGCTTCCCGCGATCTTGCATATCGGATGCGAGAAGTCGTTGGCCAGACTGGGGACCGGCACGAGTCCTTGATAGTTGATGTTGTCATCGCTGTTCGCGCTCACGCCGCCCGGAACGAAATCCAGCTGCAGCGCATTGCGCGTGCGCCAGGCGATGTTGTGATCCGCGCAGGATGTGTCGCCACTGACACCAATGCCGCCCACCAAGATGCCTTTCTGGTCGTAGAGCGCCAGTCCGCCGCCAAACACGTTGATGCCGCCGACGCGCAGGCCCACCAACGGATCGTTGGCCTGTCCGAATCTGACTGCCGGACCCTTGTATGCCGCGGCCGTCGAGACGGGATTGCTATGCTGCAAGCCGAACAGCGTTCCGCCGGGTTGCACGGCGGCGTAGAGGTTCGCGGTCGATAGCGCCAGCGCCGGCAGGCTGAACGCATTGGCCGTGTTTGCCTTCTGCGCGGAGATGACACGGCTTCCCGGCCACTGATCTCCTCGATTGTTACCCGTGAAAGCAACGGCGCAGACGATGCCATCGCGATTGACGAGGGTTCCCCACATATCCAGATTGAAGCCTCCGTTCGGTTCTCCGCGCGCCAAGCTCAGTGCCTGCCTGAGCTGCGCTTGACTGGGGAGTCGCGCGCACGGGCTGTGGTTCTCCCGAGCTGTGTCTGTGTCCTCAACGGCCGGCACGTCCGTTACGGCCAACGGCGTTGCAAACGCAACCGCCCACAACGATCGACGGAGGTTCGTGTTCATGGCCAGTCTCCTGATCAGTTGGTGCCTCACGAGGGATTGATCGACTCGACAACCGTTCGCATTGTCCAGCGACCGACGCGCTTCTATCACAGAAGCTCGAGGACACGAATCAGGGGTGAGAGTGCTTGACACGTTTTCGTATGCTGCGCTGCTCGAACAGTAGTTGATCGCTGTGCGGCGCTGCGGCCAACCGCTGCTCCTATCTCCACGGCTTGCATTCGGTCTTGCGGTAATCCGAGCGTTGTTCTGTTCCATGCAGCAGTAACCTCCACCCGGGCGTGGCCTTATCATCCACCGTAGCGTTGGCCAGCTCATATCAAGACCGGTTCGGCACTGTTCGCATGAGCGAAATCCGCCTTCTACTGATCTCATGGCTCATCGTGATCGTCGCCGTCGCGTCGGGCTATGGCATCAGCGCCTGGCGACGAGGAGCGTCACCGAAAGCGCCGCGTTCCAAGGTCCGCCAGTCGCAATCGCTCGGGCTGACCTACAAGGAGTTTCGGCACGTGGAGATCACGTGCCGGAAGTGCGACTGGAAAGGGTGCGGTGCCGACATGCAGGTCGGCGCGATGTATGAGACAGGCGCCATTTCCGAGTACCACTGTCCGAACTGCGGCGCGTATTGGGGTGCGGTCCCGTGGCCGGGCGTGGGCGAAGAGTCGCTGACTCGATGATTCGCAACAAAGATTAAGCCCTTGAAGTCTCAAGGATGATGAATGCCGGAGGAGTCGAGCAGTAGCGACAGCCTCATCGCTACAATAGCGCGCATGCGCATCGCCACCTTCAACGTCAACAGCATCAACGCCCGGCTTCCCAATCTGCTCCGTTGGCTGCAGCAGACGACCCCGGATGTCGTCTGTCTGCAGGAGCTGAAGGCGCCACAGGAGAGGTTTCCGGAGGGCGCGATACGGGACGCCGGATATGGAGTGATCTGGCATGGCCAGAAGAGCTACAACGGTGTTGCCATCCTCGCTCGCAATGAGGAGCCGGTGGAGATCCGGCGTGCGCTGCCGGGTGATCCTGAGGACGTGCACAGTCGCTACATCGAGGCGACTGTGAAGGGTGTGTTGATCGGGTGTCTGTATCTGCCCAACGGCAATCCCGCACCCGGCCCGAAGTTCGATTACAAACTGCGTTGGCTACAACGGCTCACGGACCATGCCGTCGAGTTGGCGAGCCGCGAGACTCCCGTGGTACTGGCGGGGGACTACAACGTGATCCCTACCGCGAAGGACGTCTATAAACCCGAACGATGGGTGAATGACGCGCTGTTTCGCGTCGAGACACGAGAAGCATACGGACGATTGATCCAGCAGGGATGGACCGACGCCATCCGCCATCTGCATCCCGATGCGCAGATGAACACCTATTGGGACTTCTTTCGCAACGCGTACGAGCGCGATGCAGGTCTGCGTATCGATCATCTGCTGCTCAATGCCAGCGCGGCTGCTCGCCTCGAGCGCGCGGGTGTGGATCGAGACGTTCGTGGCTGGGAGAAAGCCAGCGATCACGCGCCCGCGTGGATCGAGCTGAGTCTGTGATCTCGTTGCAGCATCGACGCCATCACGGCCGCGACAGCACCTTCATCAACGCCTGGTGATAGTGGCGGATGCGGCTCTCCTGATACCGCGCGAGTGTGATGCCCTCGGGATCGCCGGGCCATGTCTTCAAGCCGATCTGCACGAAGGGCATGTTTTCATCATCCTGATCGAAGATCAGACCCATCGCGCCGATGTGCGGCTCGAATCGATCCTCCGGACCCAACTCGATCAGCTTCGGCGCCGGCGGTGCGGCACCTGCGTCCGGCGAGCGAATCAACATCCAGATGTCGAAGTAGCAGCTGTCGGGCGAATCGGTGTTGGGACGGAACTGGTAGACGAGCGGCAGGCCTTCGCCGTACCACGGGCAGAAGTTCGGAAACAGAAAGTACTGGATGGAATCCAGCATCTCCGCGTCCGACAGAGTCGAATAGTCCGCACCGGTCACCTGCTTCATTGTCTGACGGCGCCATTCGGCGATCGAAGCGCGGTCGTGGATGTCCGGCGGCAACGTGTTGGCCTGATCCGAGCGCAGTGCATTGAGCAATGCCCAGACATCGGCGATGGCACCGATCGCAGAGCCATTCTTTGCATGCTTGCTGGGAACGCCCGTCGGCGTGATCGTGCGGCTGAACTGCGCAGGGCCTTCGTCATAGACATCGTACTGAGTGCCGTGCTCCGCGACGGATGACAGCGCTTGAGGGTGCGTCTGCAGCAAATGGTAGGACTCGAGGAAGGCTTCCATCGCGACCTTCCAGTTCGCGCGGATGGTCTTGCGGACATGCCACAGCGGGAAGCGCTTCTCGAGCGGCCAGCGTGCAAAGTGCCGGGGCATCGATCCCAGATGCTCGGCGAGCGAGACTCCCTGCATGTCCGGATTGATGAAGACGAAGCCGTCCCACGTGCCGACCTGGACTTCGCGTAGCGCGTACCTGTTTGGGTTCACATCCGGAAAGTCCCAGGCGCCGGGATAGTAGGCGAGCTGGCCGTTCACATCCCATGTCCACGCGTGATAGCCGCAACGGAAGTGCGTCGCACCGCTGCCGTTCTGATCGACCAGGCGTCGTCCACGATGCAAGCAGACGTTCCAGTAGGCCTTGAACTCGGTTGCTCCCGTGCGTACGACGAGAAAGGAGAGGCCGGCGACTTCGTACACGAGGTGGTCGCCGATGTCGGGCAGCTCGTCTTCGCGACCCACGACCTGCCATGTTCGCTTCCACAGCTTCTCCACTTCCTGCCGATGGAATTCGTGTGAGGTGTAGCGCTCAGGCGGGATCTTTGCCGATCCCATGTTGGGCGAGCTTTCGTGGGTGAGGAATTCGGGCACGGTCTTGCTGTCCGCACGCGCGAGATCGCGCCAGTTCGGCGACACGTCCGTGCCGAACCCGCGCTGGAACACATCGAACTCATCTTGCACTTTGCCCACGGTGCTCTCCGGCATCAATGTCGCGCTGGCGGATGCGGGCAGAATGCGACAAGGCCAGGCGGCAGGGGAGTGCGGGGAATGGACTATGGATTATCGAATTCCCCGTATGAGCTCATGGCGCGGCGACTCACCTGTGCTGACGCAGGTTGGCGCAATCTCGCCTGGCTGAAGAGGGTTGCATCGATTTGACGATCGCTCGCACGCCAGCGTCAGTCATTACCTGAAAGATGCAGCGGATGGGCGCTCAACTCTGCAGCCCATCCGCGCATTCCGCCGCGCAGGTACATCGGCAGTGCGGGGCAATCCATTTTTTTTCGAATATCCCCTTAGTTGGCGACTGTGTGAGTGCAGGTATGTTCACGTTGCTGCCGAACGGCGGCACTGTGTGACAGCCACCGAGGCCCGAGATGTCCGAGTCGCCGCATAGCGCACCCATCGTGAAATACAACGACACGGTCGTGCGACAGTTCGCCATCGCCACCGTCGTATGGGGCATCGTGGGCATGGCCGTCGGCGTGTTGCTCGCGGCGCAGTTGCTCTTCCCCGTGCTGAACTTCGACGTGCCGTATCTCACGTACAGCCGCCTGCGTCCGCTGCACACGAATGCCGTGATCTTTGCTTTCGGCGGTTCCGCGCTGTTCGCGACGTCCTATTACATCGTGCAGCGCACGTGCCACGCGCGGCTTTTCTCCGATCGGCTTGCCGCCTTCACGTTCTGGGGTTGGCAAGCCGTCATCGTCGCAGCCGCGATCACGTTGCCGCTCGGCATCACGCAGAGCAAGGAATACGCCGAGCTCGAATGGCCCATCGACCTGCTGATCGCGATCGTGTGGGTTGCGTACGCCGTGGTGTTCTTCGGCACGCTCGCGCGGCGCGCCGTCAAACACATCTACGTCGCCAACTGGTTCTTCGCCGCCTACATCATCACGATCGCCGTTCTGCACATCGTCAACAACATCGCCATTCCGGTCTCGCCGACGAAGTCGTACGTCGTCTACGCGGGTGTCGTGGATGCGATGGTGCAATGGTGGTACGGCCACAATGCGGTCGGCTTCTTCTTGACGGCTGGCTTCCTCGGCATGATGTACTACTTCGTGCCGAAGCAAGCGGGGCGGCCGATCTATTCCTATCGTCTGTCGATCGTGCACTTCTGGGCGTTGATCTCGATCTACATGTGGGCGGGGCCACACCATCTGCATTACACCTCGCTGCCGGATTGGGCGCAGTCGCTCGGCATGGTGTTCTCGTTGATTCTGCTCGCGCCGTCCTGGGGCGGCATGATCAATGGACTGATGACGCTCTCGGGTGCGTGGCACAAACTGCGCACCGATCCCATTCTCAAGTTCTTCGTGGTGTCGCTGTCGTTCTACGGCATGTCGACATTCGAAGGCCCCATGATGTCGATCAAGACGGTCAATGCGCTCTCGCACTACACCGACTGGACCATCGGCCACGTGCACTCCGGGGCACTCGGCTGGGTTGCCTTCATCACGGTGGGCTGCATCTATGCGCTGATTCCGAAGTTGGTGGGCGCGCGGGAGATGTACAGCACGAAGCTGATGGACGCGCACTTCTGGATTGCGACGGTGGGCATCGTGTTGTACGTCGTCTCGATGTGGATCGCCGGCGTGATGCAGGGACTCATGTGGCGCGCCATCAATGCCGACGGCACGTTGACCTACACCTTCGTCGAAGCACTGAAGGCCACCTACCCGTACTACGCCATGCGTCTCGTCGGCGGTCTGCTGTTCCTCACCGGGATGCTGATCATGGGCTACAACGTCTGGCGGACGGTGCGCATGCCGAAAGCGGCGACGGTCGCTGCAGCGGTGTCGCCGGCATGAGCGGCGATCAACGGCCAGAGCGGCCAACGGGCTACAGCCAACAGGCTACGGCCAGAGCTGCAGCATTCGTTCACTTCCGTCTTCCTTCTGGCCGTTGGCCGTAGCCTGTAAGCCCGTAGCCTTCCTATGTCCCACGAACTCCTCGAAAAGAAGATCGGTCTGTTCGGAGCGCTGATCGCTGCGGTCATCAGCATCGGCGGGCTCGTCGAGATCGTGCCGCTGACGATGCAGCATTCCGTCATCGAGCCCGCGCCCGGGGTGAAGCCTTATGAGCCGCTCGCGCTCGAAGGGCGCGATGTGTACGTCCGGGAAGGTTGCTACGGCTGTCATTCACAGATGGTGCGGCCTTTGCCGGCTGAGACGGAACGCTATGGTCACTACTCCGTCGCCGGCGAAGCGGTCTATGACCACCCATTCCAGTTCGGCTCCAAGCGTACGGGGCCCGATCTCGCGCGCGTGGGTGGCCGGTACTCGAATGAGTGGCATCGGGTACATCTGATGAGTCCACGGGATGTAGTCCCCGAGTCGAACATGCCGGGCTTCCCGTGGCTTGCGGAACAAAAGATCGACGGCGCGCTCACGCAGCGAAAGATGCGGGCGCTGCAGGCGATCGGCGTGCCCTACACGGAAGCGCAGCTCGCGGCAGCGCCGGCCGCCGTGCAAGACCGTACGGAAATGGATGCGCTCATCGCGTATCTGCAAGCACTCAAGTTCAACGGTGGCAGCGGTGCCGCCAAGGGACAACCATGAGCATCGGTTTGATTCGCGGGCTGATCACGCTCGCGTTGTTCTGCTCGTTCATCGCCCTGTGGATCTGGGCCTGGAGCAGCAAGCGTAGAACGGATTTCGATGCGGCGGCGCAGTTGCCGTTGCAAGACGTCGAGAACACGTCCGGCTCGGTGCAGGCATCATGAGCCCACAGCTCAGTCTCTTCATCGTCACGTTCACGCTCGTCAACATCGGTGCGTGTTTGTGGCTCCTGTGGTGGACGGGCCGCCATCGAGCACCCGATGCCAGGACCGCGACGGATGGAACGGAGACAACCGGTCACGTGTGGGATGAGGATCTGGAAGAGTTCAACAATCCGCTGCCACGCTGGTGGTTGGGATTGTTCATCGTCACCGTCGTGTTCGGTGTGCTGTACCTCGTCTTGTATCCGGGCCTTGGAAATTTCGGCGGCACGCGCGGCTGGACGCAGGTGGGCGCCTACGAGGCGCAGATGAGCGTCCAGCGCGCCAAACTCGAACAGCGTCTCGCAAGCTTGAAAGACAAGAGCCTCGAAGAGCTGACGCAGGATGCGGCCGCGATGAGCGCGGCGAAGAACCTCTTCGGTCAGAACTGCTCGACGTGTCATGGCTCCGACGCCCGAGGTGCCAAGGGTTTTCCGAATCTGGCCGATGGCGATTGGCTCTGGGGGAATGCTGCCGACGCAGTCTACGCAACGATCGCGGAAGGCCGTCACGGCGTGATGCCCGCCTGGGGTCAGGTGCTCGGCCAGCAGGGTGTTGAAGAGGTGGCTTCGTACATCTTCAGCTTGAGCCATCGTCAGGCACCGGCGGACTGGATCGCTGCGGGCAAGCAGCACTTTGCGACCATGTGCGCCGGATGCCATGGTTCCGACGCGAAAGGCAATCCGCTGCTCGGCGCGCCCAATCTCGCGGACAACGTGTGGCTCTACGGTGGTGACTTCGACACCATCAAGGAAACGATCGCGCAGGGACGCGAGAACGAGATGCCGGCGCATCTTCAGGCATTGGGTGAAACGCGCGTGCGCTTGCTCGCGGCGTACGTGCTGAGTCTGGGCGATGAGTTCGGTAGCGGAAAGGCGCTTCCCAGAGCGTTCGCTCGCGTGCCGACCGTGAATGATGCCGCCGCTCCCGCTCGACCGGCGACATGACCATGAACGTCGCCCCCCACCAACATGCGCCCACGGATCCACATCCATGGTCGCTTCGCGCCCAGGAGATCGCGGCAGTGGGATGGTCGGCCTTTCTCGCGGCGTGTCTTGCCACGTTCGTGTTCTTTGCCCTGTTCGATCCCGTGCTGCTGGCCGATGACTTGCACCCGCCGAAGTGGCTCCGCGATCGCATGACGGGCTATGCGTTGGGCTTTTTCTTTTTCTGGTTCGTCGCCAGCGTCGCCGGCGTGCTGACGGCGTACCTGCTCGAAACCAGACCGACGCATCGGGACGAGCCATGAGCGCTGCCGAAGACGTGAAGGATGGACCGCTCTATGCGGCCCATCAGAAAGTCTATGCACGTGCGGTCAGCGGGCGCTTCCATCGCCTGCGTGTCGTCGCAGTATTCGCGCTGCTGGGTCTTTATTACGCGCTGCCCTGGGTGCGGTGGGACGCTCGACAGGCGGTGCTCTTCGATCTGCCAGCGCGCAAGTTCTACCTCTTCGGCTTGACCTTCTTTCCGCAGGATTTCTATCTGCTGAGTTGGCTGCTCATCATTGCGGCACTCGCGCTGTTCTTCTTCACTGCACTGGGCGGTCGGCTGTGGTGCGGCTATGCCTGCCCGCAAAGCGTCTGGACGAAGACCTTCGTGTGGATCGAGCGCTTCACGGAAGGCGACCGGATGCAGCGTCAAAAGCTGGACCAACGTCGTTGGGATGCAGACAAGCTCGCACGGAAGGGCTCGAAGCAGCTGTTGTGGGTGACCTTTGCGCTGTACACCGGCTTCACTTTCGTCGGCTACTTCACTCCCATCGACGCACTGACGGACGAAGTTGCGCACGCTTCGCTGGGTACGTGGGAGACATTCTGGGTCCTGTTCCACAGCTTCGCGACCTACGGCAACGCCGGCCACATGCGCGAGCAGGTCTGCAAGTACATGTGCCCGTACGCGCGTTTCCAGAGCGCGATGTTCGACCAGCATTCCCTGGTCATCACCTATGACGCCGCTCGTGGCGAACCGCGTGGCGCACGCAGGCGCGGCGAGCAGCCGAAGACGCTGGGGCTCGGCGACTGTCTCGATTGCACGATGTGCGTGCAGGTGTGCCCCACGGGCATCGATATTCGCAACGGCCTGCAGCTCGAGTGCATCGCCTGTGCCGCCTGCATCGACGCCTGCGACGGCGTGATGGACCGCGTGAATTATCCCCGCGGGCTCGTGCGCTACACGACCCAGGCGGCGATCGAAGGAGAGCCGACGCGCCTGCTACGTCCGCGCACGGTGGTCTACGGCACCTTGCTGGTTCTCTTGATCAGCGCCTTTCTGTATGTCGCCACGCATCGCCCGCTCGTGACCATCGATGTCATGCGCGACCGTAACGCCCTGTATCGCACGGTTGCCGATGATCGTATCGAGAACGTGTACACCGTCCGCCTCGTGAACAAGGATGGCCAGGCGCACGACGTTCGATTCGAGGTCGAGGAGCTGGAGCACTATGAGCTCGAAGCCGATGCAGACATCATCCATCTGGCTGCCGGCTCGGTGACGAGCACGGCCGTTCGAATCCGTGTGCCGACGGGTACGGTTTCCGGAAGCCGCAAAATCGAGATCGTCGCCAGGGCGGTGGACGGATCGGGCATTCAGTCGGAAGCGAAGGCGCGGTTTCTGGGGCCAGTGAAATGAGCGCTGCCAGCGGCTCCAGTGCCGCCAGTGCCCCCACCCCAACCCTCCCCCGCTCCGCAGGGGAGGGAGATAG
>DATELY010000051.1:0-42731 GCA_035276085.1 Steroidobacteraceae bacterium | reverse complement strand
GCTCACGCGCTCGTTGTCCGACTGATCTATCGACCCTTCCAGATGGGCGCGCGCTTCTCGACGAACGCCTGCAATCCTTCCCGATAATCTTCGCTGGCTCGGACGCGTTCGATCTCGCTGAGCTGCGCTTTCCAACTGTCAGCCTCCGAAAGTGCAGCTGTCGAATTGACGATGCGCTTGGTTGCGACGATGGAAACGGGGGCATTGCGAGCGATGCGCTCAGCGAGCTCCAGTGCGCGTGCCAGCGCCTCGCCGGGTTCGCTGAGGACGTTGATCATGCCCGCTTCGTACAGGCGTCGAGCGGGTTGTGGATCGGCGGTCAGTGCCATTTCGAGCGCAAGCGCACGCGGGATCCGACGCGGCAATCGAATGAGCGCACCGGCGGAGGCGATCAGTCCACGCGCGACTTCCGGCAAGCCGAACGAGCTGTTGCTCGCCGCGACGATCAAGTCGCACGCAAGCGCGAGCTCGCAGCCGCCTGCCAATGCCGGTCCTTCGATGGCTGCGATGATGGGCTTTTCCGGCGGACGTTCGTTGAGCCCAAACCAGCCGCGTGCCGTCGCATCCGGCCGTTGTCCCGCCGCCGCCGCTTTGAGATCCGCACCCGCACTGAAGAACCGGGGGCCACCCGTCAGCACCGCAACGCGTAAGTCCGCATCGCTCTCGAATCGATCGATCTCTGCTTCCAACGCTTTGGCCGTGGCCAGGTCGAACGCATTGCGCACGCTGGGACGGTTGATCGTGAGAATCAACACGTGTCCGCGACGTTCGGTCAGGATGAGATCGTTGGTCATGACGCGCTCGCATGGGTCCAAGGGCGTGCCGCATACTACACCGACAGGGTCATTCGACTGGATGAGCGAGGAGACGCGCCGATGAGAGTGTCGGACGCAGTGCAGGCACGACGCTCGACGCGTGCATTCACCGATCAGTCCGTTGCGCTCGATGTCGTGCGTGGACTGCTGCAGCAAGCGAAACGCGCGCCTTCGGGTGGCAATCTCCAGCCATGGAAGCTGTACGTGCTGAGCGGAGAGAGTCGTGCAGCGCTCGTTGCTGCCGTACGCGACAAGATTGCCGCGAATCCCGAAGCTGCCGTCGCGGGTGAAGTCGCCGAGTACAAGATCTATCCACCCGACTTGCCCGAACCTTACGCAGCGCGTCGCCTGCGTGTGGGATCGCAGTTGTACGAGGCCGTGGGTATCGGTCGCGGCGAGCGCGCCGCGAGGTTGCGACAGCTCGCACGCAACTACGAGTTCTTCGGTGCGCCCGTTGGCATCATCGTCACCATCGAAAAGTTCATGCAGCCGGGCCAGTTCGTCGACCTGGGCTTGTTCCTGCAGTCCTTTGCGTTGCTCGCCGTGGAGCAGGGGCTTGCCACCTGCATGCAGGAATCCTGGGCCAACTGGCACGCGACCATTCGTTCCGTCGTTGGCGTGCCCGCGAGCGAGCTCGTGTTCTGCGGCGTGAGCCTTGGCTACCCTGATGCGCCGCATCCGATCAACGCGTTCGTGACCGAACGTGCGGATCTCGAAGAGTTCGCCCAACTGTCTGGGTTCTGAGCTCCAGCGGCCGAGCGCAGTTGCGCTAATAGGTACGGTAGCGTACCATTCCGGCCCGCTCCGCCACGTCCTTTCCACCTTACCGCGGCGCCACTTCTCCACATGATTCCAAGAACCATCTTCTCTTCCGATCACGAGATTTTTCGTGACGCTGCACGGCGCTTCATCGCAGCCGAGATCGTTCCCCACCACGGCGAGTGGGAGAAAATCGGCGTGGTACCGCGCGAGCTGTGGCGCAAAGCGGGAGAAGCGGGATTGTTGTGTCCCAATGTGCCGGAGGAGTACGGCGGTGCCGGCGCGGGGTTCCTCTATAACGTCGTGATTGCCGAAGAGCTCGGACGCGGCGGCGCGACGGGACCGGGGTTCACGGTGCATTCGGACATGGTCGCGACGTACCTCATGAGCTTCGGCACCGAGGAGCAGAAGAAGAAGTGGCTCCCCGGCATGGTCAGCGGCGAGATCATCGGCGCCATCGGCCTGACCGAGCCGGGCGGCGGTAGCGATTTGAAGGCACTGCGCACGACCGCCATTCGCGATGGCGATGAGTACGTCATCAATGGCCAGAAGACCTACATCTCCAACGGTCAGCTCTGCGACATCATCGTGCTGGCCTGCAAGACCGATCCTGCCGCCGGCGCGAAGGGAGTCAGCCTGATCGTCGTCGAGGCCAGCCGACCGGGATTCGAACGCGGTCGCCGCCTCGAAAAGCTGGGCTTGAAAGCCCAGGACACCTCCGAGCTCTTCTTCAAGGACGTGCGGGTGCCCGTGAGCAATCGCTTGGGGGAAGAGGGCGCGGGCTTCAAGATGGCGATGCACAAGCTTGCGCATGAGCGACTCATCATCTCGGTGAACGCAGTCGCGATTTGCGAAGCCGTACTCGAGTGGACGGTGGCCTACACCAAGGAGCGCAAAGCATTCGGCAAGACCATTGCCGAGTTTCAGAACACCCGCTTCAAGGTCGCAGAGATGACCGCGCAGGTGCAGTCCGCGCGTGTCTTCGTCGATCGCTGCGTCGAGCTTGCGCTCGAGAACAAGCTGGATACGACGGATGCTTCGATGTGCAAGATGGTGTGCACGGAACTGCAGTGCAAAGTGGTCGACGAGTGTCTGCAGTTCTTCGGCGGCTACGGCTACATGCTCGAATATCCCATTGCACATGCCTACATCGATTCGCGCGTGCGGCGCATCGCGGGTGGCTCATCGGAAGTCATGCGCGAGATCATCAGTCGCAAGATTTTCGACTGATCACGCACGCTCGCTGCCGGAGGACTAGCTGTGGATTTCCATCTGACTGAAGACCAGGCCGCCATTCGCGAGGCGGTCAAGCGTATCTGCTCCAAGTTCCCGGACGAGTACTGGAGCACCAAGGACAGCAAAGCCGAATTTCCGCACGAGTTCCATCGTGCGATGGCGGAAGACGGCTGGCTCGGCATCACGATGCCCGAAGAACTGGGTGGTTCCGGCCTCGGCGTGACCGAAGCGGCCATCATGATGAACACGGTGGCAGCCGGCGGCGGCGGTGCCGCGGCGATGTCCACGCTGCAGATCAATTTGTTCGCCCCGCATCCGATCGTCGTGCTCGGCACGCCCGAGCAGAAGAAGCGCATGCTGACGCCGCTCATCAATGGCAGCGAGAAGACCTGCTTTGGCGTCACCGAGCCGAATGCGGGTCTGAACACCACGCACATCAAGACCTTCGCGAAAAAGGTCGATGGCGGCTACATCGTCAACGGCAGCAAGATCTGGACGTCGACCGCGCAGGAAGCCGACAACATCCTGTTGCTTGTGCGCACGACAGCGTTCGAAGATGCGGCGAAGCCGACCGATGGCATGACAGTGTTCTTCACGAAGCTCGATCGCAACAAGATCGAGGTGCGCCGCATTCCGAAGATGGGTCGCGCGGCAGTGGACTCGAACGCCATCTTCATCGAGGACTTCTTCATCCCCGACGAAGACCGCATCGGCGAAGAAGGCAAGGGCTTCTACTACCTGCTGCACAGCTTGAATCCAGAGCGCATCATCGTGGCCGCAGGCGCCATCGGCATTGCGCAGGATGCACTGCGTCGTGCGGCCAATTACGCGAAAGAGCGCGTGGTCTTCGGCCGGCCCATCGGACAGAACCAATCGATTCAGCACCCGCTCGCCGAAAACTGGTGCGAGATCGAAGCGGCCTGGCTGATGACGATGAAGGCTGCAACGCTGTATGACCGTAAGGAGCCCTGCGGCTCCTATGCCAACGCGGCGAAGTTCCTGGGTGGGCGCGCAGCGTTCAACGCGGCGGAACGGGCGGTGCTCACTCACGGCGGCATGGGCTACGCGAAGGAATATCAGGTCGAGCGCCTGTTCCGCGAGGCGATCCTGCAACGCATCGCGCCGATCACCGAGCAGTTGATCCTGTCCTTCATCGCCGAGAAGGAACTCGGACAACCGAAGTCTTACTGAGCGCCTGCCGCTTCCGGCCCCCGCATCACACCTATTCGATGACGCCCCGCGCGGGCGTCCGCTTGAGAGGAGTCGAACGCCATGCCTGAGATTGGAATCCAGTCGTACGCCGCGTACATACCGCGGCTCAGAATGGATCGTGCCGCGATTGCCGCTGCGCACACGTGGGCGCTGCCTGCCTTGCGCGGACAAGGCAAAGGGGAGCGTTCGTTCGCGAGCTGGGACGAAGACGCCGTCACGATGGGTGTGGATGCAGCACGCTCGTGCCTGTCGGGTCGCAAGGCCACCGTCGATGCAGTGTTCTTTGCGTCCACCACCGCGCCGTTCTCCGATCTGCAGAACGCCAGCCTGGTAGTTGCTGCGATCGACGTTCCCTCTTCGGTGAGCACTCTCGATGTCAGCGGGTCGCTGCGCTCGGGCGTGTCTGCGCTGATGCGGGCACTGAGTGCTCCCACACCCAACAGCACCCTCGTCGTTGCCGCAGACAATCGGCTCGCGAAGCCTGGCAGCCTGCAGGAGATGCAGTACGGCGCAGGCAGCTTCGCCGTACTTGCCGGAGCAGACAAACCGATCGCGCGGTACGTCGGCAGTGCCTCGAGCTCGATCCAGTTCATCGACCACTTTCGCGCCGAGGGCGAGAAGCACGACTACGTCTGGGAAGAGCGCTGGATCCGCGATGAGGGCTACCTCAAGATCGTTCCTGAAGCCGTCAACCGGCTGTTCAAGGAAGTGGGGATCAAGGGCGATGGCATCGACTATCTCTGCATGCCGTCCACGATCGGTGGCATCGGGGCTGCGGTCGCGAAGCAGCTCAAGATCAAGCCCGAAGCCGTCGTCGACAATCTGGCAGCGAAGTGCGGTGACACGGGTGCCCCGCATCCGTTGCTGCTGCTCGGCCTCGCGCTCGAGCAGGCGACGCCCGGGCAGAAGATTCTCGTCATCGGCTTCGGTGCCGGTTGCGATGCGCTGCTGCTGGAAGCCACCGCTGCGATCAGCGACTACAAGTCTGCGTCGACCGTGAGCGCAACGCTGGCGCGCGGCGTCACCGACAAGAACTACCTCAAGCTGTTGTCGTTCTCCGATCAACTCGAGCTCGACTGGGGCATGCGTGCCGAGGTGGACAACAAGACACTGTTCACGCAGCTCTATCGCGTGCAGGATCAGGTCGGCAGGTTCATGGGGGGCAAGTGCAAGGCGTGTAGCGCCGTGCAGTTCCCGCGCATGCCGGCGTGCGTGAATTGCGGCTCAACCGAGCCGCAAACGCCATACGCGCTCGCCGATGAACCTGCGCAGGTTGCGACCTTCACGGCTGACTGGCTCATGTTCTATCCCGCACCGCCGCTGCACGTCGGCCTGGTGCAATTCGACAATGGTGCGCGTCTGGTGATGGAGATGGTCGACGTCGATCCTGCGAAGTTCGACATCGGCACGCCGCTGCGAATGGTCTATCGCATCAAGGAGAAGGACAGCCGTCGCCGCTACAACCGTTATTTCTGGAAAGCCGTCCCAATCGGCTGACCAACCGGAGTCAAGCAAATGGCAACAGGTATCAAGGATAAAGTCGCGATCATCGGCATGGGCTGCTCCAAGTTCGGTGAGCGCTGGGACTGCGGCACCGAGCACCTGGTGAACGAAGCGTTCGCCGAAGCATTGCAGGATGCCGGTATCGAGAAGAAGCAGATCGAAGCCGCGTGGTACGGCTCGGGTCTGGATCGAGCCAACGTCGGTAACTCGGCCATCCCGCTGTCCACGGCGCTGCGCCTGGAAGGCATTCCCGTCAGCCGCGTGGAGAACATGTGTGCGACGGGAACCGAAGCATTGCGTGGTGCCGCGTATGCGGTCGCCGCCGGCGCCGTCGACATTGCACTCGCCATTGGTGCCGAGAAGCTGAAGGACACGGGCTTCGGGGGTCTGCCAGTTCCGTTCAAAGGCACGCTCAACGATTTGGTCATGCCGTATGCCTCGGCGCCGGGCGGCTTCGCGCAGCTCGCGGCCGGGTATCGCGCCAAGTACGGCGTGTCGAAGCAGGACCTCAAACGCGCCATCGGTCGCGTGTCGTGGAAGAGCCATCAGAACGGCGCGAAGAATCCGAAGGCGCACATCCAGAAGGAAGTCGATCTCGACACCATTCTGAATGCGCCGATGATCGCCGATCCGCTGGGCTTGTTCGATTGCTGCGGCGTCAGCGACGGGGCGGCTTGCGCGATCGTCACGACGCCCGAGATCGCACGCGCACTCGGCAAGAAGGATCTCGTCACCATCAAGGCATTGCAGTTGTCGATCAGTGCCGGGCGCGAGCTCGGCACGAACGCTTGGGATGGCAGCTACGTGCGCAACACGCGCACCGCCGCCAAGAAGGCGTACGAGGAAGCCGGCATTCGCAACCCACGCAAAGAGCTCAGCCTGATGGAAGTGCACGACTGCTTCTCCATCACCGAGCTGGTCACGATGGAAGACCTTGGCGTGTCAGAAGACGGCGGTGCAGTGAAAGACGTGCTCGACGGCTTCTACGATGCCGATGGCGGTGTGCCGTGTCAGATCGACGGTGGCCTCAAGTGTTTCGGCCATCCGATCGGCGCGTCCGGTCTGCGCATGGCTTACGAAAACTACCTGCAGCTGTTGGGACGTGCCGGCAAGCGCCAGCTCAAGTCACCCGTGTTCGGCTTGAGCCACAACCTGGGTGGCGTCCCGTACAACGGCATCGCAGCCATCTCCATCCTCGGGCTGCATTCGAAGGCCGCCTGATCGTTCACGCGCGCTGACGCTGCTGATGGTTCAGCAGCGTCAGCGTGCCGCGATTCAGTGCATGGTCGCGCCTCCCGCGCGGCGGGACCAGCGGCAGAGGTCATCCAGCGACGCGCTCCTCGATCGCGTCGAAGCGCTGCAGCAAGGTCGCGATGCGCTGCTCGATCATGCGCAGGCCGGTGAACGAGGTTGCGCCCTTGATGAATTCCTTCGTCCAGCCCTCCTCGAAATTGCGCCCGGAAGCCGCGACGAGCGTGGTGCCTTTGAGGAACTGCAGCACCATGGACAGGCGAATGCGCCGCTCGGGTATCGGCTGTCCGCCTGCCGCGGTGTAGATGCTCATGAACTCGTCCCAGCTCATCACACCTTCCGCATACACGCGCACGATGCCGAGATCTTCCGCGGGATCGCCGACATGCGCGAACTCCCAGTCGAGCACTGCCATCAGGCGATCGTCCTGCACGAGGACGTTGTAGGGACCGCAGTCGCCGTGCGTGACGCAGGCGATGCCGGGCTCGCGTGCGCACTCGCGTCGCGCCCACGAGTACGCGTAGTCGATGAGCGGCGACGGCTTCACCGCATTGTCACGCCATTTCTTCTCGTATTGGCCGATCAGCTGCTCGAGGCTGCGCTCAGGATCCGGTCCCACCTTGAAGCCCAGCTCTGCAGGGTCTACGCGGTGCAGCTGCGCCAGCATCCTGGCGAGATCGCGGAATGCGCCGGGGCAGGGTGATTGCAGACCGAAATAGCTGCCGGGCGCTGAGCCACGCAAACGCTCGACGAGAATGAACGGCGGGCCGAGCTCGGATTCCTGAGCTTCGAGATGCAACGGCTTCGGCACGGGCAGGCCGAACTCGGCGAGGCGTGCGAGCGGCTGATACTCATCGCGCACCTTCGTGCCTTCGTATCGCAGGGCATAGTCCTGCCGCATCACCACGTCAGCGGGCAATGCGCTCGTGCCACGAATCGTGATGAAGAACGTCTTCTTCGACCGACCGCCTGGAATGGGAACGACCGCCGTCGCTTCGATCTGCGGATCGGCCGGAAAGCGGGCTCGCAGATACCGGGTGGCTGACTCGGCAGTGATAGCGGGAATGGCGGCGGGCGCTTCCGGGGTGAAAGGCTTTGCTGCCGCTTTGACGTGTTCGATACGCGCCGTCTCGTACGCCGTGAGCCAGCGAAAATCGACCGAGCCGAGCTGCGTGAGTATCGGCTCGATGACGGCTGCGGACGCCTGCGTTTCCGGTTTCGAAACGTGATCGGTCAACTCGCGCACGATCCGCCCTGCCAGCGTACGCAACGCGGCGATCTCACGCTCCCGGACGTAACCGTCTTCAACGGGAATGCGCTTCAGCTCGGCTTGATATTGGTCCGCGGGGCCGCGCAATGGACCGGCAGGCACGCTTCGCAACGACGCATCGATGAGTTGTCGAAACTCTGGCGCGAGCTGTTCGGCGACGGCGGGGAGCACGGCAATATCGGCGACCAGATACTGCAGGACCAACTGCGACAGTGCCGCCCGTTCGATCGCGTCCGCCGACTTCAATTCCGGAATGATGCGAAGCGTCAGCTCATCGCCAATGGCCCGCATGAGCAAAGCGCCACTGTCTGACATGGCTGGTCCTATGCGATCGACGGGACGCCGGATGTTACACGGCGCGTCAGTAAGTCAGTAAAGGATGTGCCCGACCCACCAGGCAGCCGGCAGCTTCTGCCAGGCCGCGTTCGAGCTTCCGGGCAAATTCCGCTCCCCCGGCAGCTGCTGCGCTGGCGTATAACATACGCTATACAGAGCTGCGATGCGGCTCGGGCGACGCGTCGGGGTGATGTTTCCATGTCACCGACCAGCACGCGACAAGCCCGTTCCCGGGTGCGAACCAGAGGGCCTTTTCGGTATGAGCGGATCCAAGAAGCGCGTGCGTCTGTGTGCCACCGGCGATGTCGATCAGGGTGCGATGCTGCAGGTGACGCCCGCGGGTATGCAGGCCCTTTGCGTGTATCACGTCGACGACGAGTTCTATTGCACGCAGGACCTGTGCACGCACGGCAACGCCTCGCTCGGTGATGAAGGCGACCTCGAAGGGCACATCGTCGAGTGCAGTTGGCACGAGGGAAAATTCGACGTCCGCACGGGCGAGCCTTGTGCGCTGCCCTGCACGGAACCGCTCGAGACGTATCCCGTGATAGTCGAGGGCGGAGAGGTCTTCATCGAGGTCGACGGAGCGTAGGCTTCACACTCGAACTCGAGCGCCGCTGCACTCCGGTTTGCAATCGCACCCTCTACGCTCGCGACTGCGGGCATTGTTCAAAATGCCGCAGCACTCGGGTGAAAACGTTGTATTGGTGAATCGGTAGGGCCACGCGCTGCGCGCGCAGATGTGGCGCTGCCCGATGTCTGCGCGGCTATTGCAATGCCCGGGGACGTTGAGTAAGCATGTGAACGATATTCATCCGCTACGATCATCCACTACACGGGCGCCGGTGCTGCATGCAAATCAAGAATGGGATTGGATTCGACGTCGAAGGGCACATCGCGCGCATCACGCTCAGTCGTCCTGAGTCGCTGAATGCAATCGATCACGAAATGCATGACGAGCTCTTGCAGGCGCTCCTGCGAGTGCGCGGCATGACCGATGTGCGGGCCATTCTGTTCGGGTCCACGGGCAAGGCGTTTTCGGCGGGCGGAGACCTTGACGAGATCAAGCGCGTCCAAGGGGACGCTGCTCTGCGCGCCGCGATGTGTGACGGCGGTCAGCGCATCATCCATGCACTGATCGACATCCCCGTGCCGGTCGTCGTCGCGATGCAAGGTGATGCAATGGGCTTGGGTGCGTCGGTTGCGCTCGGCGGCGACATCATCGTGGCCAGCAAGACTGCACGTATCGCAGATCCGCATGTGAAGGTGGGCCTCGTTGCCGGTGACGGCGGCTGTCTGTTCTGGCCCGCGGCGATGGGCATGAATCGGGCGAAGCGTTACCTGCTCACCGGCGATCTGCTCTCGGCAGAGGAAGCCTGGCGCCTGGGACTCGTCACGGATCTCGTCGATACGCCCGAAGAGACCGTACCCGCCGCACAGAAGATTGCCGAGCGCATCGCGGGTTTGCCGCCGATTGCGGTCCGCGGCACGAAGCAGTCGCTCAATGCGCTGCTCAAGGCGCGCGCGCGCGAGACGTTCGATCTGTCGATGGCCTACGAGTACCAGGCCGGCGGCTCGGAGGATGTGCTCGAAGCAGTGGCGGCATTCAAGGAGCGTCGCAAACCCGTTTACCGCAACCGCTGATGGCATCGGAGCGCAAATCCGCCATGCATCCGCGCGAGCTTGCGGTGAGCGCTCCGAACAGACCGGCGATCGTCATGGCACCTTCCGGTGCCAGCGTGACGTTCGGGGAGTTGACGGATCGTTCTGACAGGGCGGCGCAATTGTTCGACCAGTTGGGTCTGCGGCCGGGCGACAACATCGCGCTGTGCCTGGAAAACCACCCACGTTACTTCGAGATCTGCTGGGCCGCTCACAATGCAGGTCTCTACTACACACCCATCAGCACGCGCTTGAAGCCGAGCGAAGTCGCGTACATCGTGCGCGACTGCAATGCGCGTGTGTTGGTCATGTCGCAGGCATTGGCGCAACTCGCGACGGAGCTGCCGGGCGATCTGGTGCGCGCTGTGCACTGTTTCATGGTGGACGGCGCGACGGATCGATTTCGATCGTATGAAGCCGCGGTCGCCGAGTGTCCGGCAACGCCGCTCGCCAACGAAGTTCAAGGTGTCGCGATGGTGTACTCATCCGGCACGACGGGCTCGCCGAAAGGCATCAAGCCGCCGATGTCGAGCGTGCGTGTCGATCAACCCGGACCGTTGCAGCAGAAGTTGATCGAGCTCTATGGTTTCGATCGCAACACGGTCTATCTGTCGACGGCGCCCCTGTATCACACGGCTCCGCTGAAGTTCAACATGACGGTACTGGCTGCTGGCGGCGCGACCGTCATTCTCGAAAGATTCGAGCCTGAGCTCGCGTTGCAAACGATCGAGCGTTATCGCGTCACTCACTCGCAGTGGGTGCCGACGATGTTCATTCGCATGCTGCGATTGCCGGGCGATGTGCGCAGCCGCTACCGGCTCGACACGCACCGCCTTGCCATTCACGCTGCAGCACCGTGCCCAGTGGACGTCAAGGAGCAGATGCTCGATTGGTGGGGCCCGATCATCCACGAGTACTACAGCGGCTCGGAGAGCATCGGCATGTGTGCGATCGCGCCGCAGGAGTGGTTGCGTCACAAAGGCTCGGTCGGAAAAGCGGCGCGGGGCGAGCTGCATATCCTGAGCGAAGACGGCACCGAATTGCCGCCGCATCAGGATGGGCTCGTCTTCTTTGCCAACGGCGGATCGCTGCAGTATCACAACGATCCGCAGAAGACGGCGCGTGCTCACAATGGCAGGGGCTGGGCCACGATCGGCGACATCGGACATGTCGACGAAGAAGGGTATCTCTATCTCACCGACCGTCGCGACTACGTCATCAACTCGGGCGGCGTGAACATCTATCCGCAGGAGGCGGAGAACGTGCTCAGCCTTCATCCACACGTGCTCGACGTCGCCGTCTTCGGCATTCCGAATGCCGAGTTCGGCGAAGAAGTGAAGGCAGTCGTGATTCCGAGCTCCATGAACGAGGCGGGCCCCGAGTTGGAAAGAGAACTCATCGAGTATTGCCGGCAACGTCTGTCGACGATCAAGTGTCCCAAGAGCGTCGACTTCGCCGCCGAGTTGCCGCGCGAGCCGACCGGCAAGCTGCTGAAGAAGCGCATTCGCGAGCGCTATTGGGTGGGGCATAGTCCACGTTGATCGATCGGTGTTCGGGAGAGCCCATGCACAAGCCACCTCACGCCGTACGATGAATTGCCTGCGCATCAGGCGCCGTATCCGGTCAGCTACGTGCCGTCCACGGACTATGCGTGGGATGAAGCTCGCGGAAGCCGCGGAAGGTGATCACGCTGGCGCACGGTACTGGCCCCGGAGAGTTATGCGATGCAACGACAAGTGAGCGGTTTCAATTTCGATGAAGGGGTCGCGTTCGTGGCCGGCGGCAGTGGCGGAATTGGCGCAGCCATCGTTCACGCGTTGACGGCGGCCGGCAGCGACGTCGTGTTCACGTACTACAAGAACAAAGAGGCTGCGGCGGGCGTGCAAGCGGCTGCCGCGCCGACGGGTGCTCGCGTCGAGAGCGTGCAGCTCGCACTCGAAGATCCCGAAGCGGTCGCACGTGCGCTGAATGAGCTGCGGACGCGCAGCAGGATTCACAGTGTGATCTATGCCGCCGGGCCGTCGATTCCCATTCACTATGTGGCCGATATTGCGCACGAAGCGTGGGTGAAGACATTCGCGCACGACACGCATGCATGTTTCAATCTGGTCCACGCAGCGCTTCCCATTCTGCGCGAGCAGGGCTTCGGCAGCCTGACGGCCGTGACCACCACTCAGTTCGCGCGTCACGTGCCGTTGAGCGTGTTGTCCTCGGCCCCGAAAGCAGCGATCGAAAGCATGATGCAGGTGGTGGCGAAGGAATACGGTCGCTTCGGTGTGCGCGCGAACAGTGTGCGTTCGGGTTGGCTGGGTGGGGGCAAGTTGGCCGACGGCATCGGCGGGCAGGTGCAGGAGAAGGCCATGAAGGCCATCCTCTCGCAGATCCCGATGGGTGCGTTGGGCGCTCCTGCGGACGTTGCCAATGCAGTCCTGTTTTTGTCCTCGCGTCAGGCGCGCTACATCAGTGGCGATGCCTTGACCGTCGATGGTGGTTGGAGACTCTGATGCGATCGTCCATAGAGGTCATGACATGAGCACGCCCGAGCCGTTCCGTCTTCACGTCACCGACGCCGAGCTGGAGGATCTCCGCCGCCGTCTGCGCTCCACGCGCTGGCCCCCTCGCGAAGTCGTTGGGGATTGGTCGCAGGGCCTGCCGCTCAGCTATGCGCAGGAGCTCGCGACGTACTGGGCGGATCGCTACGACTGGCGCGCACGCGAGGCGCTCATCAACGAGTTCCCACAGTTTCGTTTGCGGGTGAACGGTCTCGGCATTCACTTCATTCACTTGCGTTCGAGCGAGCCGAAGGCGATGCCGCTGCTCATCACGCACGGCTGGCCGGGTTCCATCGTCGAGTTCTTGAAGGTGTTGCGGCCATTGGCGGAGCCGCGCCAGCACGGCGGCCAGGCGAGCGATGCCTTTCACGTCGTGTGTCCTGCACTGATCGGTTATGGCTTCTCCGACAAAGCCACCGAGCCTGGATTCGGTATTCCGAAGATTGCCGAGCTGTGGGATCAGCTCATGGTGACGCTCGGTTACACGCGGTACTTCGCGCAGGGCGGCGATTGGGGCGCGGCGGTGACGAGCGAGATCGCGACGCAGAATCGCGGACATTGCCGCGCCATTCACCTGAACATGCCGATCGTCCAGCCCACGCCGGAAGCTTTGCAGAATCCGACTCCCGAAGACAAAGTCGCTTTCGATGCGCGGGCGCGCTATCTGGAACAGGAGGCAGGTTACGCGACGCAACAGTCGACGCGTCCGCAAACGCTGGGCTACGGGCTGGCAGATTCACCCGTCGCGCAAGCCATGTGGATCATCGAGAAGTTCTGGTCCTGGACCGACTGCAACGGTCATCCGGAAAACGTGCTCACCCGCGATGAGCTGCTGGACAACGTGATGTTCTACTGGTTGTCGAACAGCGGTGCCTCCTCCGCACGTTTGTACTGGGAGAGCTTCCGCAAGAGCTTCAGCGGATTGACAGCAATCAAGTTGCCTACGGGTTGCAGTCTGTATCCGAAGGAATTGTCGAGACCGCCGCGTAGCTGGGTTGAGCGCCGCTACGAAAAATTGATGTATTGGAACGAGCTGCCGCAGGGCGGCCACTTCGCGGCGTTCGAGCAACCGGAGCTGTTCGTCCGGGAGATGAGGGACTGTTTCAGATCACTGCGGTAGTCCAAGAACTCGCTTGACGGGTGGCGCAGTGCGCGGTCTTCCGGCGGCGCGCCGAGCCAACGTGGGTTGGACTGATACTCTACCGTACGATATCATCGCCTAACAGTTGTGCAGCGTGCCACGGCGAAGCGGGTCCTGTAAGTCTTCGCCGGAACGCCAATTCTCATCCGATCGCGCCTCCAGTCCGAAGCCGCGTCGGGTCCTAGCGGAATCACCAGACGGGAGTCCTCGAATGAAGCTGTGCGAAGGCCGAGTAGCGATCGTGACCGGTGCCGGTCGTGGTATGGGGCGCGAGTATGCGCTGATGCTGGCGCGCCACGGCGCGAAGGTCGTGATCAATGACTTGGGCTCGGCACCGGACGGCAAGGGCAGCGATGCCTCGCCCGCCGAAGAAGTGGCACAGCTGATCAAGAAGGAAGGCGGCGAGGCGGTCGTGAACACCGCCGATGTCAGCAATTGGAAGGCGACCGAAGACATGGTCCGTCAGGCCGTCGATACGTTCGGTGGCCTCGACATCGTCGTGAACAATGCTGGCTTCCTGCGCGACCGCATGTTGTGGAACATCACCGAAGAGGACTGGGACGCCATCATGTCGGTGCACCTGAAGGGCACGTTCCTGCCGACCCGGCACGCCGCCGTGTATTGGCGCGAGCAGCAGAAGGCCGGCAAGAAGGTCGATGCCCGTGTGATCAACACGACCTCGCACTCGGGATTGTTCGGCAACGTCGGTCAGACGAACTATGCGGCCGCCAAGGCCGGTATCGCCAGCTTCACGGTCGTCGCTGCACGCGAGCTGAGCCGCACTGGCGTCACGGTCAACGCGATTGCACCGCGCGCCAACACACGCCTCACGCCACAGGCCACCTGGACCGAAGAGCAGATCGAGAAGCGTCAGCCGATCTGGACTGCAGCCTTGATCACGTGGCTCGCCAGCCCCGAATCCAAGAAGATCACCGGCCGCGTGTTCGAGACCTGGGGCTATGGTTACACCGTCGCGGAGAACTGGCAGCACGGTGCTACCGCTCCCGCGACCAAGGATCCAACGACGATCGGCACGTCCGTCCTGGAAGCCGTGGAGCGCTCCCGCAAGAACGCCGGTATCGATCTGAACACGACTCAGGATCCTTGATCCGCGTCGGTGCGCAGGAGATTGCGCATCGGCAGCTGAACAGCGGCAGCCGCGAACCTCATGCGCGGCTGCGGCGACGCCTCACTCTTCGAGCAGGTGCGCCTGCATGCGCTTCAAGGCCGCCGCATCGATTCCCAGGCGCGTGCGCACGTAGTTTTCCACCGATCCGTGATCCTGTTCCACGGTCTCGAAGGCAGCATCCAGATACTCCGGAAATGCCTTCAGCAACGGCGCACGCGATTCGCGACTGCACGTCATCAGATAATTGCGATCCTCGCCGAGACCGACGCTGCCGCGCGGATGCTCGAACAATTCGCGCTCCAGGTCGACGACGTCATTCGTGAGCGTGAAATCGGCATAGATCTGCTCGCGCGGCACGCCTAGGGTCAGCAACAGCAGAGCAGCCGCAAATCCAGTGCGATCCTTGCCGGCCGAGCAATGGAAGACGAGCGGCACGTCGCCTGCAGACAGCTTTCCCAGAAAGTCTGCGTATACCGTTGCGAGGGTGGAAGGCAGCTTGCGATAGAGCAGAGCCATGCATCCGCGCGCGATCGCTTCGGTCAATGGTTCAGTCGGGCGAAGATAGCCCCGCAGGCTCACGTCGCGGTGGTTGTACTCCCAGGTGAGACACTGCTCGGGCACCTTGTTCCAGCTCGTCGGTTCGCGCTTGCGCTCCTGGGGAGTACGAAAATCGCAAACGGTGCGGATGCCCAAGGAGTCCAGGTACGCGCGGTCTTCGGGGGTGAAGTAGCTCATCACCCCGGAGCGATACACGCGTCCCCAACGCAAGCGTCGACCGTCGGCAGTCGAATAGCCGCCGAGATCGCGAAAGTTGCGTCCGCCTTGCAGCGGTAATACGCGCCTGGAGCGCGCCTGATCCAGCGCCGCTTCGGAAGTCGTCATCGTGGGCCCTTGAGTTCGCGTCGACAGCCGGCATCGGCAATTTCTTGCGTGACCGATCCGGTGATGCCGGCATTGTTGAAGGCCACGTCGAGGCGACCGAAGTGCTCGACGCAGGTGCGCACCATCGCCTGCACGGATGCTGCTTTGGTCACGTCGGTGGGCACGAACAATGCCGAAAAAGCTCGAATGAGCTCAGCAGTGAGGCTCGTATGCTTACGTACCGAAAAGATTCTATGTACCGCAAAACCGGCTTGTCAAACGCCCCGCAGTGATGATGTTTGGCAATCGCGCTCCCTGAGTCGAAAGCGTACGATGCGCCACTAAAAGTGTTCCGAGGACGCGGCAGAATTGCATGAACGATCGCTCCATCGAGCACTGCGCACTGCTGTCGTCAGGTCAAACGATCCCGGCCTTTCGCAGAGCATCGATGTTCTGCTGCGCATAACCTGCGCGTCGTAACACGAAGTCCGTGTGCTCGCCGAGGAGTGGCGGCCGGCTGCGCAGCTCCGCCAACTGGCCATCCACCATGACGGGCGCTTTGAACAGCGGCAGCAGCTGATTCGAGCCGGGATGCTGGAGCTGCTGAACCATTTTCAGCGCAGCAACCTGAGGTTCTTCCAGCGCTTCCTGCAGCGAGTTGATGCGCACACCCGTGACGCGCTCCTCACGCAACTTCTCGATTGCTTCATCGGTGGTCAGGTTGCGACACCACTGGCCGACTGCTTCGCTCAGGATTGCGCCATTTTCTGCGCGCTCGTTGTCGGACACGAAACGCGGGTCGTCCTTCCACTCGGGATGACCGATCAACCCGGCGACGCGGCGAAACATGCTGTCGCCCACGACTTGCACGACGAGCCAGCCATCGCGCGTCTGGAACACATCGCTCGGTCCGGAAGACTGTGCCCGATTGCCGGTTCGGACGCGGTTCCGTTTGGTCACTGCCTGCTCGACGAGCAACCAGCTCATCGCGGCGTAGCCACTCATCATCAAGGCGGTTTCCAGTTTGTGTCCCTTCCCGGTGCGATTTCGTTCCAGCAGTGCGAGGGCAATTGCGAACGCAGCGTAGATACCGGTCGATACATCGACGAAGGAGCAGAACGAACGCGTGGGCGTATCGCCGAAGCCGGACATATAGGCAGCGCCGCCCATCGCTTGTCCAACGCCGTCGAATCCCACCTCAGCCGCCTGCGGTCCAACGCTCGTGTACGCCGAGATGTTCAGATAGATGAGTCGCGGATTCGCTTTCGACAATGTGTCGTAGTCGAGATTCTGCCGCTGCAACGTCGCATCCGGTGCGCCCAGCACGATGACATCCGTCGAGCCAAGCAGCGTGTTCAACACTTCACGACCTTCCGGCTTGTCGGTATCGAGGCAGACGCTCATCTTATTCGCGTGCAGCTGCAGGAAACCGGCACCATCGAGCGTATCGCTCAGGCGGAAGGGAGCGCGGTCCGGCGAGCCGCCGACCGGCTCGATCTTGATGACTTCCGCGCCCATGTTGGAGAGCAGCCAGGTGGCGAAGGGCGCGGCGACAAACTTGCCGAAGTCCAGGACACGAATGTCCTTCAACACGTCGAACACGCAATACCTCGTCGCTCAGGCAGCTGCCTTCTTCAGATTGAACGCGGGATCGGCGAGCTTCTCGGGTTCCACGGCAACGCGAGCTTCGATCAAGCGCTGCGCGTACTTGATGTCGCGCGCTTCGTTGATGCCCGTAGCGCCGACCACGCGGCCCTCAGCCATGTGGAACAGCAGGAACTTGTTCTTTTGTTGATCGCCCCGCAGCACGTTCTGCGCCGTGTCGCATACGCCGGTGACCTGAATCTTCAAGTCGTACTGGTCCGACCACATGTGCGGCACCTGCCGGTACGGCTCCTTCGTGCCCACCATGTTCTTTGCTACCGCCAGCGCCTGATTCTGCGCATGCATCCAGTTCTCGCTGCGAATCGTGCGGCCGAAAAACTCGTCGGGATACTTCACGGCATCGCCGGCAGCAAATACGTCCGGCGCGCTCGTTGCACCGAATCGATCGACCACGATGCCGTCATCGCAGTGGATGCCCGCGCGGGCGGCGAGCTCGACGTTGGGCACGACTCCGACACCGATCACGATGAGATCGGCGGGCAGCACCGTGCCATCGGACAACGCCAATCCGGGCGGGCCGTTCGTGCTTTGGCCGGTGGCGGAGGTGCCGAGCTTGAGCTCGACGCCTTTTGAACGATGATAGGCAGCTACGTGTTCGGAGACAGCGGGACACAATGCGCGCGCCATGATGCGCGGTGCCAACTCGACCACCGTGACGTTGCAATCGCGCAAGACCGCGCTCGCGGCGACTTCCATGCCGATCACACCGCCACCCAGCAGTACGACGTTGCGACCCGGTACCAATTGCTTACGCAGACGCAATGCATCCGTCAGCGTACGCAGATAGAGATGGTTTACCGGACCGGCTTCGACTGCGGGAATGCGGCGCACGCGCGCGCCGGGCGCCAACATCAGGCGGTCGTAGCGAATCGACTCGCCACCGGCGAGCTCCACCGTATGCCCCTTCGTATCGATGCGCGTGACTTCTGTACCCACCGCCAGCTCGATGTTCTTCTCTTCGTACCAGTGATGCGGACGCAGCGCGATTTGCTCAGGCGAGCGCAACGCGATGTCTTCCGGCAAGTGCGCTGCGACCAGGCTCTCGAAGGAGTCATGCACCAGCACGCTCTTGGAGAGCGGCGGGCGATCGTAGGGACGCGCGCGCTCATCGCCGATGAGTACGATGCGTCCGGCAAAGCCGTGCTCGCGCAGAGCGCCTGCTGCGCTCACGCCAGCCAATCCGGCGCCGACGATGACGATGGTTTCTTGAATCATGCCTACCTCTGGATGGCCTCGCGAACCGCTCAACGACCTTGGAACGTGGCGGGACGCTTCTCCGCGAAAGCCTCGATGGCCTCGATGAAGTCTTCGGTCGCTGCACAGGTCGCCAGCGATTCCGCTGCGGCCGCATATTGTGCTTCGACCGCGCGCTCATGCGAGCGCCGCACGAGCGATTTCATTTCGCGAATCGCCACGGGGGAGCCAGCAACGATGTTCTTTTCGTACGATATACCATCGGTCCTGTCACTGTCTTGCCGCCTTTGGTTTGCCGCAGCGCTCGAGGACTATCGGGAAGGCGTCGAAGCGTTCATGGCCAAGCGCAAGCCGATGTGGCGGCATCGCTGAACTCTGGCGGGGCGGCAACTCTGCAGCCGGATCCCTGTTCGTTCGGTAAGATGCAGCCCGAACAGTCGCTGGATCAGTGGACCACAGTGTCTTGAGTACGAAGCCTCGCCAGGACGTGGGCAAACGTTCCTTGCCAAACGCGGCCGCTCGTCGTCGCCGACGCAAACCCGGTCGACCGGCTAAAACATCCGTGGACGAGATTGCTGTCAATGAGCGGATGCTTTCGGTGGCGGCCGAATTGTTCGCCGCCAGGGGCTATGCGGATGTGAGCATCCGTGACATCGCGGAACAGTCCGGCGTGACGCTCTCGAGCCTGTATCACTATTTCGGCGACAAACGCGGCCTGTATCTGCAAGTCCACCTGCAGCAGCTCAGCAGGTCTTCCTCGCGGCTGGAAGCCGCCGTCGCTCAGGGCGAGACACCCGAACAGCATCTGTTCTCTTTCACCACGGAGCTCTGCCAAGTGCTGTCCGAGCCTGGGCCGCTGTTCAAGCTGGTTGCACGCCACTGGCTGGATGCCAGCGCAGACGTGGTGACATACCTGGCTCAGGCCACGGCGCCCGAGCAGTACAAGCGAGTGCGCGAAGTGATTCAGCAGATCTCGCCGGACCGCAATCCAACTGCGACGACGCTGGCGATCTATGCACTCGTTCATGGTCTCGTGACGTTGCGGCCCTTCGAGGAATCGCTGCCTTGGAAGTCCGGCATCTCACGCTCGGCCGTGCCGATGGCGGAGTTCGCGCTGACGAGTCTGATGCCCGAAGTGAACTGGGGCCGGATTTCGAAGCAACTCAAGTAGTCAATCCAACTCTCATCGAGCGCGTTCGGTGCTGGATTTTCAGCGTTTTTACGTGCGCTGCCGCCAGGGACTGCGTGGTTTGCAAATCGATTGTGAGAAAGAATACCATCGGCCACCACACGATTGCCCCACTGCACAGCAATGCCAGATGCAAGCGATTGGTTGCGAGACCTCCACGTGGTGGATCTGGGTCTCGGCATGGCGGCGGGGCTTGCGGCAAAGTTTCTCGCCGAGTCCGGCGCGCAGATCACTCGCGTAGAACTGCCCGACGGCGATCCATTTTATGACGTGTATCCCGCGTATCGCGTCTGGCACAAAGGCGCAAGGATCGATACAGAGGCAGCGCAGTCGCCGCAACGGTTGAACGAGCTTCTCGCGAAGGCCGATGTCTGCATCGTCGGCGGCGAGGACTATCCAGGCGTCGATTGGCGTCGCGACGCTCAGGCATTGCAAGCACAACATCCGCGTCTGGTCGTGTTGGACATCCAGGGTTATCCCACTGCATCGAAGCATGCAGGACGCCCCGCGACCGACCTGTTGGTGCAGGCTCGTTCTGGATTGTCATACGAGCACTATGCTGATCGCCCGCTGCTCATGAGCTTCGAGCCGTCGAACTATGGTGCGGCACTGCATGGATTGTGCGGTCTCTTGGGCGCGCTCATTCAGCGTGAGCGAACCGGTCGTGGACAAGTCGCTTCGACCTCTCTGTACGAAGGCGCGCTCGCCTGGACGATGCTGTTGTGGTCCGAGGGCGAGAAGCCCACGCCCGCGTTTTCGTTCGTCATGCCGAAGAGTCCCACGCCGCTCATCTTCAAGTGTGCGGATGGCATGTACGTTCAGGTTCTCCTGGGGTCGGCCGGATCGAAGTATCAGCTTTATAAAATTCTCGGTATCGATGATCCGACGGTCAAGGAGAACGACAGCGGCATGCCGAAGCCCACGGCCGATGCGCGCAATTTCTTCGGCGACGTCGACTTGCTTCAGGCACACGTCGAACCGCGGCAAAGCAAGGAACTGTTGGCAGCCATCTGGGCTGTGGGTTTGCCCGCCGAGCCGGTTCTGCCACCGGGCCGCGTGTGGGACGATCCGCAAACGATCCATAACAAAGTCATTGCACGCGATCCCGACGGAACGCGGCATGTCGGCCACCCGATCGAGGCACGTGCCTCGAAGGCGCCTCGCAGCAATTCATCCGAGATACCTGGAAAGGGGCCGTTGAGCGGTCTCCGGGTAGTGGATTTCGGCGCGTTCGTCGCCGGGCCTTATACGTCGATCCTCCTGGCCGATCTCGGTGCGGATGTCATCAAGGTCGAAGCGATGACGGGTGATCCGAATCGCGGCATCTTCCGTTCTTACGGGTCGGTGAATCGCGGCAAGCGGGCGATCAAGCTCGACATGAAGACGCCCGCAGGGCGTGAGATCGCGCAGCGGTTGTGTGCGAGCTCGGATGTGATCACCAGCAACTTCCGTCCTGGCGTGTCTACGCGTCTCGGCATCGATGCGAAGACCCTGCATGCGATGAATCCCTCGCTCATCATTTTGGAGAGTGCGGCCTACGGCACGAGTGGTCCGCGTGCGGCAGGTGCGGGTTTCGATATGTGCTTCCAGGCGCTGTGTGGTCACGACTACCGCGCAGGCGGTGTCGACAATCCGCCGCTGTGGAATCGCACTTCGATGGTGGACTATGCCGGCGGGCTGCTGGGAGCCATAGCAACGCTGCGGCATCTATACCGACGTCAGCGCACGGGTGAAGGTGCGGAATTGGGTGCCGGGCTGATGAATACCGCCATCTACCTGCTCTCTGAATTGATCCAACGTCCTGATGGCACGTTCGCCGGCGCACCGTTGCTGAATCGCGAGCAAACCGGTTATCACCCCGCTGAGCAGATGTATCGAGCGGCGGATGGGTGGTTTGCGATTGCAGCTCGCAGCGCAAGCGCTGCGCGGCGTCTCGTCGAAGTGCTGGGGCTCTCGGGGATCGTCAAACAGCCCCGTGCACAATGGGGCGACAATGAGTCACGTGCAATTGCAGGTGCAGTGAAGACCCGCACGGTTGCCGAACTGACTGCTGCGCTCGAGCAGGCGGGCGTTTGGGCCGAACCTTGCCGACACGATGTCGAGCACGAAACGCTCAACGATCCACAGCTCATAGCCCAGGGCACCGTCTATCGCTCGGTGCATCCGCAATTCGGCGAAGTGAAGCAGGTCGGTCCGCTGTTCCGATTCTCTGCGGCACCGAATTCGGCGCAGGGGCACTCGGCGTTGCCGGGCGAGCACACGCGCGCCGTGTTGAGCGGGCTGGGTTACTCGCCAGCCGAAATCGATTCCTTCTACGAACGGAAGATTGTTTCGTAGCGTGGTGCACGCGCGAGGGGCGCGCCGATCGAGTCCGTCCTTGCATCGCAGTGCGTGCACTCGCGTCACCGTGGTCCGATAGGTGGACGTACCGTATACTGGCTCACTAAGTGACTGGGACGCTGACCTGCGCTCGAGCCGCACCTCTCCCCGATGCTTCTCACGGAATCTACTGCGATGGCCCAAGTAGCCCCTCGAGCATCCGCACCGAACGCCACCCATTCAGTGTTCACGGAGGAGCATGAGCTGTTCCGCGAGACGGTTCATCGCTTCTACGAACGTGAGATGGAACCGTACTACCTGCAGTGGGAAAAAGAGGGCAAAGGCACGCCCAAGTCGTTTTGGAAGAAGGCGGCGGAAGTCGGCTTGGTCGGCATGGCGTTCCCGCCGGAGTACGGCGGTCCCGGCGGCGACTTTCTCTACAACCTGATCCTCAATGAGGAAATGGGTCGTTTCGTCGGCGGCGCGAGCGTGGGCGCGGCCATCAACACGGACGTGATGACGAACGTGCTGGTCGAGCACGGCACGCACGAGCAGAAGCAGCAATGGGCTCCTGGCATTCTCTCCGGCGACGTAGTCCAGGCATTGGGCCTCACCGAGCCCGGCAGCGGCAGCGACGTGCACAGCATTCAAACGCGCGCTCGCACGCAGGGCGACGATTACCTCATCAGCGGCAACAAGTGTTATTCGAGCAGCGGCGACAAAGCGGATCTGCTGTACGTCGTGGCCAAGACGGACGATGACATCAAGCAGGGCAAGGGCGGCATGACGATGTTCCTCGTCGATCGCAACATGCCGGGTGTGACCATGCGCCGCATGGACACGATCGGTATGCGCGCCTCCAGCATCGGTGAGTGGTTCCTCGAAGACGTGCGCGTACCGAAGGAGAACATTCTGGGACGCGAAGGTCAGGCCTTGCGCTCGGTGCTGAAGAGCACCTTCATCGCGGACCGCACGATCATCGCCGCGCGTGCGCTTACGACGGCGGAGCTCGCTTTCCAGCTCACGCTCGACTATGTGAAAGACCGCAAGGTGTTCGGCCAGAGCGTGTTCGACTTTCAGAACACGCAATTCAAGCTGGCGGAAATGAAGACCGATCTCACCGTCGGCCGGCACTTCTTCGATAGCGTGCTGAGCTCGATGGTGGCGGGTCGGCTCGATCCGATCACGGCCACGACGGCAAAGTTGTGGCTCACGGAGATGGAATACCGCCTCATCGACAACTGCCTGCAGTTGCACGGCGGCTTCGGCTACATGAGTGAAAGCGCAATCTCGCGGTTGTATACGTATGCACGCGTCGAGCCCATCTACGGCGGCACCTCCGAGCTGCAGAAGGTCATGATCGCAAAGTCTCTGCGCTGAACGGTGGCAATCGCGGACTTCGTACACACCGGCATTCATTCGCAAAAACGTAGCGGGGGATTTCGACAATGAGCAAGCTCAAGGGCAAGGCGGCAATCGTGACGGGCGCGGCACGCGGCATTGGGGCGGCGTGTGCGGAAGCATTGGCGCGCGAAGGCGCGTCGGTGATGCTGACCGACGTACTGGAGGCCGAAGTGCGTGAGACAGCGAAAGCGCTGCAAGGGCAGGGCTTCACGACTGCGGCGATGACCCACGACGTAACCAATGGAAAGCACTGGGAGGCGGTCATGGACGCCACCCAGCAGGCCTTCGGTCGCATCGACATCCTGGTGAACAACGCCGGCATCACCAGTCCGGCGACGATCGAGCAGTGCACGGTCGAGCAGTTCCGCGCTGTCCTCGAAGTGAATCTCGTCGGGACCTTCCTGGGCATGCAGTCGGCAATCAAGCGCATGAAGAGCACCGGTGGCGGTGCGATCGTGAACATCGCCTCCAACTCGACGCGCGCTGTCGTGCCCATGACGACGGCATACAGTCCATCGAAGGCCGGCGTCGCCAATCTCACCAAGGTGGCCGCGCTTCACTGTGCGGCCGAGGGCTACAACATCCGGGTCAACTCCGTGCATCCGGGGCCGACGGAGACCCCGATGATGACCGGCGGTGGAGCGATGCGCGCCGTCGATATTCCTGAGGTGCGCAGGTTGATCGAAGGCATTCCGTTGCGTCGGATGGCGCAGCCGCGAGAGATCGGTGAAGTGGTCGCGTTCCTGGCGAGCGACTCCGCCTCGTACGTAACCGGAGAGGAGCTGTTCGTCGACGCAGGCGTGACGGTCTCCCTGGGGAGATGACCGCTCAGGCCACTTGATGGCATGTACGTGGGCGTTGAAGTCATGCCCGTAGTGGAGGCGATCAGTCGCGCAGCTTGATCAACTTCTTGCCGCGATTGCGCCCTGCGTACACATCCACCAGTGCCGCGGGTGCTCGCGCGATGTCGTTCTCGACGTCTTCTGCGTAGTGCAACTTGCCTTGATCGAGCAGCGCGGCCAGCTTGGCTGCAGCCGCATCGAAACGCGCAATGTGATCGAAAATGATGAAACCTTCGACGCGCAAGCGCCGCGTGAGAATCTCCCGATCGATACGCGGCCCTTGCGGCGGTGGCACCCACACCGGGATGGACACCGTGCCGCACTTGATGACACGACCGAAGGAGTTCATTTGCCGCAGGATCGTGTCGCCGACGTCACCGGCGACGTTGTCGAAGAAAATGTCGATGCCCCTGGGACAGGCTTCCTTCAATGCCTCCGCCAGCGGCTTGTGGTAGTTGACGTAGGCGTCGTAGCCGAACTCGGCGACACATTGCTTGCCCTTGTCGTCGGAGCCGACGACAGCGACGGCGCGGCAGCCTGCCAACTTGCCAAGCTGACCGACGATGCTGCCGACCGCGCCCGCACCCGCGGTGACGACCAGCGTCTCTCCTGATTTGGGTTGACCGATGTCTTCGAGCGCGAGGAGGGCAGTGAGGCCATTGATGCCCAGCAGGCCGACGCCCGTCGACAAGGGTGCTTGTTGCGGGTCGACACGGCGCAGCAACGCGCCGGGTTGACACACGCAGTAGTCCTGCCAGCCGAACCAGCCGTACAGATACTCGCCACGCTTGAAACCGGAGTGGCGTGAATCGACGACACGCCCGACAGCCATCGCGCGCATCACGCCGCCGATCGGCACCGGCGGTGAGTAGTTGTTCTCTTCGTTGACGTAGCCCCGCTGCGCCGGATCGACAGAGAGGTACACGTTCTCCACGAGGAACTCGCCATCCTCGAGCGCCGGCACCGATGTGGAGCGAACTTCGAAATGGGACGGCTGCGGCACGCCGACCGGGCGTGACGTGAGGATGACTTGTCGATTGATCACAGAAACTCCGAGCTTGCGGATTGGGTCGGCTCGGATTCTATCGCCCAGATGGCACCGTGTGCCGCTTTCAGCGTTCCGGTGCCGGGGTCACCCTCTCATCCGCATGGCGAGGATCGCAAAAGCGGCTTCGACCTTGGCGCGCAGCGGACCTTTACCGCGATCCTTGATCCATGTGCGGGAGGCCACTACGAACGCGGAGATCGTCGCGGCCACCTGGACTCGAATGGTGAAGGCCTCGCGCGCACTCGACGTGTGCGAGCGCTGCAACACTTGAATGTACCGGTCTTCCCACTTCGTGTATTCATCGTGGAATCGGCTGCTCAACGACGGCGTCTCCATGATGAGACTCGACAGGAACCGAGCACGCTTCGGATTCGCGTCGTGGTAGTCGGCGAGCTGCAGGAACACGTGAGTGATCGACTCGATCGGAGGCTCTTTGGGAGGCCGCTCCATGAGCGCTCGCAACATGTACTCACCTTGCTCGCGCATCCAGTCGAAGGCCACGTCCTCCTTGCTGTTGAAGTAGCGGAAGAACGTGCGACGCGACACGCCAGCGGCGGCCACGATGTCATCGACCGTCGTGACATCGAAGCCATGTTTGCCGAACAGCTTGAGGCTCGCCTGAATGAGGTCGGTCCGCAGCCGCTGGCGCTTCAGTGCGCGCAGACCAGCCGGTTGATCCGCAGCGTTGGCGATTTCCGGGCCAGAGGCAACGTTTCTATTCATATCCATCGCCGGGCGATGCTTTATTCATGGAATGCCAGCCCACGGTGGCACGTTGTGTCAAGAATAGCGAGATCCGCGATCGGTGTGGGCGCCGCGGTGGCGGGCAACCGCGTTGAGGGAGAGCGAAGGTTCGCATGCAGAAGGCATGTGGTGGCGCCGGGGGCGGATTCCCAAAGCGCATGCAGTACGTGTTTTTGCTTTGAGGCAGTCCTTCTGAAGTCGGCTTGTAGCCGCGAAAGCTGCTGCTGGCTACGCCAGGGGTTTCGCAGCAAACCCGTGCGCTCCTTCCTTCGCGTATAGTACGATGATCCTAATTTCAATGCATGGCAGATCGTTCCGGAGGGATACCCGTGCAAGCGGTCGCCGAGAACCCTGCAGGCAACTTCCTGCCCATCCGAAGAGAAAGCAAGGCTGAATCAGCAGGACTGAATCAGCAGGACTCACTTTCATGACCCATCAACTCGTCGTCGATTATCCCGTCGCGCCGGATCTCGCGATTCCAGAGAAGCTGCAGACCCTCTTCCTGTACCTGACCATCGTGGCCGCCGCTGCGATCGTTGTTGTCGCATTGCGTATGGCAGTGCAACGCAGGAGCGCAGTGCCGGTTCTGATGGCGATTGGAGGCTTCGCTGCCATCCTGATGGAGCCCGTGGTCACTTTCTTGGGTCATGCAGTGCACCCCAAAACCGGCCAGATCGTGATGTTCGAAATGGTCTCGCGGGCCATTCCCTGGCACATCGGATTGGGATACATGGCCGGCTTTGGCGCTTTCTATCTGTTCTTGTATGCCAGGTTCCTGGACGGCACGCTGACGACAGCCACGGTGTGGAAGGCGACTTTGATCACCGCCGGGTGCTACTTCATTGGCGAAGCGTACCCAGTGCAGCAGGGTTTGTGGGTCTACTATGAATATCAGCCGCTGTGGCTGTGGAAGGGGACCGCACCGGTCACGTGGAATATCCTGAACTCAACGTCGATGCTCGCCAGCCTGACACTCATGCTCGTTGCGCTGCCGTATCTGAGAGGTATCGCGCAGCTCTTGTTGATCCCGCTCGCCATCGCGGGTGCCTACATGGGCCACATGGGTGCGGGCTTTCCGATGTACAACGTGATCAATTCGACGGCTTCGCCCTGGCTCATGGAGCTCGCAGGCGTTGCATCCGTTCTCATGGCGCTCACGATCGTATGGTTGTGTTCCATGGTTCTCGTTCGCGAGAGCAAACAAATTGCCAGCGTCGAAGTGAATGGGGTTCGGCATCCTGGACGTTTCAATGAAACGCTGGCGTCCGGCAGCCGTCTCTGATGGCGACTTCCCCGCGGCGATTATCTCGAGTGAGACGTGGGGCAAGTCACACGAGCCACGCCCGATGTGACGAGCAGCAGAGCTATCGATTCGGTGGTAGGGAATATCGCTCGTTGATCAGCAGCCGATCGGCGGGATGGTCTGGATGATCGAGCGCCACAGGAATGGGTGTCGGCTTTGCAATTGGCCCTCGAACCACCCTACCGCGTCCGTGTCCGAGTCGAACTTCATTACGGCTTCGTCTGCAAGCCGGGTCAGTACGCGACCTTCTTCGCTGCTGAGTTTCAAGGTCCGAACCAATTGAGCCACTTCGTCCGCTGAATCGCGCGGCATCGATGAGAGTAACCCTGCGGGCTGTCCGCCGTGACGTCGGTGATTTGCTTTCAGTCGGTCGCGTGGGTGTGACATCGTCGCGGACCTGCGCAGTACACTGCCGAGCAGTCTGGCACTGGCGCCGCTCCTGCGCACAACGACTCCTTCTGGCGACACCGCAGGTGGCGCGATGCCGCGTACAACGTTGTCGCTCGTGCGATCGCAAAGGGCGGCTAGCGAGCTGTTCGACTACCCGGATAGAAAATCACGTCGTCTCCTTGAATCATCTTGAAGATGTCCTGAGCGGGAATGGCCGGCGATTCCCAGGAGGCGCCCTGATTGCGCCAGTTCTCGGCCAACGGCCCCACGGCGTTCTTCATGATGTTCGTACGCATCCCGCCGGGCGAGGCGATGAACACCTTGATGCCCGCGGCTTTCAATTCATCGGCAGCGGCTTCGAAGAGTCCTACCAGCGCATGTTTCGTTGCGGCGTAGTGACCGAGACCGGCAGGCGCGCTCGTATGTCCGAGGATGGACGCGACGTTCACGATCGTGCCGCCGCGTTGTTGCTTCATGAGCGGAATGACCCGCTGAGCGAGATCCACATAGGCCCAGTAGTTCACCTCGAAGAGGCGATGTGCATCGACAAGGCTCATGTGCTCCAAGGTCGCGAGGTACGCATAGCCTGCGTTGTTGAACAGATAGTCGACGCGGCCGAAGCGTTTCACTGCGCTGTCGATGACGGTCGCGCGTTGCTCAGGCTTGGACAAATCGACCTGAATCGCGATCGCTTCACCACCTCGCGCGTTCACACTGTCGGCAAAAGCGCGCGACGGCGGCAGATTGATGTCGGCGAGAACGAGTTTCATCTGTTTCTGCGCCGCAATCCGCGCCAACTCCTGACCGAGTCCACTGCTCGATCCCGTAATGACGGCTACTTTGCCGCCATAAGGGTCCGCCGTGTAACCCGTGCGCACGAACGCGCAGAGGATGCAGATTGCAACGGCCTGAAACAGGGCGGCAGCGTTTCCACGATGACTCATGTTCAACTCCCGCTGGATCACAAGGGCGTCGTGTCGTGGATGGCGGATCAGATGTCGACCACGGATACGCTGTGCAAGATCACCTGTGGAGATAGCGTCGGTTTCTGCGATTTCGAGCTCAGCACGAATCCGGGACAGGGCAGGCATCGTCCGCGCGTCGCCGTCAATGGCTTCATTGAAGATGGATTGCACCTGTTATAGAGAACGGTACGCAGGAAGAACAGGAAAACACCGTGTTCCAGGTGCCGGTAATTCGGGGCTGACATGTCATGCGATCGGCGCCGTACCGGTGAAGGTGCGGCGTCGAGCGCGTACGCTGCTTCAGGCAGCCGATTACTTCGTTTTCTCGACCTGACCCCGGAGCTCTCCCTTCGGATTCGCCTGGGTATGGATATTGAGATAGTACTTGCCGGCGAGCAGCTCGGCCGCCTGCGCATCGGTCAACGTCGCCTTGCTCGTGAACGGACTCTTGAGGTCGCCAGCAACCGGAACGGCAACACCGGCATCCTTGCCAGGCGCTGCAGGGCCATGAAAATGCGCTGCCATGGCGGGGCCTGACAGGCCGGAATACTCCACCTTATATGAGAGCTCCTTGGTTTGGGTGTCGAACGTACCGGCGAGCTTGCCCATGGCCTTGCTGGTCGCGACGGTGGGTTTGAGATCGGCGGCGAGCTTGACACTATCCGCGAACGCGCCGCTGCTGAAGGCAACGAGCGTGCAGCAGGCAATGCCGAGTCGGGTGATGCGTGCGAGCGGTGTCATGTGTGTGTCTCCATTGGATGATCGATGTGTCGGGCGTCAGCGCTGGGATTTCGACGTTGGCGAGAATCGGATCGGTAGCCGTCACGGGCGAGAGCGGCTGGCTGGCGGCGACCGCATTGAGACATAGTCATTCTTCTTCACCAAAGTTCCGCGGATTTCGCCGTCTTGTGGCTCCAGGGTCCTCTGACACAGCCAATTCATCACAAGAACTCGAGCCACTCCGGGCACAGACTTCGCAGCCGCTCGTGCAGTCGGGGTTCGTCACGCAGGAAACTGAAATCGGCGAACTCGAAGCCGGGACCGACTGTGCAGCCCAGCAGCGCGTAGGGCGCTGCGCAGCGGGCGGCTTGCCACCAGTTGGCAGGCACCGTGTGCACGGGAGATTGCGTGGCAGATGCCTGCGTCAACGTGGCGGAGTGCAGTCGATCGAGTGCGGGATCGGCAAGCAGCAACTCGAGCGGGCCACCTTCGTACAGGTGCCACGCTTCATCGGATCTCACACGGTGCCACCGGCTCACCTGACCCGCGGTCAGCAGGAAATAGATCGTCGTCAGCGCGCTGCGTGTGCCGCGCTCATCGTCCGGCCGCACGGTCGAACGCGAGCGGAACAGCTCGCGGTAGTAACCGCCTTCGGGATGCGGTTCGAGCCCGAGCTCGGCGATCAGTGTGTGCGCTCTGGAATTCATGTTCGAACTGCGTGCCGCTGAGCCTGCTCGGATCACGATGCCACAGGTGGTGCTGAGATTGGAGTCAGCGCAAGGTTGTACGCAGTACGGGCTGACGCGTGCGCGCCAGGCGTTCGAGCAGGTCGGCAGCTTCTGCGGGAGCATCGTGCTGCGCGAGGTCGTGTTGCAACGTCTGAGCGCGTGCACGATAGGCGGGTTTGCCCAGAACTTCGCGGCAAGCTGCGCGTACCTGTTCGACCGTGGGTCGATGAGTTCTGAGGTCGATGCCCACGCCGCTGTACGCGATGCGATTGCCGACTTCCGGTTTGTCTTCCGTGGTTCCGGCAGACACGATGGGAACACCATTCGCGAGTGCGACGGTGACACCGCCATAGCCGCCGTTCGTGATGTAGAGATCGACGTGCGGCATCACGGTGACGAACGGGATGAACGGCACGACGAACGCGTTGCTCGGTATTTCCAACCCGAGCTCTGCGACCGGCTTACCTCCCGTGGTCGCGATGACCCACACGTCTTCCGTGGCGAGCGCTTGCAGTGTGGGACGGATCAGTTCATCCACGTTCGTCGCAATCGTTCCCTGCGTGGCGAGCACGATGGGGCGCGTTCCATGGATGACTTGATCCCACCACGACGGCGGCGTGAATTGCTTGGGCGCATCCGGCATCAGGGCGCCGATGAAGTGCACTTGCTGCGGTAGATCGCTGATCGGGTACTCGAAGCCCGGTACGAGCGATTGCATTTGCAGATAAGGAGAGACACTCGGACGGAACGGTTGTATCGGCCACCCGTGTTGCCGGGCCAGTGTGCGATAGGTTCTGTTCACGCCGCGGAACAGCACATGATCGACGAGGAAGTACGAAGCCTTGTTGCGCAGGCGGCCGATGGAGGACGCGTTGAAAGGCAGTCCCAAGCCGAACGCGGCGAGGTCGCGACTCTGAAAGCTGACGACGGTGATGTTCAGTGTCGCGGCAGGCAGGTCGTCTGTATCGCCAAGAATTCGGGTCGCGGCCACGGCGGGATCACCGAGCAGTACATCGGCGGGATAGCCCTTCAGGATGGCGCGCAAGTCCTGGATCATGCCGTGGGTCGAGTGGACGAACAGGTGCTCGAAATCGAACACGAGTTGCTTGAGCCCGCTCAAGCGCGCCCGTTCGGGGAAATGACGGTTGTACTCCGAGTCGCCATAGTCGACCGTGGAACGAATGGGCTCGAACCGTGCGCCAGTGCGCTCGATGCTGTCTCGATAATACTGGCTGCTGTACCACACCACTTCATGGCCCCGGCTGAGCAGCTCTCGGGCGACCGGAGCAAACGGAGCAACATGCCCGGGGATGGGCATTGTGCCGATGAGAAATCGGTACGCCATGCGGTCGGAGTCCCTTGAACAGAGCGGGTCGGTGTCGGCGAATCTTACAAGCGATTGCGTCGCTCATCATGGCCCACCTGTATGTCGTTGAGCGGCAAGTGCCGGCGTGATCTGGCTTGGGAGTTGCTGCGTATCGGCTCGACGGTGCAACCGTCGCATAAGAATCAATGTCGAGCTTCGGGGATACTGACGATGAGGCAATGGCTCGTCACGGCGGTCGCACTTGCGGTAGTCATCGCCGCTGGGGGATTGCTCGAGGTGGGCGGTGCGCCCGCGTCGATGATGGCAGCAGAGAATCTACAGCTCGAAGCCGGGTTACGGTCCTACTGCAGCAAGTCCCGCGTGTTGATCGGGCACGCCTACTTCGCGCCGCTCGACAGGTCGTGTCGTTCGGCGCGCCGCTTGCTCGCGTGAGTGCGTCGTCTATGTCGGTCTCCCCTCGAGCTGCGTCTGGTTGCTCGCTCGATTCTGTGAAACCATCCTCGCAGGCAACGAGGAACAACAATGACAAAGGCATTTCTCATCGTCACGGGAGTGTTGTGGCTCGGTTACGGCATCTACCTGTTGATCGCACCGCAAGAGCTCGCGGGGATTGCAGGCGTGGCGGCAACGAGCACGACCGGCACGGTGGAGCTGCGCGCCATGTACGGTGGTTTGCAGGCCGCGGTGGGTGTATTGGCGCTGTGGGCGGGAGTGTCTGCGGCGTGGCGCACGCAAGGACTCACCGCACTGCTGTTTCTATACAGTGGTATGGGCCTGGTGCGACTTGCAAGCGCGGCCGTCACGCACGAGTTCTCGACTTACGTCATCGGTGCTCTGTGCTTCGAGCTGCCTTCGGCATTGATTGCCTGGGCACTCCTGCGGCGCGAAGTGCGCCCGGACCTGCTTCGCGGCATGAATCGTTAGCGCGTCACCTGGCTGCGTAAGATGGCGATGTGCGATTGCATCGCTGCCTGCGCAGCTCGCGCACGTGCGTGATCCGCCAGATCTCGATTGACTTCGAGCACGAGCCAATGCCCATCGCGCTGGGCCATCAATGCCAGGCGACCTTCGACGTTGATGCGCCGGCCCTCTTGCGTCACGTGACTCAGCTCACCGGCCCACACGCCGTAGCGCGTCAGCATGGATTCGAGTTGGCCAATGCCACCCGGGAATTCGGTCTTCAGCAGCTGGTGTGTGGTGCGGCCGTGAGCAGCCATGCGCGAATAGCCATACAAGTGCTCGGCGGCGCGATTCCAATAGAGTATTCCGCGCCCGTTCATCTCCCAGATGATGATCGCGTCGTTGATGTATTCGAGGATCTGGGAGTGGTCCCAGCCATCGCGATCGACGCTGCCGGAATCCAACGGCACAGGCAGCTCGTTCATTGCACCTGGCGGCGGTCGTTCCTGCAGAGCGGTTCTGGCGCACGCGCTGTCCCAGCGGAACACAGCGCGCAACGTGCCGAACAAACGCTCGTGTCTCGTCAGCGCGTTCGAGCGGTGTGCTTCGACCAGGTACAGGATGCCGCACGCTGCGCTGAGCAATAACGCAATGAAACGGCGCTCGACGGCAACGATCAGGGCTTGCTCATAGTCGAGCCCGAGCGCGACGGCCGTGCCGACGAAGGCGCCTTCCATCACCCCGATACCGTTGATCGAGATCGGCATGATCGCGGACAGCCCGACCATCGCGGCAATCAACGCACATTGGGGAATCGTGATCGTGGCGTTGATATCGTGATAGAGAACGAAGATGACCCCGATGGAGACGATCTGAAAAGCGAAAGAAATGGCAATCAACGGCAGCCAGTGATCGGGATGGCGCCGCAGGAGGTCGATGCTGTGCAGGAATGCCTCCACCGCGTAGAGGTGGCGCCAGCGATGTGCGAGTCGATCCACCCATCCGTGGCGAATCGCGAACAGCACGAACACCGCGGCAAGCGCTCCTAAACCGGCAACCATGAGATAGAGTCGCGCTGCCGTCGAGCGATGCATGAGCGCCAGAGAGCCGACGCATCCGAGGATGAGCAGTGCCAGCAGACCGATGACCCGCTCGAGCGCCACTGCGGCCAGTGCGCGTGTCGCATAGCCATCCGGCGGCAAGGTGCGGTAGACCCGATAGGCATCGCCGCCGATGGCGGTGGGCAAGAAGCTATTGAAGAAGAAGCCGGTGCACAGGTCGCGCAAGAGCTTGCCGAAGCGAAAGCTCAGCGCCTGGATCTTGAGTGCATACGACCACTTCCAGGCACTGAGCACGAGCCCGATAAACATGGCTCCGAACACGGCAGCCAACGTGCCGTAGGACAGCCGCTCGAGAGAGTGAGCGGTGCGCGACCAGTCCGCTTCCCGCACGAGGAGAACGAGCAGTGCGGTCGCGACTGCAATCTTGGCGAGGCGTTTGCTCAATGCGACGCCCGTAAGGTTTGAGGTATTGATTCGTAGGGGCACACTTGAAGATCGACGTAAGCACAGTAACTACAACGCGTGACAGGAAGTTCCCTTCGATTGGAACAACTACACGGCATGAGCGTATTTTCCGACACGGTGCGGGAGGGGCCATGTCAGCTACGACGATCCCATTGTCGGCACAAACTGCAGCAGGGCAGAAGATGTCGCTACTGACCAACTGGATCGCGTTCGATCCATTGCGGGTCGCAGGGCGCCGCACGCCACGATCGTGGGCGGTCCTGTGCGTGTCTGTGCTCGCGGGACTCGCGATCATCGGGTTGTACCGCTACGGCACGCGGTTCCATTTGCACATGCCGATGTTCAACAAGGAAGGGTTTCTGGAAAACCTCACGTTTTTCCTCGACGGCTGGGCCGCGGCGTTGCTGACATTCGCAGCCACCCGGACGTATCGGCACCGCACGGATGGCATCGATGCCCTGATCGCCGCGGGATACGCATTGTGCGGCGCGTTGTTGTTCCTGGTGGCGATGGAGGAGATCAGCTGGGGCCAACAACTCGTTACGTTCCAGACGCCGGAGGCGTGGCGCGAGCTGAATCGTCAGGGCGAAACGACGCTGCACAATCTGGCGAGCCGCGACGCGCTGACATTTGCCTGGAAAGTCGTCGGCGTGTCTTTCGCGGTCGGGGTGGTGGCGCTGACGGCCCTGGCACATTGGGGCAAGCAGAAGCTCATGCTCTACATCGCGCCGCATCCCACCCTGATCCCGCTGGCTGCATTGACCGCCTATGCCAGCGTTCGTGTCCATCCAGAGATCGCGGAGATCCTGATCGCCATCTTTTTTGCGTTCTACGGCTATCGGGCCTACGTCGCGAGTCCGTCGTTCTAATATGAAAGAAGCGGTTGGCGGTTAGCGGTTGGCGGTTGGCGGTTAGCGGTTGGCGGTTGGTCAGAGGCGCTACCGCGCTTTCATCCCTTCGGGGTCGCGCCGAAGACGCGATGGAAAACTAGCTACCGCCGTGCCGGGTCCAACGCGCGTTGCACGATCGTAAGTCCGATTCCGGTGCCCGCAAACTCGCGCTCGGTGTGCCCCTACGAGCCAAACGCGGGCGATGTTGTACGCTGAACACGTAGGCGCGTGAGCTGCAGCCGAGAGAGCGATGGCCCTGAACTACGACAAGCTGATGAAAATGCCGCCCGAACGACTGCGGCAGGTGTATTCCACGCGGGACACGATGCTCTATGCGCTGGGCATTGGCGTCGGTGCGAACGATCCGGTGGATCCGTCGGAGCTTTCGTTCTGCTACGAACGTGACCTGCGCGTGGTGCCGACGATGGCCGTCGTACTCGCCAACGACATCATGCGGTGGTCGCGGCCCGAGTTCGGCGTGAACTACGCGCTCATGCTGCACGCGGACGTCTCGCTCATCGTGCACAAGCCCTTGCCGCCCGCCGGCGCCGTGTACAGTGACGCGCGCATGGCCGAGATCTACGACAAGGGTGAGAAGGGCGCACTCGTCTATGATCAGCGCGATCTCTACGACGAGCACACTCGCGAATTGCTGGCGAGCGTGACCGATGGCTGGTTCTTTCGCGGCGAAGGCGGATTTGGCGGGAAGAGCTCAGGCGCACCTCAGGCGCTTGCCGTTCCGGATCGCGCGCCGGACGTGACAGTGAAGTTGCCGGCCATGACGAATCAGGCGCTCATCTATCGGCTGTCCGGCGATTACAACCCGCTGCATGCCGATCCCGAGCGCGCCATCGAGGCCGGTTTCGAGCGCCCGATCCTGCACGGGCTGTGCGCTTACGGCATGGCCGGCCGGGCGCTCATGCGACAGCTTTGCGCCAACGATCCGGCCCGCTTTCGACGTCTGGACGTACGTTTCACCAGCCCCGTCTATCCGGGCGAACCGCTGGAGTTGCGGATCTGGAACAACGGGCGCGGTACGGCATCCTTCAGGATGGTCGCAACGGCGCGCGACACCGTCGTTGAGGATTTCGGGCGGTTCGATTTCGAGCCGCCGGTCGGTACGACGATATGAGTAGCACCTCGGGCTTCGTTCCCAGCGGGGTGGTCACGCTGACCACGGACTTCGGTCAGCAAGGACCCTTCGTCGCCGTCATGAAGGGTCGCCTGCTGTCCCGGTTTCCAGAACTTCGCATCATCGACATCACGCATGAGGTGCCGGTGCACTGGCCGGTGGAGGCGGGGTTCTGGCTGGCCCGGGCTTACCAGTACTTCCCTCGCGGCACGATTCACGTGGCCGTCGTCGATCCCGGTGTAGGCACCCGGCGCGACATCATCGGCATCGCCACCGACGGACATATTTTCCTGGCCCCCGACAACGGGTTACTGGCGCAGCTCGCCAGCCGTGCCAAGGAGAAGCGGATCTATCGCCTGGCTTCCGAGGTGCTCAAACGCCTGAGCCTGGGGCCAACCAGCGCCACCTTCCACGGGCGCGACATTTTTGCGCCGCTGGCCGCCGAGATGGCAGCGGGTCGACTACGGCTCGAGGAGATCGGGCCTCAGGTGGCGGAGATCGTGCCGTCGTGGATGGATGAGCCGGTCGAGACCAAGGATCAGGTCGTTGGCGCAGTGATCACCCAGGATCATTTCGGCAACCTGATCACCAACATCGAGGCGGCAACGGTGCAGAGGTTCGTGCATCCCGTGGTCCGGGCGGGCGGCCATGAGTTCGCCCTGCGGCGAACGTACGGCGATGTAAGACCGGGCGAGTATCTCGCCTTGATCAACTCCTTCGGAGTCCTGGAGATTGCCATGGCCGAGCGCAGCGCCGCCGAGGCCTTGGGTCTGGGCCGTGGGGCGCCGGTCAGCGTCACCGATCGTTAGAAGAACAGCCGGGTCGGCGACGGCCTCCTGGCGGAAGCTCGTGCAACGGAATGCTGCATCTGCCGCATTGTCTATGCTGCGCGGACATATTCGAGGCCGCGGGCCCGGCAGCATTGAAAACGCCGGCGCATCGTATATAGTCCGCAGGCCCTACGCCCGGCCGGGCGCGGATCTCATTGATTTCGCACACTTTCTAGGTATCAACATGGCGGAGAGAGACGACGATCATTTCGATCTCGATGACGAGTTCGTCGCCGATGCGGAAGAGGAACAGAGCTTCGATCGTTTTATCGATCGCGACAAACGAGTGCGTCCGGGTACGTCGGTGAAGAAGGGCCGCGCCGCCTGGAGCAAGCTCGAAGACGTGCTGGCCGACCGCCGGCTGCAGAAAGAACTGAAAGACTTCGACGAAGAAGTGTAGGAAAGGAAGCGGTTGGCGGTTAGCGGTTGGCGGTTAGTTCGGAAGACGCACTGATCGCCCCTCCCGCGCATCCCGTCCGCCGCTCGCGCGATAGTCTCCTGGCCGCGGTTTGTCTCGAACCGCTAACCGCTAACCGCTAACCGCTTTTCCACAACATATGACGATCGCAGACCGCGCCTCCAGCGCGTCTTCCTGGGTGGTGCTCAAGTTCGGCGGCACCAGCGTTTCCTCCGTTGCCAACTGGAAGAACATTGCCGCGGTCGTCCGCGAGCGGCTCGCTGCCGGCGAGAAACCGTTGGTCGTGCACTCCGCACTGTCGGGTATCACCGATCGTCTCGAGCAGTTGTTGAGCCAGGCGCTCGACGGCGGTTGGGAGGCGGTGGCCGATCAGATCGAGCAGCGTCACCGGGAGCTGGCGCGCGATCTGGGTGTGGTTCCGAGTCCGGAACTGGAGGAGCAGTTTCAGCGCCTGCGGAAGATCGCGGCGGGCATCGCTTTGGTGGGTGAGGTGAGCGAGCGTCTGCGCGCGCGTGTCATGGCTCAGGGCGAACTGATGGCGACGCGTCTGGGTGCGGCGTTTCTGGCTGCCGCAGGGATCGATGTGCGTTGGGCCGATGCCCGCACCGTGCTCAAAGCCGAGCAACGCCGCGGCGCCAACAAGCGCACGACCTATTTATCGGCCACCTGCAACTTCGATCCGGATTCGGCACTGCAAGCGGAATGGAGCAGGGGCGCGCAGGTGTGGATCACGCAGGGCTTCATCGCGAGCGATGACAAGGGCGATACGGTGCTGCTGGGCCGTGGCGGATCCGACACATCGGGCAGTTATTTCGCGGCGAAGTTGCATGCAAGGCGGCTCGAGATCTGGACCGACGTGCCTGGCATGTTCAGCGCGAATCCACGCTCCGTACCGACGGCCCGACTGCTGCGGGCGCTCGAATACGACGAGGCACAGGAGATCGCGAGCAGCGGTGCGAAGGTGCTGCATCCCCGTTGCATCATGCCCGTGAAACAGCTCGGCATTCCGCTGTACGTCTATGCGACGCAGACGCCGAAGCTGGAAGGCACCGTCATCACGACGCAGGGCGGTGATGGCGGAGCACAAGTCAAAGCCGTCACGATCAAGAAGGGCATCACGCTCGTGTCGATGGAAACCGTCGGCATGTGGCACTCGGTGGGCTTCCTCGCCGATGCGTTTCAAGTCTTCAAGGAACACGGCTTGTCCGTGGATCTGGTGTCGACGTCGGAGACCAACGTCACCGTGTCCCTCGACCCTGCCGCGAACACGCTGGATCAGCCGACGCTGGACGCGCTGGTCGCGGATCTGAGCACGTTGTGTCGCGTGCAGGTGATCGGTCCCTGCGCCGCCGTCAGTCTCGTCGGTCGCAACATCCGTGCGATCCTGCATCGCCTGGGCGACGCCCTCGAGCTGTTCGAAGAACAGAAGATCTATCTCGTCACCCAGGCCGCCAACGATCTCAACATCACCTTCGTGATCGATGAAGAGCAAGGCGATCGCCTGGTCGCGCGCCTGCATGACATTGCCATTCGCAAGACCAGCACCGATCGCGTGCTTGGACCCACATGGGAACAGCTCTACGGCACGACTGCAAAGCAGGTCGGGCGGCAAGAGGAATGGTGGCAACGTCGGTGCAACGAACTGTTGAAGCTGGGGCGCGCCGAAGGCTCCGCGTATGTCTACGAGCGTGCAACGCTCGAGAAGCAGGCACGAGAGATCAAGGCAGTGCCCGGACTGGATCAAGTCTTCTATGCCATGAAGGCCAATCCGAATCCGTCCATCCTGCAGCTGTTCTACACGTTGGGCCTCGGCATCGAGTGCGTTTCGCGCGGCGAGGTGGAGCACGTCTATGCGGCGATCGCGAATGTCGATCGCAAGCGCATTCTCTTCACGCCCAACTTCGCGCCTCGAGCTGAATACGAGTGGGCGCTGACGCAGGGCATTCACTGCACGTTGGACAACCTGCATCCGTTGCGTGAGTGGCCTGGATTGTTCGCCGGCCGGGAGGTGTTCGTGCGCATCGACACCGGTTATGGCCGCGGTCATCACGATCACGTGCGTACCGCGGGCGTGCAATCGAAGTTCGGTGTGCCGCTGTTCGAGATGGATGAGCTCGAGCGGCTCGCTCGCGATGCGAAGGCACGTATCGTCGGCCTGCACGCGCACACGGGCAGCGGCATCATGAACGTGGACAATTGGCGCGAAGTCGGTGGCGTGCTCGTGGAGCTGGCCGATCGCTTCACCGACGTGCGCACGATCGATCTCGGCGGTGGGCTCGGTGTGCCTGAACGCCTGGGTCAGAGCGAGCTGAACCTCGGCGATCTCGCCAAGGTCGTGCAGCAGCTGAAAGGCGTGGCACCGCGACTGCAGGTCTGGATGGAGCCAGGACGTTACCTGGTCGCCCAGGCCGGTGTGTTGCTGGCCCAGGTGACTCAGCTGAAAGGCAAGGGCGAGGTGCGCTACGTGGGTGTGGCGACCGGCATGAATTCGCTGATTCGCCCCGCGCTGTACGGAGCGCATCACGAGATCGTGAATCTCTCGCGTCTCGACGAGGCCGCGACCGAGTTGGTGAATGTCGTGGGACCGATCTGCGAAACGGCTGACGTTCTGGGCAGCGAACGCCTGCTGCCGCCCACCGTGGAAGGCGACGTGCTGTTGATTGCGACCACGGGCGCTTATGGACGCGCGATGAGCTCGCATTACAACTTGCGCGCGCCGGCGCGCGAATTCGTGATCTGATCTCCGCTCCCTCCCCTGCGCAGCGGGGGAGGGTTGGGGTGGGGGCAGGAGCAAGCTCCATAGCTAAATTGAAGAGCCCCCATCCCTAGTCCTGGCGCGCCACTTCCTCCGGTCCTTCCCCCGCTGCGCGGAGGAAGGGACGCGTTATCACCAGCGTCTCATCTCTCTGCGAAATGCAATCACTCCCCCGCACCGTCATCGTTCTCGGCTTCGTCTCGCTGCTGAACGATACGGCGAGCGAGATGATCACTCCGCTCCTGCCGATCTTCCTCACGGCCACGTTGGGTGCGGGTCCTGCGATCGTTGGTTTGATCGAAGGCGTCGCGGAAGCGACGGCGAGTATTCTCAAGCTCGTGAGCGGTTGGCTGGCCGATCGCGGTTGGGCCGCAAAGAAACTCGTCTTGGGCGGCTACAGCCTGTCGAACGCAACGCGCCCGCTCATCGGTCTGGCGCTGGCGTGGCCTCTCGTCATCGCGTTGCGCTTTCTTGATCGGGTAGGAAAGGGCATCCGCACTGCGCCGCGCGACGCAATGATTGCTGGTGTCAGCACGTCAGCCAATCGCGGTCGCGCCTACGGCTTTCATCGATCGATGGATCATGCGGGTGCTGTCATTGGGCCACTGCTGGCATTCGTCCTGCTGCAATCCGGCATCGATCTGCGCCACGTGTTCTATGCCTCCATCGTGCCCGGCATCGCCGTGCTGCTCCTGATTGCAGTGGGAATTCCGAGCCAGGTTCCAGCGCCCGTCGGTCAGATACCTTCGTTGAGCTGGCGGACACTCGATGCACACGTGCGTGCGATGGTCGTCACGGCCGGTGTGTTGGCGTTGGCAGCGGTGCCCGAGGTCTTTGTCGTGCTCTGGGCGCGCGACGCGGGTCTCGCGATCGTATGGGTGCCTTTGATCTGGGCGGCGGCGAGTGCAGTGAAAATGTCGACGGCCTGGCCCGCGGGTATTCTCGCGGATCGATACGGTCGCCTGCGGCTATTCGCGGTAGGCATCACACTGCGCGTGGCAAGCTTGTTCTTGCTGGCATTCATTGCGGCGCAAGGTGCCTGGGTGTGGCTGCTCTTCCTGATGTATTCGTTGTCGCTGGCGATCACCGAGCCGGTCGAACGAGCGCTCATCGGCGACCGTGCAACGGCCACACAGCGAGGCACGGCCTTTGGTTTCTACTACCTGCTGAGCGGCGCTCTGTTGTTGCCCGGGGCCGTGGCGTTCGGTTGGCTGTGGGAGCGGTTCAACTCGACGCTGGCATTTTCATCAGCGGCAATTGTCACCGCACTTGGTGCGGCAGTGTTCATTCTTCTGATACGTCCCCGCACGCGTTGAATCCACCTCGACTTCGCACGATGCGGCGTGGACAATCGTCCTCACTTTCGCAGTGACGACGAGCACGCCATGGCAGATCCCATCGTTATCGCCCGCAGCGCGCAAGCGGACATCGCGCTGTTACCGTCCATGGCAAATCGCCACGGCTGCATCACTGGCGCCACCGGCACCGGTAAGACCGTGACGTTGCAGGTAATTGCCGAGAATTTCAGCCGCCTGGGAATTCCGGTGTTCATGGCCGATGTAAAAGGCGATCTCACCGGGATTTCGCAAGCGGGTTCTCTGACGCCGAAGATGCAAGCGCGACTGCAGTCGCTGCAGTTGAGTGAACCGCAATGGAGCGCATGTCCCGTCACGCTCTGGGACGTGTTTGGCGAACAGGGACATCCTGTCCGCGCGACCGTGTCCGATCTGGGGCCGCTCCTGCTCGCGCGCATGCTGGATCTCAATGAAACGCAGGCCGGCGTGCTGAGCATCGTCTTCAAGATCGCCGATGAACAGGGATTGCTGCTGCTCGATCTGAAGGACCTGCGTGCCATGCTGCAGCACGTCGCCGATCACGCGGCCGACATTCGCACGGAATATGGCAACGTATCCGCCGCATCGATCGGTGCAATCCAACGAGGCTTGCTCACGCTGGAGCAGCAAGGTGCCGATCGTTTCTTCGGCGAGCCGATGCTCGACATCGATGACTTGATGCAGACCGTGAGCGGGCGTGGTGTGGTGAACGTGCTCGCGGCTGACAAGCTGATGCAGGCACCGAAGCTCTACGGCACGATGCTCCTGTGGTTGCTGGCAGAGCTGTACGAGAAACTGCCCGAAGTGGGCGATCTCGAAAAACCCAAATTCGCATTCTTCTTCGACGAAGCGCATCTGCTATTCGATGACGCCCCGCCCGCGTTGCTGGAGCGGATCGAACAGGTCGTGCGTCTGATTCGCTCGAAGGGCGTCGGTGTTTACTTCGTCACGCAGAATCCGCTCGACATTCCGGAGAGCGTGCTCGGCCAGTTGGGCAATCGGGTGCAACATGCGCTGCGTGCATTCACGCCGCGCGACCAGAAGGCCGTGAAAGCAGCCGCCGAAACGATGCGACCCAACCCGGCCTTCGACACGGCCGTTGTCATCGGCGAGCTTGGCACGGGCGAGGGGCTCATTTCCTGCCTGGACGAGAAGGGCAGACTGGCCATCGTCGAGCGCGGCTTCGTCCTGCCGCCCGCGAGCCAGATCGGACCCATCACTCCTGCTGAGCGACAGACATTGATGCAGCAGTCGCTCGTGAAAGGCGTGTATGAGCGCGTGCAGGATAGAGAGTCGGCCTATGAGATGTTGAAGGCGCGTGCGATATCGAGCTCACCGCCTGAAGTGGAAAAGGCGCGACCGCAACCGCGCGCGCAGACAC
>DATELY010000050.1:0-3507 GCA_035276085.1 Steroidobacteraceae bacterium | reverse complement strand
TGCTGATCGGCCCGACAGGCTCGGGTAAGACCCTGCTTGCCGAAACACTGGCCCGCTTGCTGAACGTTCCGTTCACCATCGCCGACGCAACCACCCTCACCGAGGCGGGTTACGTGGGTGAAGATGTCGAGAACATCATTCAGAAGCTGCTGCAGAAATGCGATTACGACGTGGAAAAGGCCCAGATGGGCATTGTCTACATCGATGAAATCGACAAGATTTCGCGCAAGTCTGACAACCCGTCGATCACCCGGGACGTTTCCGGTGAAGGCGTGCAGCAGGCCCTGCTCAAGTTGATCGAAGGCACGGTCGCTTCCGTTCCGCCTCAAGGTGGTCGCAAGCATCCGCAGCAGGAATTCCTGCAGGTCGACACCCGTAACATCCTGTTCATCTGCGGTGGCGCGTTCTCTGGTCTTGAGAAGGTCATTCAAAACCGTTCCACCAAGGGTGGCATCGGTTTCAATGCAGAAGTGCGCAGCAAGGAAGAAGGCAAGAAAGTCGGTGAGTCCCTGCGTGAAGTCGAGCCTGACGATCTGGTCAAGTTCGGTCTGATCCCGGAATTCGTCGGTCGTCTGCCGGTACTTGCCACGCTGGACGAGCTCGACGAGGCTGCATTGATGCAGATCCTCACCGAGCCGAAAAATGCTCTGACCAAGCAGTATGCCAAGCTGTTCGAGATGGAAGGCGTGGATCTGGAATTCCGGACCGACGCTCTGAAATCGGTCGCCAAGCGTGCCCTGGAGCGTAAAACCGGTGCCCGTGGCCTGCGTTCGATTCTCGAAGGTGTATTGCTCGACACTATGTATGAAATCCCCTCGCAATCGGAGGTGAGCAAAGTAGTGATCGATGAAAGCGTGATAGAAGGCAAGTCCAAGCCACTGTATATCTATGAAAACAGTGAGCCGACCGCCAAGGCTGCGCCAGACGCATAAGCGTCACGCAGCTTGAATAAAGAAGGGGCCTTCGGGCCCCTTTGCTATTTCGGGATCTGGCCTGCAGGAGCCGGCTTGCCAGCGAAGGCGGTCTTTGAAGGCTTATCCGGCCCGTCGCAGCAGCTTCCGTATGCTGCAATCTTTCAAGTGGTTCTTTTATCCGCTTGTTTTTTTCCTGGGCAGCCCCCATCTTGGTTTCAAGCTTACTTCCATCTGTTTACGGCCTTATGGCCGCCGTAGAGGCGAAATCATGAAGACAACCATCGAATTGCCTCTCCTGCCATTGCGTGATGTCGTGGTTTATCCGCACATGGTTATCCCGCTGTTCGTGGGGCGCGAGAAATCCATCGAAGCCCTCGAGGCTGCGATGACGGGTGACAAGCAGATCCTTCTGCTGGCCCAGAGAAACCCGGCTGACGACGATCCCGGTGAAGATGCCCTGTATCGCGTTGGTACGATTGCCACCGTTCTGCAGCTGCTCAAGCTGCCTGACGGAACGGTCAAGGTTCTGGTCGAAGGCGAGCAGCGGGGCGCTGTCGAGCGCTTCAGCGAAGTGGACGGCCACTGCCGTGCCGAAGTCTCCCTGATCGACGAAGTTGAAGCACCAGAGCGCGAGTCGGAAGTGTTCGTTCGCAGCTTGCTGTCCCAGTTCGAGCAATACGTGCAGTTGGGCAAGAAAGTCCCGGCTGAAGTCCTGTCGTCGCTCAACAGCATCGATGAGCCAGGCCGCCTGGTGGACACCATGGCCGCGCACATGGCGCTGAAGATCGAACAGAAGCAGGAAATCCTCGAAATCATCGATTTGTCGGCTCGGGTCGAGCACGTTCTGGCGTTGCTGGATGCCGAGATCGATCTGCTGCAAGTCGAAAAACGTATTCGCGGTCGCGTCAAGAAACAAATGGAGCGCAGTCAGCGCGAGTACTACCTGAATGAGCAGATGAAGGCCATTCAGAAAGAGCTCGGCGACAGTGACGAAGGCCACAACGAAGTCGAAGAGCTGAAAAAGCGTATCGATGCCGCCGGCCTGCCGAAAGACGCGCTGGCCAAGGCGACGGCCGAGCTGAACAAGCTCAAGCAGATGTCGCCGATGTCCGCGGAAGCGACCGTGGTGCGTTCGTACATCGACTGGCTGGTTCAAGTGCCGTGGAAGGCCCAGAGCAAGGTGCGCCTGGACCTGGCGCGTGCAGAAGACATTCTGGATGCCGACCACTATGGCCTCGAAGAGGTCAAGGAACGCATCCTCGAATACCTCGCCGTGCAAAAACGCGTGAAGAAGATTCGTGGCCCGGTGCTGTGCCTGGTCGGTCCTCCCGGGGTGGGTAAAACGTCCCTGGCGGAGTCGATTGCTCACGCCACCAACCGCAAATTCGTGCGCATGGCCCTCGGCGGCGTGCGTGACGAGGCGGAAATTCGTGGCCATCGCCGTACTTACATCGGTTCGATGCCAGGAAGATTGATTCAAAAGATGACAAAAGTGGGTGTCCGCAACCCGCTGTTCCTGCTCGATGAAATCGACAAGATGGGCAGCGACATGCGTGGCGATCCGGCATCGGCGTTGCTGGAAGTGCTCGATCCCGAGCAGAACCACAACTTCAACGATCACTATCTGGAAGTCGATTACGACCTGTCCGATGTGATGTTCCTGTGTACTTCGAACTCGATGAACATCCCGCCGGCGTTGCTGGACCGGATGGAAGTGATCCGTCTGCCGGGCTACACCGAAGACGAGAAGATCAACATTGCCGTCAAATACCTTTCGCCTAAGCAGATTACGGCCAACGGCCTGAAGAAAGGCGAGCTGGAGTTTGACGCAGAAGCGATCCGCGACATCATCCGCTATTACACCCGTGAAGCCGGTGTGCGTGGGCTGGAGCGCCAGATTGCCAAGGTTTGCCGCAAGGCCGTCAAGGAACATGCGCTGGAGAAACGCTTCTCGGTGAAGGTCACCGCAGACATGCTGGAGCACTTCCTGGGCGTGCGTAAATTCCGCTACGGCCTGGCCGAGCAGCAGGATCAGATTGGCCAGGTGACCGGGTTGGCGTGGACTCAGGTGGGTGGCGAGCTGCTGACCATCGAAGCGGCCGTCGTACCGGGCAAGGGCCAGTTGATCAAGACCGGTTCCTTGGGTGACGTGATGGTCGAATCGATCACCGCGGCCTTGACCGTTGTCCGCAGCAGGGCGAAGAGCCTGGGGATCCCTCTGGACTTCCATGAGAAGCGCGACACACACATCCATATGCCGGAAGGGGCGACTCCAAAGGATGGCCCTAGCGCCGGTGTAGGCATGTGCACGGCCCTGGTATCGGCATTGACCGGCATTCCGGTACGCGCGGATGTCGCCATGACCGGCGAGATCACGTTGCGTGGCCAGGTCTTGGCCATTGGTGGCTTGAAAGAAAAACTGTTGGCTGCCCACCGTGGCGGAATCAAGACAGTGATCATTCCTGAAGAGAATGTGCGCGATCTCAAAGAGATTCCGGACAATATCAAGCAGGATCTACAGATTAAACCGGTTAAATGGATTGACGAGGTCCTGCAAATTGCGTTGCAATACGCGCCGGAGCCCTTGCCGGAC
>DATELY010000049.1:0-13923 GCA_035276085.1 Steroidobacteraceae bacterium | reverse complement strand
TTCTTCCCCACCGAAAGGGCTTTACAACCCGCAGGCCTTCTTCACCCACGCGGCGTCGCTGGATCAGGCTTTCGCCCATTGTCCAATATTCCCCACTGCTGCCTCCCGTAGGAGTCCGGACCGTGTCTCAGTTCCGGTGTGGCTGGTCGTCCTCTCAGACCAGCTACGGATTGTCGCCTTGGTAGGCCGTTACCCTACCAACTAGCTAATACGACTTGAGCTCATCTATTAGCGCCAGGCCTTGCGGTCCCCGGCTTTCCACCGTAGTGCGTATGCGGTATTAGCCCGAGTTTCCCCGGGTTGTCCCCCACTAATAGGCAGATTCTCAAGCGTTACTCACCCGTCCGCCGCTCGCCGCCAGGTTGCCCCGCGCTGCCGCTCGACTTGCATGTGTTAGGCACGCCGCCAGCGTTCAATCTGAGCCAGGATCAAACTCTTCACTTGAAGGCTGTTAGACCTTAATTGAAGCGAGTATCCCAACCAGCTTTACTGGCTAATTGGTAACTCATCATCGATGTTGCGCTTCGCAACGACCGACACGAGTCCCCACACAAATTACCTGTTTCAGTTTTTAAAGAGCGGCCCAGACGCTCGGGCTGGGCAGAAGCGGAACTTTAACCGGCCTTCTTTCTCTTCGTCAACTCTCGTGAGTTCACGATCGATTTGTTGGCCGACCCAGCGAGGCTGGGCTCCGCGAGAGGTGGCGCAGTCTACTCACCGAAACTGCAGTGTCAACAGCAAACGTGAGCTGAAGAATTACGCACCGTCGAACTAAATCTTGTGCGGTGAATCGCCAGCGCCGACGTTCTCCGAATAGAAGACATTCAAACGGCGAATTGGTTTGCCGCTGTCACGCGCGGCGCACTGTTATCCGCATGAATTCGCGCTTGCCCACTTGAAACAGATGAGCCTCGCCTATGGCGATCACGCGTTTCGCGTCAGTCAATTTCTCACCATCGATGCGCACACCTCCTTGCTCGATGAGTCGATGCGCTGCAGATGTGCTCGCGATGAGCCCGACTTGTTTTAGAAGAAGTGGGACACCGATAGCGTCTCCCTCAATCACCACGTCTCGGCAGTCCACGTTTTCAGGCACTTGACCCTTCTGGAAACGCGCGACGAAGCTCTCTCGAGCAGCGGACGCTGCGCTAGCCGAATGGAATCGACTCACGATCTCGTGGCCCAACTCGAACTTGATATCCCGAGGATTTCTACCGTCGCTGACTTCCTGTGTCAGCTTGGCAATGTCCGCAGATGGCCGGAATGACAGCAGCTCGAAGTAACGCCACATGAGTTCATCCGATATGGACATCAATTTGCCGAACATATCGTCGGGCGTCTCCGTAACACCGATGTAGTTGCCAAGACTCTTCGACATCTTGTTCACGCCATCGAGCCCCTCGAGCAGCGGCATTGTGATCACGACCTGCGGCTCCGCATCGGCAGACTCCTGGAGCTGTCGACCCACCAACAAATTGAATTTCTGATCCGTCCCGCCCAGCTCAACATCGGCGCGCAAAGCAACCGAGTCGTAACCCTGAACCAGCGGGTACAAGAACTCGTGGATCGCGATCGGCTGACCGGACTTGTACCGTTTGTGAAAATCGTCCCGCTCCAGCATGCGGGCGACCGTGTGCTTGCCAGCGAGTTGTATGAGCCCGGCCGCGGACATGGGACCCATCCAGCGGGAGTTGAACTCGATACGCGTCCGGTCGCGGTCGAGAATCTTGAAGATTTGTTCGGCGTACGTAGCCGCGTTCGCCTGCACAGCTTCCGGAGTGAGCGCCGGTCGGGTCGCATTCCGTCCGGTCGGATCGCCGATGAGGCCCGTGAAATCTCCGATCAAGAAAATCACGTCGTGACCGAAATCCTGAAAGGTACGCATTTTGTTGATCAGGACCGTGTGCCCCAGATGCAGGTCCGGAGCGGTGGGGTCGAAGCCGGCTTTGATGCGCAACGGCACGCCGCGCTCGAGTTTCTTGCGCAGCTCACCCTCCGTTAACAGCTCGGAGACTCCTCGTTTGATTTCGATCAACTGTTCTTCTGGCAATTTCATGAGCTAAGTCAAATGGCGATGAATTCAGGTGCTCTAGGATGCCATCTCACGTCGTTCGACCGGGATCGACCACGCAGGCCAGCACGACGAGCGCTCGAGCGGGTTGACGCGCCCGTGACCTCCCTCTAAAACTTCGACCCTTGAGCAGCAACTGGACGTAATACCGTGAGACGCGAAACGAACATCGCGCTGGACTATAAGCCGGCCGCCGAACGAGCCGGCACATTGAGTCATGCGCGCTGGCTCGTCTCCGGCCTCGCGCTGCCACTATTTGGCGGGGTCGTAGCGTACAAGCTTGTCGACACTCCGAGCACTCCTCCAGCAGCGATTGAAGTAGTCCAGCCTGCTGCCGAACCCGTGGCAGGAGTAGCACCGCCCGCCCCGGTTCAAGCCGCCCAACCCGATCCCGTACTGGGCCATACCATCGAGTTCGTCGTGCGTCAGAACGACACGATGGACCGCATTTTCCGGCACCTCGACCTGAGCCTCGGCGATCTGGCGGACATTCGAAACTTGCCGGGTGTCCGTGAGAGCCTCGATCGACTGCGACCAGGCGACCTCATTACCTTTGTCCACGAGAATGGCATCGTCAGCGCGCTCAAGCAGCGCATCAGCGACACAGAAATACTGTCCGTCACCCGCGCGGATGACGGCTTTTCCGCGAAGGTCATCGAGACGCCGCTAGAGATTCGTACAGCAGAAGCCCACGGCACGATCGATTCGTCACTGTTCGTGGCGGCGCGTGCTGCCGGCCTCAGCTCCGAAGTCATCCTCAAGCTCGCGAACGAAGTCTTCGGCTGGGATATCGACTTCGCCCTGGATATTCAGCCCGGCGATCAATTCACTGTCCTTTACGAGCAGAAGTTCCGCGATGGGGAGTACGTGGCGGACGGCAATATCCTGGCCGCAGACTTCACCAGCGCCGGCAAGCTTCATCGGGCTGTCCGCTTCGAATCTGCCGACGGCAAGATCGCTGATTACTTCGCACCCGATGGCCGGAGCATGCGCCGTCAGTTCCTGCGTGCACCGCTGGATTTCACCCGGGTCAGCTCTGACTTCAATCCTTACCGCCGCCATCCCATCCTGAATACGATCCGCGCGCACAAGGGCGTGGATTACGCCGCCCCCACGGGCACCGTCATCAAGGCCGCTGGTGAGGGGCGCGTGGCATTCGCCGGAACGCAGGGCGGGTATGGCCGCGTGGTGATTCTCGAGCACGGCGGCGGCGTCTCGACACTGTACGGCCACATGTCCCGGTTTGCGCAATCCATGCGGCAAGGGAAGCGTGTGCGTCAGGGCGAAACGATCGGCTTCGTCGGTAGCACGGGCGCTGCGACGGGCCCCCATTTGCACTACGAATACCGCGTCAATGGCGTGCACCAGAACCCGAGGACCGTGCCGCTTCCGCAGGCCCTGCCGATTCCGCCAGAGTACCGTCAACAGTTCGACAGCACCGCCGGCCAAATGCTGACCGAGCTGGATCGGGCAAGGTCTGGCGGCATGGTTGCGAGCGGGTCGAATGCGGAAGGGATTCGCACTCGCACCAGGAGCTGAACTCGTAAGTTGTCGGCTCGTGTAGGCGATTCGCTGTAACACAAGCGCCCAAAGTGTCGATGTATCCTCGGACCACCATCAGTGAGTCCAGACGATGCTCGACATCAATCTCAAAGCTCCCGAGCACTACATCAATCGCGAGCTTTCGTTTCTAGATTTCAATCAGCGTGTCCTGGCCCAGGCACACGATGAATCGCTCCCCCTGCTGGAGCGCGTTCGTTTCCTGTGCATCTCATGCGCCAATCTCGATGAGTTCTTCGAGATCCGGGTTGCCGGCCTCAAGCAGCGTTTGGAGCTGGGTTCCTCGGGTGGCGGACCCGATGGAATGACCGTGCCCGAACAACTGAGCGCGATTCACCAACGCGCCGCAGCTCTGGTCACCGATCAATACTCGCTGCTGAATCAGCTGGTGTTTCCAGCGCTTGCGAGCCACAACATCCAGTTCGTCAATTCCAGGACATTCACGCCAGCGCAACTCGACTGGCTGGGTGAGTACTTCGCTCAAGAGGTGGAACCTGTTCTAACGCCGCTCGGACTCGATCCGGCCCGTCCATTTCCGCGCATTCAAAACAAGAGCCTGAACTTCATCGTCCGACTCGAAGGTAAGGACGCGTTCGGACGCGATGCGGAGCTGGCAGTGGTCCAGGCACCTCGATCGTTACCACGAATCATTCGTCTGCCGAGTTCGCCCGACACCCCCAACGTAACGCATTTCGTCTTTCTATCGGCCGTCATCTCCATGTTCATCACGCAGCTGTTCAGTGGCATGAGCGTGGTTGGCGCGTGGCAGTTTCGAGTTACGCGCAACAGCGACCTCTTCGTGGACGATGAAGAAGTGGATGATCTGTTGCGGGCGATCGAAGGCGAACTGGCTCAACGTCGCTATGGCGCCGCCGTCCGCTTGGAAACTTCATTGGAATGCCCGGAAGACATCTCGACTTTCTTGCTGAAGCACTTCGCACTGACACGCGACGATCTATACCAAGTAGCCGGACCCGTGAACCTCAACCGTCTGGCATCGATTTACGATCTGATCGATCGGCCGGACCTCAAATATCCTGCGTTCACGCCGGCGATACCGCGCCCGTTCCTGATGAAGGAAGACCTGTTCGCGGTGATTCGCGAACAGGATGTCCTGCTCCACCATCCTTATCAATCGTTCGCACCCGTTATCGATTTCGTGCGGCAAGCGGGTTCCGATTCTTCGGTGTTGGCCATCAAGCAAACGCTGTATCGCACCGGTCCCGAATCACCGATCGTGGATGCACTCGTGCAGGCCGCACGCGCAGGCAAGGAAGTCACGGTCATCATCGAGCTCATGGCGCGCTTCGATGAAGCCGCCAATATCGCGCTCGCCACGCGCTTGCAGGAGGCGGGCGCGCACGTCATGTACGGCGTCGTGGGTTACAAGACACATGCAAAGCTCATCATGGTCGTGCGACGTGAGCACGGGAAGCTGGTGCGTTACTGCCATTTCGGCACGGGCAATTACCATCCGAACACAGCTCGGGTCTACACTGATTACGGCTTGTTCACCTGCGATGAAGCCATGGGGAACGACTCGCACGAGTTGTTCCTGCAGCTAACGAGCCCGACACGCGTTGCGACCATGCACAAGATACTGCAGTCGCCGTTCAACTTGCATGAGTCTCTGTTGGAGAAAATCCGCCGCGAGTCGGAGCTTGCGCGTGCGGGCAAGCCCGCTCGAATCATCGCGAAGATGAATGCACTCATCGAGCCGCAGATGATCCAGGCGCTCTATTCCGCCTCGATGACCGGCGTGAAGATCGATCTCATCGTGCGGGGAATCTGTGCGCTTCGACCTGGCGTGCCAGGCATCTCCGAGAACATCCATGTGCGGTCGATCGTGGGACGGTTTTTGGAACACTCCCGCGTCTTCTATTTCCACAACGACGGCCAGCCTGAGATTTTCGGAGCCAGCGCAGACTGGATGGAGCGCAACTTTTTCCGTCGCATCGAAGTCGCCTTTCCCATCGAATGCAAGGCACACCGCGAACGCATCATTGCCGATTTCGAGATTTACCTCGCCGACAACGTGCAAGCGTGGGTGCTGCGTCCCGATGGAACGTACGCGCGCCAAACCAGCGACGGACCCGCGGTGTCTGCCCAAGGAACCTTGCTACGACGTTTCGGCGAACCGAACTGATCAGGTCACGCGCATCCGAAAACCCGCCGCAGCAAGATAGGCGACCTCTTGTTCGATATCGACGGCCGTCAGCGGGTGATTATCGAGCCACCCTTCGGGAAACTGCACTTCCAGACTCCGGGCCTTGGCCTGCAGGCGAATCGGCGGCAGCGAGGTCGCACTACGGCCTCTATGCAATAGCACAGCCAAGCGCAGCAGCACGATCAGAAATTCTGTTTTCAGGTGCCAGGGCGGAGTCAGATCCTCCAGCGAGTCGACATGCAGCTTGCGTCGATGACTGCCTACGATGCACGCGAGGATCCGTTGCTCTTCCTGCGGGAACCCGGGCAGATCTGCGTGCTCGAGCAGATAGGCACCGTGCTTCTGATACTGGGAGTGGGAAACATCCAGTCCGACCTCATGCAAACGCGCCGCCCAGGACAAGACGAACTCGGCGAAAGGATCATTCAGATCCCAGGTTGCCTGCACTTGCGCAAGAAACTGCAGTGCAGTGGCTTCCACGCGCTCGGCTTGGTCGACATCCACGTGATAACGAGCCTGCATCGCGCGCACACTGCGCACGCGAGCATCTTCGTCGGTCAAACGACCGACCATGTCGTAGAGCAAGCCTTCGCGTAACGCGCCATCGGACACTCGCATCGACCGCACGTCGAGCATGTTCACGATTTCGGCGAGCACGGCAAGGCCGCCAGGCAGGACAGGTGCGCGCTCGTCAGGGAGCCCCGGGAACTTCAAACGACTGACGTTACCGGCACGAATGACGTCTTGAAGCAACGCTTCAACGCCGTCCGGAGTGATGAACGATTGCGGCTGCGCACGCGCCCGCAGGATGTCGTGCACGGCTCGAATCGTGCCGGAGGCACCTACGGCGTGCTCGAAACCAAACTTCTTGAATGCAGCCTGCACAGGCTCCAGCTCGAGCCTTGCTGCCAACCGCGCACGCTTCATGCGCTTTTCCGTGATTTCGCCATCACCGAAGAACTTGGCGCTCATGCTGACGCAGCCCATGTGCAAGCTCTCGAGCTTACGCGCGGTCAGTCCTTCGCCGATGATCAGCTCTGTGGAACCACCGCCGATATCGGCTACGAAGCGCCTGCCTGGTTCCGCAGGGCTCGTCCGCGCGACGCCCAAGTAGATGAGGCGCGCTTCTTCGATACCGGAAATGATTTCGATCGGATGTCCGAGCGCCGCACGCGCCCGATCCAGGAATGCACCTCGCCGCTTCGCCTTTCGCAACGTGTTGGTCCCAACGACGCGAACGCTTTCCGCACGCACGTTGCGCAGGCGCTGGCCGAAGCGTTCCAGACACGCGAGCGCCGTATCCGTCGCTTCGCGGCCCAATCGTCCGTGCTCATCGAGACCGGCCGCCAAGCGCACCATTTCACGCAGGCGATCGAGGATCAGGATCTGGCCGTGTGAGTAACGGCCCACCACCATGTGGAAGCTATTGGAGCCAAGATCGACTGCAGCCAGGACGTCCGGGATCTTGGCTCGAGGCATGAGGGTGTCGTTCTAGTTCTGAGGTGAGGAGCGCAAACGATCTCACTCAGAGACTACAACGGCATGTCACATCGAGAAAGAAGATCCACAGCCGCACGTCGTGGCGGCATTCGGATTGCGGATGACGAACTGGGCACCTTCCATGTCCTCGCGGTAATCAATCTCCGCACCCGCGAGATATTGGATGCTCATGGGATCAATGAGCAGTGTGACGCCCTGGTTCACCACCGTGGTGTCGCCCTCCTCAATGTTCTCGTCGAAGGTGAAGCCGTATTGAAAGCCCGAACACCCACCACCGCTGACGAACACTCGCAGCTTGAGATTGGGATTGGCCTCCTCATCGATGAGCTGGCTCACCTTCGCGGCAGCCGAATCGCTGAACAACAAGGTCGGGATTGGGGCGGTCGGTGCAGTTGCTGTATTCATGAGGATCGCCAATGGGGCAGAACCCGAGGACTTCAAGTCTAGCGACCTGGGCTTTTCAGCGTCAAAGAACCTTCAGTGCGCGGCAGATACCGCCATTGTAGTCCCATCGGCAGTCGTCTCGGCCCGTGCCGGGCGATGGACGAGCTTGCCGTTGATCTCGGCGCCGATCGCCATTTCGATCAAGCCGTAGTAGACGTTGCCGCTGACGCGCGCGGTCGCTCCCAGTTCTACTCGCGCCGTAGCCCAAATATCCCCCTGTACCGCACCATTCAGCACGACGTGCGGTGCAGCGACCGAGCCTTCGATCACCCCGCTATCGCTGATGCTCAGCGTGTCGTCCGCCTTGGCAGAGGATTGGACATTGCCCCGCACGTGGCCATCGACGTGCAGGCCGCCCGCAAAATGGACATCCCCTTCGATGCGCGTGCCTGCGCCGATCAGCGTGTCGATACGCTGCAGCTTGGTGCGATTGCGATTGAACATTTACGCCTCGGTCTGAATCTTCCACGGAAACGATTCGCGCAACTCCGGCGAATGCGAGCTGCGAACATGAATCTCGACGCTGTGAGGCTCGAAATCCGCCGGCAATTCCACTTCCTGTTCCAGGTCCTGGAAATAGCGGAACGAGAACGGCAATGAATCATGCGCTTGCGCGATTGCCGGCAGCGCGAGTCGAACCGCTTCTTGACCCCGCAACCCGCTCACTTCCAGCTCCACCGAGCCACTTGCGACAGTGTTCTGGCGCAGGGACTGAACCAGAACGAGCCGCAACTTGAAATGGCGCTCGACCTCTGCCGGAACGACTTGGAAGCGCTGCACGCGAAGTCCACCGATGCCATCCTCGGGCGAGACGATCCCTCGATAGAACGCCACCTCTTCCCGCTGACGCAGCAACTGCGCCTGCAGATCGGCCACCATTTTCTCGACATCCGCGTACGAGCGTTGGCTGACTTCGCGGTTGAGCTGCGCACTCGCCTTGTCGCGCCGCAGAGTTCCGTTTTCGACCTGCAGCTCACGCACTTGAGCGTGTAGCGCACTGCGCTGGCGTGCGGCGCTGAGCACGTCGTAGCCGGCACGGTAGCGGCCCAGCTCGTAAGCCCCGTAAATCAGCGCGAGGGAGAGCAGCGCCCAGCCCACGAGCAGCGCGCGACGCCTGAGCGGCGTGTGATACCGGACAACGAGCTGTCCGGTCCGCAGCGGCGCGAACTCTCCCATGGTTGTGACTCTCACCTTCTGATGAGGGGTGAGAGATACCCGCTCATCCGTTGGGTGACTGCGGACTGGGTCACAGTGCCGATCTCTCAGAAACGGACGACGGGCTAGCGAGGCGACGCCTTACAATCGATTGAGCTTTAAGCCGGTGCAACACATGCTGTGGATCAAGGCCTTACATGTCGTCTTCGTCGTGACCTGGTTTGCGGGCTTGTTTTACCTGCCGCGCCTGTTCATTTACCACGCCACGGCCACCGACCCTGTCAGTCAGGATCGGTTTGTCGTCATGGAGCGACGCCTATTCGTCATCATGACGATCGGAGCTGCTCTGGCCGCGGCATTCGGCCTCGGTATGGTGGTGCTCGGACCAGGCTACCTGGCTCAGGGTTGGTTGCAGGTGAAGCTCGTCCTTGTGCTCGGACTGGTCGGCTTCCACGTAACGTGTTGGCGGCTGATGCAGCAGTTGAGAAACGGCACCCTGCGGCGGTCGAGCCGGTGGCTGCGCTGGTTCAATGAAGTCCCGACCGTCTTGCTGCTGGCGATCGTGATATTGGCGATCGTCAAGCCGTTCTAACGAACACCGCTCAAGCACTCTGCCGCTTGACCAGGTTGCGTAAGTTTTTTTCCTGCTTGGACCACTCGGGGAAGGGTGGGCGGTCGTTCGGGAACGCCTTGCGCGCCAGCTCATCGAGCGCCTTCACGTAAACCGCCCGCTTGAAGTAAATGACCTCACGGACCGGCGTCCAGTAGTCCACCCAGCGCCAGCGATCGAATTCCGGTTCTGGCGTCGAATCGAAGCGCACGCGGTCGTCGGCACTGCTCAATCTCAACAGAAACCAGCGCTGCTTCTGACCGATGCAGGGCGGGTCGCTGTTCTTCCGCACGTACTGGCGCGGCAGGCGGTAACGCAGCCACCGTTCCGTCGCTGCCATCAATTGAACGTCGTCGGGCTCCAAGCCCACCTCCTCCTTGAGCTCTCGGTAAAGCGCTTGCTCCGGCGTCTCGTCGGTGCGCATCCCGCCTTGGGGAAACTGCCAGCCCCGGCCGCCGACGCGTTCACCCAGAAACACTTGGCGGTCGTCGCGAATCAGGACGATGCCCACATTCGCTCGGAAGCCATCCGTATCGATCAAGTCTGTCGAGAGTGTCGCCGCGTTCATCGGAATCGATTTTTCCATACGTGAGCTCGGACGGCCAACCATGCGCTGTACTGGCGCAGGCTTGGGGCATACGCTTCGCAGCCCCTCATTGGCGTGGTTCGTGTGTGTTTCTGCAGGTCGATCGCAAATTCCGTCATTCGCTCGTTCTGATCGGCCTCGGATTGGCGGCTGCGCTGGTGCTCGTGGCATCGGTCACCATCGGCAGTGTCACGATCGGCTGGGACGCGCTTTGGACTGGCTTGGTAACTCGCGACTCGCTCGCCGGCGCGTTGATCTACGAGCTCCGTTTACCCCGCGCGCTGACTGCCTTTGCCGCGGGCGGTGTACTCGCCCTCGCAGGCGTCCTGATGCAGGTACTCCTGCGCAATCCGCTGGCGGATCCGTTCGTGATGGGCGTGTCCGGCGGTGCTGCCGTCGGCGCACTCACCGGCATTCTCATCGGCTTGTCGGGTATTGCGGTGGATGCCGCCGCAATGACCGGTGCGTTGGCCAGCACTTTGCTGGTCTTCTCACTGACCCGCGATCGTGAGCAGTGGGGCTCGCAGCGCCTGTTACTCACCGGTGTGGTGGTCGCCTCGGGCGCCGGCGCGATCGTCAGCATGCTGCTGGCCATCGGCGAAGAGTCGCGGCTGCGCGGCATGCTGTTCTGGCTGATGGGCGATTTATCGCTCAGCACGAGTCCGTTGCGGCTGCTCGTCACGCTGGGCGTGGCTCTGCTCGTCGTCCTTCCCTTTGCACGGGATTTGAACGTTCTCGCGCATGGCGATGTCCATGCGCAGGTACTCGGCATCCCGGTGCGTCGCTTGCGCGTGGGTATTTTCGTCGCGAGCTCCATGCTGACAGGTGCCGCGGTAGCCACTGCGGGGACGATCGGTTTCGTGGGGTTGCTCACGCCGCACCTCGTGAGGCTCATCCTCGGCGCGGATCACCGGCGGGTGTTACCTGCCGCGGCTCTGCTCGGTGGGACGCTGGTGATGCTGGCTGATCTGATCGCCCGCAGCGCATTTGCCCCACGCCAGCTGCCCGTCGGCGCCGTTACCGCAGTCGTCGGTGTGCCGTTGTTCCTGGCGCTGATGCGTCGGCGTTAGCGTTTTCACGCAGCGCTGGCGGCGGCGTGTTGCTCGTCTGCGCCGAACGCGACCAAGCGATCCAGCTCGATTCGGATCCCCATGGTCTCGCCGATCTCGCGATTTTCGTGGCTCGGCATGAGCGCGAGGATCTGCGTACCGCTCGGTAATCTCAGGGTATACAGGAACTCCGCTCCGCGAAAACTGCGGCTGCACACCTGGCCGCGCAACGCGCTCGTCTCATCGTGAATGACGTCGTCGGGACGCACCAGCAATTGCACACGCGTGCCAGGTTGTAACGGCTGTCGCGAGCGCGCTCGCACTCGGCCGATCTCGGTAGCAACTTCCTGCTCGCTGATCACCTCGCCGCTGACGAACACGCCCTGACCGATGAAGTCGGCGACGAACAGCGTGGCAGGCTGGTGATAGAGCGTCTGCGGCGTGGCCCATTGCTCCAGCCGACCCGCACGCATCACACCGATGACGTCGGCCATCGCAAACGCTTCGTGCTGATCGTGCGTAACCAGCAACGCAGTCGCATCGAGACTCTTCAGCAACTCGCGCACTTCGATGCTCAAGCGCTCGCGCAGCTCGACATCGAGGCTGGAGAAGGGCTCGTCGAGCAGGATGAGCTCCGGTTCGGGCGCGAGCGCCCGAGCGAGTGCGACACGTTGCTGCTGCCCGCCGGACAGCTGATGGGGATAGCGATTGCGATATTCGGCAAGGCCCACCACGTCGAGCATGTCTTCGGCGCGCCGCACTCGTCTGCTCGTGTGCATGCGATGCAGACCGAACAACACGTTCTGCAGCACGGTGAGATGCGGGAACAGTGCGAGGTCCTGAAACACCATGCCGATGTGCCGCTCGGCCGGCGGCATTTCGAAACCTGCTTCCGCAAGCACGCGGCCGTGTGCGCGAATAGAACCCTGGTCGACCGATTCGAAACCTGCGATGCAGCGCAAGGCCGTGGTCTTGCCGCAGCCGCTGGGCCCCAACAGACACCCGATCGATCCTTTCGGCAGTTGGAATGACAACCCATCGACGGCGCGACGCGCGCCGAACGAGCGAACCACGTTGTCCAGCTCAAGCCACATGGTCACTGCCTCGCGTCAATAACGCCACCGGCACCAGGCCCACGAGGACGATCGCCAATGCAGGCAACGCCGCACGCTCCCATTCGCCGATGGTCGTCATGTTGAAGACGCGCACGGCCAGCGTGTCCCAACCGAAGGGTCGCGTGAGCAACGTGATCGGCATTTCCTTCATGACGTCGACGAACACCAGAATCGCGGCGCTGAACAAGCCGGTGCGCAATAGGGGCGCGTGAACTGTGCGCACGAGCTGCAAGCCACTGACGCCCAAGCCGATCGACGCCTCATCCAGCGTGCGGGTAATGCGTTGCAGGCCGCTTTCGATGGGCTTGAACCCGACGGCGAGAAATCGCGCCATGTATGCCAGCAACACGCCCAGAAGCGTGCCCTGCAATAGCAATGCAGGCGCGTTGTCACCGAGCATCCAACGCAATGATTCCTGCAACCCGTTATTGAGCATGACGAGCGGATACATGACGCCCACGGCGAGGACGGTGCCGGGCACTGCATAGCCGAGCGTTGCGGTTTGCACGATGCTCCGCACCGCCGCGGAGTCCGCATTGCGCTGCGAATACGCGAGCACGAGGCTCGCACCGACGATGATCAGCGCCGCCATGCTGGCGAGCAGCAGACTATGCGCCCCGTACTGCCAGTAACCCACGTTCAAGTCTTGTCCGCCCTTCTGAATCGTCCACCAGATCAGCTGCAGCACCGGCAGCAGGAACGCCAATGCGAAAACCCCGAGCGCGTACGAGCTGGCCACCCAGCGTGAAAAGCCCTGGAGCGGCAGCCGCTGCGTTACACGACCGACGTCTCTCGTGCTCGCAAAGCGCAGGTGCGCGCGCGAACGCTGATCGAGATACAGCACGGCGAGCACGACCAACAGCAACGCTGCGGACAGTTGCAACGCCGCCTGCAGCGAAAACATTCCAAACCAGGCGCGATAGATCGCCGTCGTGAACGTGTTGTAGTTGAAGACGGCGACCGCGCCGAAATCGGCCAGCGACTCCATGCACACGAGGGCGACGCCACTCGCGATCCACGGCCGCGCCAACGGCAATACGACTTTCCAGATCGCCGCGGCGCGGCCATAGCCAAAGCTATGCGCAACTTCCAGCGCACGCTGACTTTGCGTGAGAAAGGCGCTGCGCGCGAGCAGGTAGACGTAGGGATAGAGCGCCAGCGACAGTACGAGAATCACCCCGCCGGTCGAGCGGATCGGCGGCACATACACGGTCGTGCCGAACAGCGAACGCAGCATCGACTGCAACGGCCCGGAGTAGTCCAGAAACCCGACAGCAACGAATGCCAGCACGTACGCCGGAATCGCGAGCGGCAATAACAAAGCCCATTCGAGCCAGCGCCGGCCCGGAAATTCATGCATGGCGACGAGCCATGCGAGCGATGTGCCCAGCGCACCCGCCAGCAAGGCGACGCCCGTCACGAGCTTGATCGTATTGAACACGACTTCGGGCAGCACGTAACGCGCGAGATGCGACCACACCGCGGTCTCCGGCGATGCGATGGCAAACGCGATGACGAGCAGCGGCACGAGCGCTGGCAACGCAAGCAAGCCGCCTAGAACGTACGGCTTCCACCGCTGCGGCCTGCGGCCGCGAGGCATGCAGACTGCGGCCGCGCTGGAACCCACTGAGGACATGATGGAGCGACTACAGGAAGCCGGCGCGAT
>DATELY010000048.1:0-11643 GCA_035276085.1 Steroidobacteraceae bacterium | reverse complement strand
TTGGGAAACATTTGGGAAACAAACGGCGATACTAAAGCTGAGGAGACGCCGCTAAGTCGCTGTTCCAATGGCTCCCCGGGACGGATTCGAACCGCCGACCAACGGATTAACAGTCCGTCGCTCTACCACTGAGCTACCGGGGAACAGAAGCAAGACAGGGGATTATCGAAGGCGCGGGATTTTGCGGACTGGGGTTATGGTGTGTCAAGGAACGGAGTGGGCTTGGGTCACAACCAGCGACTCGTGTTGCGGCGGCTGACGCCCAGCACGATGCGTTCCACGCGCCAGCGGCTGGTGTCCATGTGGCGCGCTGCGTCGGCGAGCGACATGCCGCGGCGAGCGACCAGCGTCCAGATTTGGACGGAGTAATCCGACGGGTTGCGACTGACCTTTTTGCTCATGGTTGCGACCGCTCGTGTCCATACCGGAGGGCGCAGAGTACGGCTCGCCGCTGGCTCTGCCTGCCAGATCCCGACCGTAACGAGCGGTAGACAAATCCCTAACGAAGCCTACGCAATCCGGTGTCGGTCGAGCCAAGCGCTAAGCGGCTTCGATGGTGGTTCTTATCCGGCGGAGCGCTTCTTCGATCGTCTGCAGACTGCACGCGAAGGACAGTCGCAGATGGCCCGGTGCGCCGAACCCGCTGCCAGGTACGCCGGCCACACCCGCATCGAGCAATCGCTCAGCGAACGCCTGATCGTCGCTCAAACCCAGTCGGGTCATGGCGCCCTGCACGTTCGCGAGCGCATAGAACGTTCCCGCGCCCGGCAAACAGGTAATGCCAGGGATGCGGTTCAATCCCGCGACGAGATGATCGTGACGCGCGCGAAAGGCGCGGTTCATTTCCTGTACGCAGCCCTGGTCGCCGTTCAAGGCGGCTGTCGCGGCCTGCTGCGAAATCGCTGATGCACTGGATGTGCTTTGACTTTGAATGGTCGACATGGCGCGCACGATGTCGGTCGGTCCGCCGCAATAACCGATGCGCCAGCCCGTCATTGCATACGCCTTCGAGACGCCGTTGACGGTGATCGTGCGTTCGAATAATTCAGGACAGGCCTGCGCGAAGCTCGTGAACGGCTCGTCGGCCCAATAGATGTGCTCGTACATCTCGTCAGTGCAGACCAGCACCCGTGGAAACTTCACCAACACAGCGCCGAGGGCACGCAGCTCCGCTCGCGTATAGGCGGCGCCGCTGGGGTTGTTGGGGCTGTTCAATATGAAGAGCCGGGTTTTAGTGGTCAGCGCAGCTTCGAGTTGTCGTGGCGTGAGCTTGTAGCCATGTTCCGGTCCCGCGTAGGGCGTTACGGGCACACCGTCCGCGAGCAGCACCATGTCTGGATAGGAAACCCAATAAGGGGCCGGGATCACGACTTCATCGCCGGGATCGACGACCGCCATGACCAGGTTATAGAGCGACTGTTTTGCCCCTGAAGAAATCAGGATGTGCTCGCGGCCGTACTGCAGTTCGTTTTCGCGGCGGAACTTCGCGATCACCGCATCTTTGAGCTCTGCCGTGCCGTCGACTGGCGTGTAGCGCGTGTGACCTTTGCGGATCGCGTCCACGCCCGCATCTGCGATGGGGTTCGGCGTATCGAAATCCGGCTCGCCCACCCCCAGATTCACGATGTCTTTGCCGGCTGCCAGCAGCTTCGCCACGCGCCCGGTCAGGGCAACGGTGGGGGAGGGCTTCACGCGTTGAACGCGGCGCGAGACTGTTAGACTCATGATGGCTTCGCCGAATGGAATTGCTCGTAGTTTACGGGCAAGCGCCCGACCGCTTCACCCATCCTCGCTTCGGGAGACGCATGAAGATCGAGCAAGACCAGATCCCGTTCTCTTTGCAGGGCGGATATCAGCCGTCCGGCGATCAGCCGCAGGCGATTGCCGCGTTGGTCGAGGGTATCCAATCGGGCCTCGCGCATCAGACGCTGCTGGGCGTGACGGGGTCGGGCAAGACGTTCACGGTCGCAAACGTGATCCAGCAGATTCAGCGGCCCACGATGGTTCTCGCGCACAACAAGACGCTGGCTGCGCAGCTGTATGGGGAGTTCAAGGAGTTCTTCCCGAACAACGCGGTCGAGTACTTCGTGTCGTACTACGACTACTACCAGCCGGAGGCATACGTGCCGTCATCGGACACGTATATCGAGAAGGATTCATCGATCAATGAGCACATCGAGCAGATGCGCTTGTCGGCGACGAAGGCGCTGCTGGAGCGGCGGGACGCGATCATCGTTGCAACCGTGTCCGCCATCTACGGCCTGGGCGATCCCGAGTCGTATCTGCAGATGGTGCTGCATCTGTCGCGTGGCGATCGGCTCGATCAGCGTCGCATCCTGCGTCGACTCGCCGACATGCAGTACAAACGCAACGAGCTGGATCTCACCCAGGGAACGTATCGCGTGCGCGGCGATGTGATCGATGTGTTTCCCGCGGAGTCGGAGCGGGATGCCGTGCGCATCGAGCTGTTCGACGACACCGTCGATTCGCTGCTGTGGTTCGATCCGCTGACCGGCGAGATTCAGCGCAAGGTGCCGCGTGTGACCATCTTCCCGTCGTCGCATTACGTGACGCCGAAGGAGCGATTGATCCGCGCGGTGGATCAGATTCGAGAAGAGCTGCACGAGCGACTGGAGCAGCTCAGATCGTCGGGCAAACTGGTGGAAGCACAGCGCCTGGAGCAACGCACGCGCTTCGATCTGGAAATGATGAAAGAGCTCGGCTATTGCAACGGCATCGAGAACTACTCGCGCTATTTGTCGGGTCGAAACGCCGGCGAGCCACCACCGTGCTTGTTCGACTATTTGCCCGAAAATGCGTTGCTCGTGGTCGACGAAAGTCACCAGACCATTCCGCAGCTCGGGGCGATGTATCGGGGCGATCGATCGCGCAAGGAAACGTTGGTCGAGTACGGGTTTCGTTTGCCGTCTGCACTCGACAACCGGCCGCTGCGCTTCGATGAATGGGAGCACCTCGCGCCGCAGATGATCTTCGTCTCGGCGACCCCGGGACCGTACGAGTTGAAGGGCTCGGGGCAAGTCGTCGAACAGCTTGTAAGGCCGACGGGCCTGGTGGATCCGAATGTCGACGTGCGTCCCGTACGAACGCAGGTCGACGATGTGCTGTCGGAGATCAAGCTCTGCGTCGAGCGCAACGAGCGCGTGCTGATCACGACGCTGACGAAACGCATGGCGGAGGACCTCACCGAATACCTGGACGAGCACAACGTGAAGGTCCGATATCTGCACTCGGATATCGATACGGTCGAGCGTACGGAGATCATCCGCGACCTGCGATTGGGCAAGTTCGACGTGCTCGTCGGCATCAATCTGCTGCGCGAGGGATTGGATATGCCGGAGGTTTCGCTCGTCGCCATTCTCGATGCGGACAAGGAAGGCTTCCTGCGCTCGGAGAACTCGCTGATCCAGACGATCGGTCGTGCAGCGCGCAATTTGAACGGCCGCGCCATTCTGTATGCCGATCGGATGACCGGTTCGATTCAACGCGCGCTCGAGGAGACCTCACGACGGCGGCAGAAGCAGATCGAGTTCAACGAGCAGCACGGTATTACACCGCGTGGCATCCAGAAGGCGATCGCCGACATCATGGAGGGCGCACACAGCGAGGCGTCGCGGGACAAGAAGGCCAAGGTGGCCGATGTGCGCGGCAGCTACGAAAGTCTCACGCCCGAGCAGGCGGTCCGGCGCATCAAGAAGCTGGAGCAGGAGATGTACAAGCACGCGCGCAATCTGGAGTTCGAGGAAGCCGCGCGGCTCAGGGATGAGATTCAGAAATTGCGGCAGGTGGAGTTGGGCCTTACCGGGAAGAAAGTGGGGTAAAGGGGCGGTGAATCCGCCCCCACGCCAACTGTCGCTCGCGAAACGGGGGGAGGGAGTACACATAGTGTGTTGATACTGCCCGGACCCGCCGCTATCCTTTGCCGCCCTTTTTAGCGCGCGTAGCTCAGCGGTAGAGCATCACCTTGACATGGTGGGGGTCACAGGTTCGATCCCTGTCGCGCGCACCAACATCGTGAATCCATGACGTGGGATTCGTGACTGGTCGGAAGCGGCTCGAAAAGCCGTTTCCGCTCAGCACCCCACAGCCAGAGCTTTCCTGCTATGCCCGTCATTACTCTGCCCGATGGCAGCCGCCGCGAATTTGCCCACCCGGTCACGGTGGAGCAGGTGGCGACCAGTATCGGTCCGGGGCTGGCCAAAGCGGCGCTGGCGGGCAAGGTCGACGGCAAAGTCGTGGATACATCGTTCGAGATCGAGAACGACGCCACCGTTGCCGTCGTCACGGATAAGGATCCCGAAGGTCTGGACACGATCCGCCACTCCACGGCGCACCTGCTTGCACACGCGGTGAAGACGCTGTTCCCGGAGGCGCAGGTGACGATCGGCCCCGTGATCGAAGACGGCTTCTATTACGACTTCTCCTTCTCACGTCCCTTCACGCCGGAAGATCTGGCGCAGATCGAAGAGAAGATGAAGGACCTCGCGCGCGCGGATTACAAGGTGACGCGGCAAGTCATGTCGCGCGATGACGCGGTGAAATTCTTCAAGGATCAGGGCGAGTACTACAAGGCGGAGATCATCGCCAGCATACCGGCGAACGAGGCCATCAGCCTGTACGGCCAGGACAACTGGGTCGACTTGTGCCGCGGTCCGCACGTGCCGAGCACGGGAAAGCTGAAGGCGTTCAAGTTGATGAAGGTGGCCGGTGCCTACTGGCGGGGCGATTCGCGCAACGAGATGTTGCAGCGGATCTACGGCACCGCGTGGCCGGATGAGAAGAGCCTGAAGGCCTATCTGACGCGGCTGGAGGAAGCCGAGAAGCGCGATCATCGCCGCATCGGCAAGGCGCTGGATCTTTTTCACCTCCAGGAAGAAGCGCCGGGCATGGTGTTCTGGCATGAGCGCGGCTGGCGTCTGTATCAGACGGTTCAGCACTACATGAGTGAGCTGTGGCGCTTGAATGGGTACAAGGAAATCCGCACCCCCCAGCTGGTGGATCGTTCTCTGTGGGAGAAGTCGGGCCACTGGGACAAATTCCACGCGGACATGTTCATCACCGAGTCCGAAAAGCGCCTCTTCGCCGTCAAGCCGATGAACTGCCCGTGCCACATCCAGGTGTACAACCAAGGTGTGAAAAGCTATCGCGACCTGCCGTTGCGGCTCGCAGAATTCGGCTCCTGCCATCGAAACGAGGCCTCGGGTGCGCTGCATGGGCTGATGCGCGTTCGTGGCTTCGTGCAGGATGACGCCCACATTTTTTGCACGGAAGAGCAGATCCAGCCTGAGGTGAGCACGTTCATCGATTTGCTGCACAAGGTGTACGACGACTTTGGTTTCAAGGAGTTGACGTACAAACTTGCGACGCGTCCGCCGAATCGCATCGGCTCGGATGAGGCGTGGGACCGAGCCGAGAAGGCCCTGTCTCAAGCCTTGAACAGCCGCGGATTGCCCTGGGACGAAAAGCCCGGCGAGGGCGCCTTCTACGGCCCGAAAGTCGAATTCACGCTGCGCGATTCGATCGGCCGGTACTGGCAATGCGGCACGATTCAGGTGGATTTTTCGATGCCCGGCCGATTGGGCGCCGAGTACGTGGCCGCCGACGGATCGCGCCAAGTGCCGGTTATGCTGCACCGGGCCATCTTCGGTTCGCTCGAGCGCTTCCTGGGAATTCTCATCGAAGAACACGCCGGGTCTTTCCCGACGTGGCTTGCTCCGGTTCAGGGCGTCGTGATGAGCATCACGGACGCGCAAGCGGAGTACGCAGCACGGGCAACTGAATTCCTGAAAAATCAGGGGCTTCGAATTGAATCAGACTTGCGGAACGAGAAGGTCGGTTTTAAGATCCGCGAGCACACTCTGCAACGCATCCCCTATTTATTCGTAGCTGGCGACCGCGAAGCAGGTTCTAACTCTCTGGCCGTGCGCACGCGTAGCGGCAAGGATCTCGGTGCGATCGCTCTGGAAGCGCTTGCCGAGAAACTTGTTCGCGAAGTCGCGAGCCGCGGCCGGACCATTTTGGAGGTATGACGCATCGCTGCTCCTATCGCAAAGCGCATCCGGCGCAATGAAGACATCACATCCCCGCAACTGCGCATCATCGACGCAGCCGGCAACCAGGCAGGAGTGATGAGTCGAGCGGAAGCACTGCAGATGGCCGAGCAAGCAGGCCTCGACCTGGTCGAGGTCTCGCCGATGGCGGAGCCGCCGGTGTGCCGAATCATGGATTTCGGCAAATTCTTGTTCGAGCAGAACAAGAAGGCACACGCGGCGAAGCGGAAGCAGAAGCAGATTCAGATCAAAGAAGTGAAGTTTCGTCCCGGTACGGAAGAGGGCGACTATCAGGTGAAGCTCAAGAACCTGATTCGCTTTCTGACGGAGGGCGACAAGGCCAAGATCACGTTACGTTTTCGTGGCCGTGAAATGGCTCATCAGGAGATCGGACGCGAACTTCTGAGTCGGGTACAGCAAGACCTTTCGGCCTATGGCCAGATTGAGTCGAACCCGATGATGGAAGGTCGGCAAATGGTCATGCTGATCGGGCCGAAAAAGAAGTGAGCAGCTAGTGTTCGGGCACGAGACCTTGTCTTGTGCCCAGCCTCGCTGTCCCGCCTTAAAGACCGCTTCACCGCGGTTCTAAACAGGCTAAACAATGCGGAGTTGATGACATGCCCAAGTTGAAGACGAACCGGGCAGCGGCGAAGCGTTTTCGCAAGACTGCCAACGGGTTCAAGCGAGCCCAATCTCACCGTCGCCACATCCTCACCAAGAAGCCGAGCAAGCGTAAGCGTCAGCTGCGCGCGCCCAGCATGGTGGCTAAACAAGATGTCGGCCGCGTCACGCAGATGCTGCCGCACGCGAAGTGAGGAGTTGAACCATGGCAAGAGTTAAACGCGGCGTCATTGCACATGCGCGCCACAAGAAGATCCTCGGCAAGGCCAAGGGTTACTACAACGCTCGCCGCAAGGTATTCCGCGCAGCGAAGCAGGCCGTCATCAAGGCGGGTCAGTACGCCTATCGCGATCGCCGTGCTCACAAACGCGAGATGCGTGCGCTGTGGATCACGCGCATCAACGCGGCGGCACGCGTGCACGGCCTGTCGTACAGCAAGCTGATCGCGGGTCTCAAGGTCGCGGGCCTCACCATCGATCGTAAAGTGCTGGCCGACATCGCTTATCACGATGAAGCTGCCTTTGGCGCCATCGCCGAGAAAGTGAAGTCCAGTCTCGCAGCCTGATGACCGCGGCTGGTCGTGCTGTCCTGCCCGACAAGCCGTCGCGGATCGGTCGTTGTGCCGATCATTGAGTTGACGTGCGGGCGTCTCATCCGGGACGCCCGCTTCGCCCTGAGCCCAACTCGTCCACGCTCGAATCAATCCCATGTCGAACGTTGAAGTGCCGATAGAAGCACTCCTCTCTGCTGTTCTCGAAGAAATCGCTGCTTGCAGCGATTTGTCTGCGCTCGAGCATGTCCGTGTGCGCGTGCTCGGCAAGAAGGGTGAGCTCACGGCACAGTTGAAGTCGCTCGGTGCGATGGATCCGGAAGCCCGCCGTGCGCACGGTGCGCGCGTGAATGAGGCGAAGGAACAGATCACGCAGGCGATCGAAGGCCGTCGAGAGGAGCTGGAATCGAGCAAGCTCGCCGCGCGGCTCGAGCGTGAAACGATCGATGTGACGCTGCCCGGGCGCGGGCAGAACGTTGGCGGATTGCATCCCGTGACTCGCGTGCGTCGGCGCATTGAAGAGCTGTTCCGGCGCGCAGGATTCGAAGTAGCCGATGGGCCCGAGATCGAAGACGACTGGCACAACTTCGAAGCGCTCAACATTCCTGCGAACCATCCGGCGCGTGCCATGCACGACACGTTCTACTTCGGCGATGGCCGGTTGCTACGGACGCATACATCGCCAGTGCAGATCAGAGCGATGCAGGCGCGTTCCGCTCCTTTGCGCGTGATCGCGCCAGGTCGTGTCTATCGCTGCGATTCCGACATGACGCATACGCCGATGTTTCATCAGATCGAAGGACTGGTCGTCGACGAGAACATTACCCTCGCGAACCTGCGCGCGATCCTGCTGTACTTCATGCAAGGCGTATTCGAGCAGGACGTGAAGATCCGCTTTCGTCCCTCGTACTTTCCGTTCACCGAACCTTCTGCCGAGGTCGATATCTCCTGCGTGTCTTGCGGCGGCAAGGGTTGTCGCCTCTGCAAACAGACGGGTTGGCTCGAAGTCGGCGGTTGCGGCATGGTCCATCCGAACGTGCTGCGTGCCGTGAACATCGATCCGGAAAAGTATTCCGGCTATGCGTTCGGCATGGGCATCGATCGTCTGGCGCTCCTGCGCTACAACATCCCCGATCTGCGCATGTGCTTCGAAAACGATCTGCGCTTCCTGCAGCAGTTCCAGTGAGGCTGACATGAGAATCAGTCTGCATTGGTTGGGAGAGTGGGTCGACGCGGGCACGGACATCGCGGCACTGGCGCATCAACTCACGATGGCCGGGCTCGAGATCGAAGGCATCGAACGCCTTGGTACCGAGATGAGCGGCGTCGTGGTCGGCGAAGTGGTCTGCGTCGAAAAGCATCCCGACGCGGAGAAACTCTCCGTGTGCAAGGTGAATTCCGGCTCGGAGACGCTGCAGATCGTGTGCGGCGCGCCGAACGTGCGTGCGGGATTGATGGCGCCGCTGGCGACCATCGGTGCAAAGCTGCCGCAAGGCATGGAGATCAAGCGCGCGAAGCTGCGCGGCGTCGAGTCGTTCGGCATGCTGTGCTCGGCGAAGGAAATCGGCTTGGCGGACGAGCAGACCGGTTTGCTCGAGTTGCCCGCCGACAGCGTTGCGGGCATGCCGATTCAGCGAGCGCTGGATCTCGACGACGTGATCTTCGAGGTCAATCTCACGCCCAACCGGGGCGACTGCATGAGTGTTGTCGGTATCGCGCGTGAGGTCGCTGCGATTCGCAAGGTGCCGCTGAAGGAAGAGACCTTTGCGGCGGTGACTCCGTCGATTCAAGACAAATTCCCGGTGCGTATCGATGCGCCCGCGGCGTGTCGCAAGTTCGCCGGCCGCGTGATTCGAGGCGTGCAGGCGAATGCACGTGCGCCCTTGTGGATGCGCGAGCGACTGCGCCGTGCGGGACTGCGTCCGGTCAGCGCAGTGGTCGATGTCACCAACTATGTGATGCTCGAACTCGGCCAGCCCATGCATGCCTACGACCTCGCGCAACTCGACGGTGAAATTCGAGTGCGTCATGCGCGCGAAGGCGAGCCACTCGAGATGTTGGACGGCCGCACGGTAAAGCTCACACCGGATGTTCTCGTGATCGCGGACCAGTCGCGTGCGCTGGGTATGGCGGGCGTGATGGGCGGTGCGGCGTCGGGGATTGGTGATGCCACGCGCGATGTGTTTCTCGAAGTGGCTTACTTCGAGCCCGATGCAATCGCTGGACGCGGTCGCCGCTATGGATTGGTGACGGACGCATCGCAACGTTTCGAGCGCGGCGTCGATCCGCATCTGCAAGAGCGCGCCATCGAGCGCGCAACGCAGTTGTTGCTGGAGTGTGCCGGTGGGCAGGCGGGACCTGTGACGGTGACGAGCTTCGAATCGCCGGTACCGAAGGCATCGATTCTCCTGCGGCAGACGCGTATCGCGAAACTATTGGGCATTGAGCTGCCGCATGCAGAGATCGGCTCGATCCTGAATCGACTGGGAATGCACGCGGTTGCGCACAGCGAAGGATGGACCGTGCGTCCGCCGTCATGGCGCTTCGATCTCACCATCGAAGAGGACTTGATCGAGGAAGTCGCGCGCTTGCACGGCTTCGACAAGATCGAGCCTCGCGACGTGCAGGCACCTGTGCCGGCGCGCATGCCGAGCGAAGCAACGCTCACCATCGAACGCATCAGTGACGCGCTCGTCGACCGCGACTATCAGGAAGCGATCACCTACAGCTTCGTCGATCCGAAGCTGCAGGCGACGATTTGCCGCGGGACGCCAACGCTGACGCTCGCCAATCCGCTCTCGGCAGAACTCGCCGAAATGCGCGTCTCGCTATGGCCGGGATTGATTCAGGCGCTGGGCGAGAACCAGCGGCGTCAACAACCGCGCGTGCGTCTGTTCGAAGTGGGTCGAGCGTTCCTGCCGGGGGGTGAAGTCGAGGTGATCGCAGGCGTCGCTTCCGGTTCGCGTGTGCCCCTGCAATGGGATATGGACGGGGAGCCGGTAGATTTCTTCGACGTGAAGGGCGATGTCCAAGCGCTGCTTGCACTCAATGGTTTGGCCGATCGCTTTGCGTTCGAGCGCGCGGCACACCCCGCGCTTCATCCAGGTCAGAGTGCGCGCATTACTCGCGACGGCCACGGTATTGGCTGGATCGGCACAGTCCACCCGTCGCTCGCGAAGTCGCTCGGTTTGACATATCCAGTGGTGCTGTTCGAGCTGGAAACTGCAGCTCTCAGCGAGTCACGCGTGCCGCAGTTTGCGGAGATCTCGCGATTCCCATCGATTCGCCGCGATCTCGCGGTCATCGTGTCAGAGCAAACCACGGCGGCGGAACTCGAGACGGTGGTCCAGCGCAGTGCCGGCGGGTTGCTCCGCGATCTGAAAGTACTCTCGGTGTATCGCGGCGAGCAGATCGAGAAGGGCAAGAAAAGCATAGCCTTAGCCTTGATTCTGCAGGATACTTCGCGCACCCTCACCGACGCCGATGCCGATGCCCTGGTGGCGCAAGTCACCGCGGCGTTGCGCGCTCAGCTGGTGGCAGGGATCCGGGACAAATAGTCATGGCAGCACTGACCAAAGCCGAAATCGCAGAAGCGCTGTTCGATCAGCTGGGCTTGAACAAGCGCGAGGCCCGCGAGCTCGTCGACTTGTTCTTCGAGGAGTTGCGCGCGTCGCTGTCCAATGGCGAGCAGGTGAAGCTCTCCGGTTTCGGCAATTTCGATCTGCGCGACAAGAACCAGCGACCAGGACGCAATCCGAAAACCGGTGAAGAAATTCCCATCAGCGCGCGTCGCGTCGTAACCTTCCGCCCGGGACAAAAACTCAAAGCGCGCGTGGAAGCGTATGCTGGAACCAAGCAATAACAGCGAACTGCCGGCGATTCCGGGTAAACGCTACTTCACTATCGGTGAAGTGAGCGACCTGTGTGGTGTGAAACCTCACGTGCTGCGCTACTGGGAGCAGGAATTCCCCCAGCTCAAACCGGTGAAGCGCCGCGGCAACCGCCGCTACTACCAGCGCCAGGACGTGCTGGTCATCCGTCAGATTCGCAGTCTTCTCTACGAACAGGGCTTCACGATCGGCGGCGCCCGCAACCGCCTCCAAGGCGAAGAGGCCCGCGAAGATCTCACTCAAGCACAGCAGATCGTCCGTCAGCTGCGACTCGAGCTCGAAGAAATCCTTCGCATCCTCCGCCGATAATTCTTACTCCCTCCGTTGCGCGGCGGGGGAGGGCCGGGTTGGGGGCGCTGCGGGTAGCCTCCATGCCTTCACTACCGTATCATCCCGCGCCTCTCAGACACGGCACGGAATGCCAGTCATCTCTCAGTCGGGACGTGGCGCAGCCTGGTAGCGCACTTGCATGGGGTGCAAGGGGTCGGAGGTTCGAATCCTCTCGTCCCGACCA